>JAYVZS010000025.1:0-6357 GCA_043783155.1 Bacteroidota bacterium | reverse complement strand
AAGAATTTTTTGAAGGGATTAGAAAGTAGATTGTTCACATAAAGAAAAATCCCAACAACTCATAATTTCTCAACGCATTCAAATTTCCTGATCGCTTCTTTCCACTCCGCAGGAATCTCAATCGATTTTTTCTGGTCGTAATCAAAAGCAACCATAACTGTAACTCCGTCCGCCATCAATTGTTCCTTGTCTTTCAGCATGCGCACCACTCTGTATTCAAGATCAAAACTTTTTGTTCCTAATCTTGAACACCGTGTATAGACTGAGATTTCATCCCTGAACTCAACCGGAATAATGAAATTGATTTCCGCTTTGGCGAGAATAATTCCTTTCTTCGACCAATCGTATTTCCAATCAGCAATTTCCTCGAAATATTTTATCCGTGCAATTTCAAGGTAGGTGAGGTAGTTCGCATTGTTCACATGATTGAATGCGTCCATGTCAGCGAAACGAATTTCGATGCCGGTTTTGTGTTTAAAAAGATAGAGTTCCATGTTGTGTTATAGTCTGCGGTCAACAGTTAACGGTGCGCGATTAAGTTATAGTATAAGTTAATTTATTTCCAACAACCAACAACTGAGAACCAAGAATCAAGAGTTAAGAATCAAGAATGAGAGTCAAGATTTGCTCTCCCGAATCTTACATCTCGCTTCTAATATCTTACATCCAATTTCTCATACACCGAATTATGCGACACAAACTCCGGAACAATTTTTTTCATCTTGCTTACAATCGCTTCGTTGTTTTGCGCGCCGAACAAATCCGTCAGTTCCGAAATCTCTTTCTCGATTTCTTTAAAATCGTACTCACGAACTTTCGCGATCATAATTTTCGTGTGATGTGTCGGCATTGTTTTCTCTTTGTCGTTCAGTAACTCTTCGTATATTTTTTCTCCCGGTCTTAAACCGGTAAAGACAATTTGGATATCTTTTTCCAAAGTTTGTCCCGAGAGTTTTATCATCTTCTGCGCGAGGTCAATGATCTTCACACTCTTTCCCATATCGAAAATAAAAATCTCTCCGCCGTTTCCCATCGCGCCGGCTTCCAGTACCAACTGACACGCTTCCGGGATCGTCATAAAGAAGCGTGTTATTTCGGGATGCGTAACAGTGACAGGTCCGCCTTCTTCAATTTGTTTTTTGAATCTCGGAATCACGGAACCGCTTGAGTCGAGCACATTTCCGAAACGGGTGGTGATGAAGCGGGTGGAAGAAGTGGTGTTCAGCGACTGGCAGTAAATTTCGGCAATGCGTTTCGTTGCGCCCATGATGCTCGTCGGGTTCACTGCTTTGTCAGTCGAAATCATTACAAATTTTTCGGCCTTAAATTCATGTGCGAGATCGGCGACTGTTTTGGTTCCGTACACATTGGTGAGAATACTTTCCGATGGATTGTTTTCCATCAACGGAACATGTTTGTAAGCGGCTGCATGAAATACAATCTGTGGACGAAATGCTTCGAACACTCTGCGCATCCGTTCTTTCTTGCTGATGTCGCCGATAACAGTTTCAAATTTCTTTACATGGAACCGTTCGTTGATTTCAAGTTCAAGTTCGTATAACGGTGATTCTGCCTGGTCGACGACAATAATTTTTTGGGGATTGAAAGGAATGATCTGTCTCACTAATTCACTGCCGATAGAACCGGCTCCACCGGTAATAAGAATTATTTTTCCCGTTAGTTCCGCTTTGATTTTTTCTTTGTCGAGAAGAATAGGTTCCCGTTCAAGTAACTCTTCAATTTTAATTTTGCGCAGCTGGTTGAAGCTGAGTTGCCCGTTGATCCAGCTGTTGACAGGAGGAACATTCAATACTTTGGTGTCATAACTAAGACATTTTTCGATGATCTCCTGTTTTCGTTTCGGTGAAATATTCTGAATGCTGATGATGAGACTTGCCTGTGGATGGTTTCTCAGTAAATCATCAAGATCTTTCTTTGAATTAAAAATCTCAATGCCTTCCAGTGTTTTCCCGCTTTTGTTTTCCTCGTCGTCCACAAAAGCAATTACTTTGTATTTCGTTCCCTTATCGCGGTCGAGCGAGCGTTTCGTGATAATGCCTGATTCACCGGCACCGTAAATGATCACGTCCGATTTTTCGCGTGATGGATTCCGGATTTCCATGTAAAGTGTTTTTACAAATACCCGTGCGGCGATCAGGAAAAAAGTAGAGGTGATAAAATCAATGATGACAATTGAAAAAGGAATGATGTAAGTCTTCGATAGCCGGTATGAAATTAAATTGACGACGACAAAAACAACAGATCCTGTTGTAATGCTTACAAAAATTCGCTGCGCGTCTTTCGTGCTGGTGTAACGTATGATGCCGGCATAGGTTTTTAAAATAAGAAATGTGGAAGCCCTTACCAGCAGGAGTGTTGAAAAAGGATAGACGAAGCGGTCGATTTCTACTTTTGGAATATGGAAATTAAATCGAAGCAGGTATGCCAGCAGCAACGAACCGGCGCAAGCAGTTAGATCGAACAAAAAAATTATCCAACGCGGAGTATTTTTTTCTGTGAGTTTAATCATTTTTTATTGTTGCTTTTTCGATTCAACTTTCAAAGATAGATTAAAAATTAAATCAATGAGAACTATCATTTTAGAAGGGGCCGAAGCCGATGAACTGAAATAATGAAGTCGAATTAATTCGGATTCAGATTGCAATCGGGATCGGAATCTTTTTGGGATTATTCCCCTTCCCATTGGGGTGATTGCGAAAATATCCGTACGATATCCCGATGTTCTGCGGCGAAGTAGTTCATTTGATTGTGTTTGTATTATCATTGATTTTGATCCTGCTGTCGTGAATCATTTTTTATCTTTATCCGCTGTAAAGCAAGTGTTATTTTAAACATCTGAAATGAAAATTCTTTTCATCGCTCCCTATCCACAGGGCGAAGCGCCCAGCCAGCGTTTCCGCTTTGAGCAGTACTTTCCGGAGTTGGAAAAAAGAGGAATCGGGTATGATGTTTCTCCTTTTATTGATCTGGAGGCATGGGCTATTCTATACCGGCCCGGGCATTGGTTCGGGAAATGTGCGGCCATTATCCGTGGGATGTATCGTAGATTTCGTGATCTTTTCAGGTTGAGAAAATATGATTTTGTTTTCATTCACCGTGAAGCGACTCCTTTTGGTCCGCCGCTTTTTGAATGGCTGATCACAACGATGTTTAAGAAGAAAACCATTTACGATTTCGATGATGCCATCTGGCTTCCCAATGCGTCTGAAAACAACAGCAAGTTGACGATGGTGTTAAAACGTTTTCATAATCCGCGTAACATCTGCATGCTGGCAGACAAGGTTTCTGTCGGAAATAATTTTCTCGGAGATTTTGCAAAACAATATAACACGAATGTGATTTACAATCCGACTACGATCGATACGGATGAACATCACAACACGACAACCGATCACAGCAACCACAAATTTATTATCGGCTGGACAGGTTCTCATTCAACGCTTCCGTATCTCGAAAGATTGTTCCCGGTGATGGAAGAGTTGGAGAAAAAATTCGATTTTGAATTTCATGTGATCTGCGATGTGCCTCCGAAACTTCAGTTAAAATCATTGAAGTTTATCAAGTGGAGCAAACTGGAGGAGATTGATGACTTACTGAATTTTAACGTCGGTATTATGCCGATGCCGGATGAAATCTGGGCGCGTGGCAAATGCGGATTCAAAGCGTTGCAATACATGGCGCTCGGTATTCCTGCCGTTGTTTCAGATGTAGGAGTGAACAGGGAAATCGTTGATCACGATGTAAACGGTTGCATCTGTAAAACGACGGATGACTGGACATTCTATTTGTCAAAATTGATCAGTGATTCTGAATATCTTCACCGGCTCAGCAGTAAAACGAGAGAGAAGATTCTTCAGAAATATTCATTGCAATCGAATAAGGAAAATTTCATAAACCTTTTCTCGTGATTGGTTCGGAGACGATGCCTGCTGGTTTTTGCTCCTAACACCGAACTAAATACTCCCGGCTACCATATAGTTAAGATTAAAATAATATATTTGAACTTCAAATTAATAAAATATGGAAGACGTTGCAACAGAATTGAAAAATACGGCGCTTACAGATATTCACTTGAAACTGGGAGCGAAGATTGTTCCTTTTGCCGGGTACAACATGCCGGTTTCGTATGAAGGAATCAATGCCGAGCATGAAACGGTACGAAATGGAGTAGGAGTATTTGATGTATCTCACATGGGTGAATTTATTTTGAAAGGTTCGGATGCAGTGGACCTCATCCAGCGTGTTACTTCCAATGATGCGTCAAAATTAGTGGACGGTAAAGTTCAGTACTCCTGCCTGCCGAATGAAACAGGTGGAATTGTGGACGACCTGCTCGTTTACAGGATTGATGAAAAAACATACATGCTTGTTGTCAATGCATCTAACATTGAGAAAGACTGGAACTGGCTGATGAAGTATAACACAAAGCATGTGGAGATGCATAATATTTCTGATAAAACTTCACTGCTTGCTGTACAGGGACCAAAAGCTGCGGAAGTGCTTCAACCGCTTACATCGATGGACCTGAAAGACATGGAATATTATTCATTTAAGAAAGGAACGTTTGCCGGTGTCGACAATGTGCTTGTTTCCGCAACCGGCTATACAGGAGCAGGAGGTTTTGAAATATACGTGGAGAACAATGCTGCACATAAAATATGGGATGCTGTTTTCAATGCAGGGAGATCTGCCGGTATCAAACCGATTGGTTTGGGCGCGCGCGATACACTTCGTCTCGAAATGGGATTTTGTTTATATGGAAATGATATTGATGACACCACGTCACCGATTGAAGCGGGTTTGGGATGGATTACAAAATTCACGAAAGAGTTTACAAACAGCAAAGCGCTACTAACGCAAAAGGAAAAAGGTGTTGTGAAGAAGCTGGTCGGTTTCGAAATGATTGATCGTGGAATTCCCCGCCATCATTATGAAATAAAGAATGAGAAGGGGGAGAAGATTGGAAATGTTACATCGGGAACCCAATCCCCGACACTTCAAAAAGCAATCGGGATGGGGTATGTGCAGACAGCTTATGCGAAAGAAGGAATGGAAATTTTTATTCCTGTTCGCGATAAAAACCTGAAGGCGAAAGTGGTGAAGGTTCCTTTCTATAAATCTTCAAAGTAAATGCAAATATATTCCTGTAGCGAATTACGAATCTTTTACGAATTTACGAATACGCAAATAGCGGTTCATCTTGAAATTATAGAATAGAATTTATTAATTGACATGGTAAATAGAATTTGTTCCTGTAGTGATTTACGAATCTTTTACGAATTTACGAATACACGAATAGCGGTTCATCTTGAAATTGTAGAATAGAATTTATTAATTGACATGGTAAATAGAATGTGTTCCTGTAGCGATTTACGAATTTACGAATACGCTAATGGTGAAGCCAAGTATTATTGTGTGTCGCCATTCGTGTATTCGTAAATTCGTTTTTTAATTCGTAATTCGCTACAGGTTTCGTAATTCGCTACAGGTATTAACTCATGAAAGAGCAAAAGATAATCGAAGTTTGCAGTTCCCCGGCCTTGTTCGGCCTGTATGATTCTGCCGACAGTATCGTTGTGGTGATTGACGTATTGCGCGCTACTTCATCGATGTGTGTTGCGTTTGAGCATGGCGCTGAAAAAATAATTCCTGTTGAAGGCGTTGAAGAAACAAGAAAATATAAAGAGAAGGGTTTTGTGATTGCCGCTGAACGTGACGGAGAAATGATTGAGGGATTTGATTTTGGTAATTCCCCTTTCAGCTTTATGGGTGATGCTGTGAAAGGAAAATCAATTGCCATTTCTACAACGAACGGAACGCAAGCCATCAAAGTGGCGAAGTATGCAAAGCAGGTTGTGATCGGTTCATTTCTGAATCTTGATTCACTTTGTGAATGGCTGGCGAGGCAGGAAAGTAATGTGTTGTGTTTGTGTTCGGGCTGGAAAAACCGGTTCAACATGGAAGATACATTGTTCGCCGGAGCAGTTGTCCATCAATTGAAAAAGACTGGATTGTTTACTTCCGATTGTGACTCTGCCATTGCCGCTGATTATCTTTACTCGCTTGCGAAAGAAGATATGTTTAAGTTCCTTGAGAATTCATCGCACCGGAGAAGATTAAAGAAACTGAACATTGAACGCGATATTGAATATTGTCTTACACCGAATCAAACGCATGTTATTCCTTTATTGCAAGGCGATGTGCTTGTAAAATTGGAAGAAATATTTTCTTAAAAAGTGTTTAAATCAATGAGACTATCGTTTTAGAAACCGCCGCAGGCGGTGCACTGAAACGATTAAGTCGAATTGATCCCGGTAGCGAAGCGTATCGGGATCT
>JAYVZS010000024.1:0-16277 GCA_043783155.1 Bacteroidota bacterium | reverse complement strand
TCGGGATCTGATGGGAATTATTCCCCGCCCCTTGGGGCGATCGGAAAGAATTCCCATCAAATACTCCGCTGCTCTGCGGCGGAGATGTTTATTTTTTTATTTGACTATTTTTTAAAGAAAAGTTTAAAATGGCTGAAAAGTTTTTAGAAATTTTCCATTAAAGCAGGCAACTTGCAACGAAGCGGTGAGTGTGGTGCGGTAAAATAAATGAAAGTGTGTTTTGTGCGGTGGAGTGGGTGGGTTTTTTACAAATTTATTTTTTTTAGCGTAGGCATTCAAAGCGGTGTCGGTTGTTGTCCAGCGTAATTCCAAAAAAATCCGTTCAAGGCACAAAAGTTTGGGGTTCGCAGGGTGCTAATAGAGTTGCACATAGTCGAGTCACGCAAAAGAATTTCACTTTTGCGTGACTCGACTAGCCGCAGTTAAGCTGCTATTCAAGGATAATATTCGGATCATCTTCATACGCTGAATCCATGTGACAAAGTTGATTGAGAACTTCGGAAAATAATTCAAACCAGATTTTAAGTTGTTCCAGGTCAATAATTATGTCTTCCACTTTAAAATATAATTCATTTACTCCCTCCGGTAATTGAGTTCCCGTGAATTGCCCTTCCTGATCTCGGATTTCGAAGTGAACATTATTAGCTTTAAGTAGTAGCTCCCTAACTCTTGGATTGGAAAACAAAAATTTTAATTTTTTAGGATCATTTCCACTGATTATAAATTTTCTTTCAAATTCGGGGAATCCTATTTCAACTTCGGTTTTGCCAAATAATGATTTTAAAAAACCTTTACTTGAAATTACCATTTGAAAATTATCTTTATTTTTAAATAGCGCTCTCAATCTTGTAGTTTCTGGAAAAATAGTTGGCTTAGAAACTGAACCCCATAAATTCGTATCAAGTACTATTGTCCACATTTTATACTTGACTTCAACCTTTGCTGGTTGCGCATAATTACCTTCATAGTATTTACCGTTCAATTCTTTAGACAATCGTTTCCAAACTTCGTCCTTGCTTGGACCAAATAATTCATCTCTAAGTTTCATAATGAATTTACTTTGTCTTTAAGTTGAATAGTAAAATTAATTGCCGCTATCATGTTAATTAAAGAAACCTTCCCCGGAAAATAATGGAGCCTTCCCGAAGGTAGAAAAAATACCATAGCTCCTCAAAGCAAAACCCAGACAAAGTATAACAATTCGTCGGGGTTTTGTTTTAACTAACTTTAGAGTTAGACCTTATTCCACTACCGTAAATTCAACGCGTCTGTTTTTCTGACGGCCTTCAGGTGTTTTGTTAGACGCAACAGGTTTTGTTAAACCATAACCTTTTGTTGTAATGCGTCCACCATCAACTCCTTTATCGGTGAGGTGTTTTTTCACCGCATCGGCACGCGCCTGCGAAAGTTTCTGGTTCGGTATTTTGCCGCCGACATTATCGGTGTGTCCGTCAACCAATAATTTGAACGAAGTTTTTCTCTTCATCAAATCACTGAGTTCGCCAAGCGACGCAAATGAACTTTCACGGATAATCGCTTTGCCGGTTTCAAACTCCAGGTTCTTGAACACCTTATTAATAACTTCCTGTTCTTCTTTCGTCAACTCAACTTTCACCGGCTCTTTCGGTTTCTCTATAATCTTTTCAACCAGAGGACAACCGTGATTTGAAATCGGTCCTGCTACTAATGGACAACTGTCCTGAAGATCTGTGATACCATCACCATCTGTGTCAGGACAACCATGAAGCGCTATCAAACCTGCAACGGTAGGACAACTATCCTGTATATCCGGAATGCCGTCACCGTCTGTATCAGGGCATCCTCTGAATTGTACAAGTCCCGGAATGTTAGGACAATCATCGTCCTTGTCAGGAATACCATCACCATCCGTATCAGGACAACCTTTGAATTGCGCAAGCCCCGGAACTGTAGGACAATCATCGTCTTTATCAGGGATGCCATCGCCATCAGTATCAGGACAACCCTTGAACTTGGCAAGACCTGCAACATCCGGACAATCATCCTCGCTATCCATGATACCATCGTGATCACGATCAGGACAACCCATTGTTGCCCATGTACCGCGGTCTTTCGGGCACTTATCTTTTTTGTCGGATACTCCGTCTCCATCCTGGTCTCTGATCTTTCTACGGCCAAGTGTAAATTTCAACGAGGTGTAAAAATCCATTCCGCCTAAATCAGAGAGGCCCAGCAGCGAACCGAATTTATCGGAACCGATCACCAAACTTGCTAAACGCAAAGCAAGCCCGATACGAAATTGGTTATATTGATATAAGGACATCGGAACGGCAACTTCAATCCATTTTTTTTCAAACCGCGGAGTAACGGCAAGCAAACTTGCTGAAACAACTTCAGGTGTATTTCTTTTCCAGCGTTGTATCCATGTTAAGTCAGCATACAAATTTTTGCTGATGTTATAGTCAACCTGCAAACTGATGTTGCGCGGAAGACCCATGTCATACGTGTTGTGTTTTGCTGATACATTTGGAAGTCCGTATGCATTGTTACTGTTTGTTGTATCGAAGTACATGGTGTTTGCGATTTTCACCGTGTCCCAGTTTACCCATTTATACAACGATGAACCACTCAAATCAAAATCCTGTGTGTTCTTGTCGAACTTTACAAATCCGATATCAGTCACGCTTAATCCGATTCTCCATTTGTAACTGTTCATAGTCGGATCCTGGATTCGTTCACCGTCCATATCATAACGCGCTTCATCAAACTTCGGACGGTATTCATACGTCACTCCGAAATCAAATCCCCAACCGGTTCCAAGAATTAAGTTATTACCAGTTACGTCTCCGAAATTTGTTCCTTTTAAATCACTTGTGAATGCATGTCCGTATTGCACATTTGGATCTGTGATTTTGATCACATTTGTATCTACTTCTAACTGGAAGCCATTTGCTTTTACCCATCCTGAGCCGTACGATGAAAGACGTTTGATGGTGACAGCGCCTTTCAGGTAATGTTTGTCTTTCTCGTAGATCTTATGTCCGTATGTAATTCCGAGTTCGCGCCACAACATGGTGCCGATAGAAAACGGATCAGCTTTAATTTGTTGCTCCTGCAGCGGCGCGTAATGCAATCCTTGTTTTTCATACGAAAATTTTGCAATGGCGTAATTGACATCTGTGAGGTCGAGTCCAAAACGGAGGTTTGTTTGAATACCGAACCAGTGTTTGGCAACATGAAAGGTAGCAGATGGTCCGCGGATTAACAGGTTCATATTAAAATTCTTGTTGTCTTTGTTGCCGGCATTTTTGGCATCAGTATATCCACGGTTCTTGCTCAGGTCAGCCAGATCGCTGAATCCGAAAAAAGAAATTTTATCTTTCGGAAAATAGATATAATCGTTATCAAAACTGATTCCGAAGGTGAGCAGATTAATGTCGAGGTTATTTCTGTTCTCAACAAAGTTACTCGGATTTAAAAGTAATCCGTTGGTGCCCGCATAATTACTGTTTGCAATGCCCAGCATCTCTTGTGCCTTCGCATGGTAAAGGAAGAAGAGAAATAATAGTAGCGTACATAATTTTTTCATGAGAGTTTTTTTTGTGTTGTTTGTATGTCAGGATATTGTGTTTAGTTCGTGTGATGAAAAAAAATAAAAAAAAAGATTTTATGTTCTCAACACAAACATACAAGATTCATTGTTGAAACACAAAAGGTCAGAAAAGGAACCGGTTTATTGGTTCAATAGTTCATTGGTAATGGGGCGGCTTTAAAGCGGGAGGATTGTAATTTTTAGCAGTGAACCGTCTTGGTTTTTGGTTCTTAGTTCTTAGTTCTTAGTTTCGGCGAGGAAAATGCAAAAGTTGCGTCTTGCTGGAAGCATCTTGTTTATTTGAAATGGGTATTTTCCAATTGGAGTCAGGAAGAATTGAAAGAGACAGTCCATTTATTAACAAGGTTTCTACGGAATGACTGCGGAAGTATCGCAGCTATTTTCCATCTTCCAACATCCACTTACTCCAGGTTATAAGTATACACCGTTCCATCCGTTCCAGAAGTAATAAGTATTCTTTTTCCATCCGTTCCCCAATCGTTTGAGGTGATGCCTGTAAATCCTTTTACGGGAAAACCATTTGCAATTTTACCGTCTTTGTTCACGAGATAAAATTTATTATCGGACGATGAAGCGAATCCGAGTTGTTGCAACGAAGAAGTAAAAGAGAAAGCGTGAATTTCAGGTAAAATATCTTCTATGAAAATATGGTAGTAGATCAAAGAGCTGTCGTCTCTCATCACATTTAACTGGTGATGGTCAAGGAAAACATAATCCGGTTTCCCGTCACCATCAGCATCTGCCAGCGTGAATGCATGATCGGACGACATCGGCAAATATGATTTCGATTTCACTGTTCCGTTAAAATAGATATTTAGTATTCTTCCGGTGGTATCGGTCGTAACAAGATGAGCGGCATCCGCCGAATCACCGGGCATTAAAGAGAACGTACTGTTTTTTCCAATGTACGTTTGCTTCAAAGCGAGGCGGATGGTTCCTTTTTTGTCGAGGAGAAAAACCGCTCCGTTGCTGTTATGAATTAAGATATAATCTTTGTCGAGCACTTTAAAATTTTGAATCGGCTTCGTTACTTCGCTTACAGGTTGATTAAAAAGCCATCCGCTCATTGGCTTTCCGCTGATCTCATACGTATAGATCATCCGGTTTTTGCAGGCGATAAATATTTTGTAATTCTTCGACCCGTCGAAATCAAAAACTTCACAACCGTTTGTAGCCAATGCAGGAAGATGGATCGGAAAATTTCCGTAATCATTCCCGGTGAGATCCAGTTGATAAAGTTGCGAAGCGGTATTAAACAAAATTTGTTGTTGGCCATTTCGGTTCGCATCCACGATGTGAAAACCACTGATAATTTTTTCAGGCAGTGGTTTTTTCCAGGCAATGTTTCCCGCATCATCAATCATGTAAAGCATATTGCCTTCATCCTGCACCATAATAAATTTATCTTTCGTTTCCGCATTCGTCAGTATAAACGGTGCCATCGTAACGAGGGTATCAAGTTGCGTTGACCACAGGAGATTGGCATCGTTCACTTTTTCCGTCGCCTGCAAAAACTGGGCAGTCGTCGCGAACACGTCATTCCTGTTCATGAGCTGAAACGTGAAAGAAGAAAACGTGTTCAGGAGAGTGCGATTTTTATCGATCCTTGCATTGAGATCATCGGATGCGTAATGACGGAAAATATTTTTCGCACGAACCAGGTTCACATAGAGGTAAAAATTAGATGAACGTTCCGCATTTCTTGAAACATTTTTAAATGCCGCTTCATCCGACAATGTTTTATCATCTTCGAAATCATCAATAAAACTGCGGAGCGCGGCGGCCTGGTTCGCAATCACAATGTATTTTCCGGCAGACGTAAAATAAAATTTGTTGACGTTGCTGAAAAGATTGCTGTAGAAAAGCGGTACCAGTCCGGTGAGATTAATAAAACCAAGTGTATGTTTCCGGTATTCTTCAGGTTTACCCGCTCCAGAATTTTTATTTACGACGGTTTGAATTTGTAAAAGTGAAGCGGATGCCTGTTCAATGTCCTTTGCCTTGATGCAGGCATAACAGCTGTTTCCGAATGCGGAACTCCCGGACTCGGTAACAACTAATGCGATCTCATTGTCGATCCATCCGGTGAGGTTTTTTTCAAGATCAACATCGAATTTTTTTCCAATCGCCCGGATGGTTTCCTTTCTTTTATTCTCCGGATCAAAATAAACAGAATTAGAAAGCAGGTGATGGTAATATTTTGAATAGTCACTCAACCCGATGTGAATAAACAACGCTGTTCGTGCCGGAATAATTTCCGTCATGTCAATTCGTTGCGGCTGTTGTCCGTTGAGTGATGAAATAAAATCAGCAGTGTCAACGGAAGAACTCAGTCCATGGAACAGCAAACCATTATGCAGAATGGTGGCGTCTAATTTACTCCAGCGTGCGAATGAGCCAATGCCATTGATTAGTTCTGTATTTCCTCCGGAAGTAAATGCAGTAAAAAATTCGCGAAGACTGATGTAGTTGATGTAAACGGTTGCCGCGGTTTTCGCATCTGATTTTTTTAAAATTTTTGTAAACGCTTTTGACTTGCTCACAGAAGTTCCGCTCTTCAGCTGGCGGATGGCATCATCAATCAGGAAGGAGGTAAAGCTGCCGATGAAAACTCCTTTCGAAACAGCGAACGAAAAATGCTGATCAGGTGATACAGTCAGTTCATGCACGGTAACATTTTCATATACACGTTTGCTGAAAGGAGAAGTTGTATGAAACGCGTCCGAAATAAAACGTTCATTTTTTTCATCGGACCATTCCGACGGAACATTTGTAACGTACAGGTAATCGATGCTGTTTGCTTTGGTAAGATGAGCGGAGAGAAAAATTGTTTTGTTCTCCCAGGTTTCTTTCGCCGCGTCATTCGACGACATAGCCGAATCAAAAAGTTTGAGGTTATTATCCGCGGTTGAATCTGAACTGAGTATGGATGACCAGAGATTTTCCGCTGAAAGTTTCTTCAAAATATTTTTTGTTCCTTTTGCTTCGATGAAAAACACGGCATTCGCGGGAACAGCATTTACAGGGTCAGTAGAGACGATGGAGTAACGCTGAAAATAAAAATATGCGGCAGCTACCAGTGCGAGGATGACCAGTGTAAGAAAGGAAGAAATAACAACTCGTCTCATAAATCAGGAATGGAAAAATATAGTCCCTGACAAAGCTATCATTAAAGCAATGGAGCGATTGCAAGCAGTAACGCTAATTATTTACACAATCGTGTTGATAAGAGGTTGTTCTGAATTCAACTCCGGTTGATCCGGCAACAACCTGAACGACATGCGGTGAAAGGGCGTAACGCCATGTTCAAGAATCGCATGTCGATGCGCGGCTGTTCCGTACCCTTTGTTTTTGATCCAGCCGTACAGAGGAAACTGATCGTGCAGGCGCAGCATAAATTCATCTCGGTACGTTTTCGCAAGAACAGATGCGGCGGCAATGGAAGCGTACTTGCCATCACCTTCCACGATGCAATGATGCGGTATGTTTTTGTATTTTTTAAAACGGTTGCCGTCGATCAGCAGAAGTTCCGGAGTTTGTTTCAACTGACCGAGTGCACGATGCATAGCAAGAAAGGAAGCATTCAGAATATTGATCTCATCAATTTCTTTGTGCGACACCGAAGCCACTTCCCAGGCGATCGCTTTTTCTTCGATGAGGGGACGAAGATAATTCCGGTTTGCTTCACTCATCTGTTTTGAATCATTTAACAACTTGTGTTTAAAATTTTTCGGGAGTATGACGGCAGCAGCGAACACAGGCCCGGCAAGGCATCCGCGCCCGGCTTCATCGCAGCCGGCTTCGGTCAGTACTTTTTGAAAAGTTGATTTGAGCATGTGTTGTTTCTGAAAGGAGTCTTAAATAAAGTTGAAATTTTTCTGATCCAAACTCTTCTTCGTGAACTTTAGTGTTTTCTTTGCGAAGTTTTCGGTAAAAAAAATAACCGCAAATAACTCAATGAAAAAAAATAAATTCCGCAAAGAGAATCTCCGGTTATTGAATGCAATATTATTTGTAATCAAAGCCACGATCGTTTATTCGGATTACAGACAATAAATGTATGGATCCTGAATCAACCACCACGAAAAAATCCGGAATAGTTTTCAACGATCACAGCATCTTGTTAATAAAACTTTGCAAATCGTTGCTGCAACAGGATTATCCGGTGTAAAAATATTTACATTTGTAATCTATCCTTCTGTCTATGAAATTTCCTGTTCCGGTTTCGTTGAATGATCTTGCTAAACTTACTTCTTCCTCCGTTATCGGTGATGGAAGCATGAACGTGGTTGGCATCAACGAAATTCATAAAGTTGAAAACGGTGACATTACGTTTGTTGATCACCTGAAATATTATGACAAAGCGCTGAGTTCGTCTGCTACCTTTATCATCATCAATAAAAAGGTGGAAGCACCGTTCGGAAAAGCGTTGTTGTTTTGTGAAGATCCTTTCAATGCCTACAATACCATTGTGAAAAAGTTCCGCAGTTTTGAACCGGCAAAAAAATATATCAGCGACACAGCAGTAATCGGCGAGGGGACTGTGATTCAGCCCGGAGCATTCATCGGCAACCACGTAAAGATCGGCAAGCATTGCATCATTCATTCGAATGTGAGTATTTACGATTACTGCGAATTGGGTGATCATGTCATCATCCAGGCGAATACGGTAATCGGCGGAGACGCATTTTATTTTAAACGCCGGCCTGAAGGATATGATAAAATGCTATCATGTGGTCGTACCATCATTCACGATCATGTTGAAATCGGAGCCGGGTGTACCATTGACAAAGGTGTTTCGGGCGATACCATCATCGGCCGAGGAACCAAGATTGACAACCTGATTCAGATCGGGCACGATACCGTGGTAGGAAAAAATTGTTTGTTCGCGGGGCAGGTTGGAATTGCCGGCGTGGCAACCATTGAAGACGACGTGATTCTCTGGGGTCAAGTGGGCGTTTCGAAAGATCTCACGATTGGAAAAGGTGCTGTTGTTCTTGCGCAGTCAGGTGTTCCAAAATCTCTTGAAGGTGGAAAAATATACTTCGGTTCTCCTGTGCAGGAAGCCCGGGTAAAAATGCGGGAACTGGCGCTCATCAAGCAATTGCCGGAAATTATTGTGATGCTGAAAGATAAAATAAATCAATAATACCCTTCGACTTCGCTCCGGGCGTTAGCCCAAATACGAAGGCATGCTGAGCCAAGTCGAACTGAATAAAATTAATATTAAGATAACAGGTACAAGAAACCCATTTCGTTTGTCAACAGAAAAACAAATCACCGGTTCAACAGAAGTAAATGATCTTTCAACGGAGTTGCAGGCGAAGAAACTGCAGCTTCACTGGCTGTTGCAGATTTCAAAAGCCATCAACTATAACTTCACCACCAAGCAATTGCTTGATGTGTATGAACATGTGTTACACAGCCAGCTCCAGGTTGAACGCCTTGCGTTACTCATCCACGAGCATCAATGGAAATGCGCGTTGTTGTATGGCACTGACAGGGGATTCGATAATTTCAATCTTGAAAAAATTCTTGACGAGCTGAATGAACTTCACAACCTAGAATCTGAAAAGGAGCTTTGGATAAAAAATTTCGATACCATCATTCCTGTTTTTCACAAAGACCAGGTGCTTGCGTATGCTCTTGTAGGAGGGATGAACAACGCATCCATTCCAAAGAAGAATGAATTGATTCCCTTTATTCAAACCATCACCAACCTGATTGTAGTCGCGATTGAGAACAACATTGTTTCAGCAGAAAAAATCAGGCAAGCGGGAATAAAGAAAGAACTGGAGCTGGCAGCGCAGATGCAGAACATGCTTTTTCCGGTTTCACTTCCGCACAATGAAAAGTACGAATTGTATGCTACGTATTTACCACACCAGGAAGTGGGTGGCGATTACTATGATTTTATTCCTGTGAGCGAGGATGAGTTTGTGTTTTGCATGGCCGATGTTTCAGGAAAAGGAATTCCAGCCGCTTTGCTCATGAGTAATTTTCAGGCCAACCTCCATGCGTATGTGATGCACAATGCATCGCTTACAGAGTTAGTGAAGCAACTCAACGCAAATGTTTTTAACAGCGCCAAAGGAGAAAAGTTCATTACGTTTTTCATAGGTCGTTACAATGCGCGCAACAGGGAGCTGCAGTATATTAATGCCGGGCATAATCCGCCGTTTCTGTTACATGATAAAGTCGTGTACATGCTGAATGAAGGTTGCACGGGCTTAGGCATGTTTGAAGAACTTCCTTTTATCACGCCCGGTAAAGTTTTTATTCCGGAGAATGCTTTGCTGCATTGTTATACCGACGGAGTGATTGAAGTAGAGAACGATGAAGGAGTTGAATATGGTTTGGAACGTCTACGTGAATATTTAATTTCCAAAATGAATGTTGAGAGTATTGAAGATGTGCAACGCCAGTTGGTGAACCGTCTGTATTCATACAAACAAAACCGTAATTATACGGACGACATTACACTGCTCAGTTGCAGGTTCGGGAAGAAATAACATATTTCTCGCAATTTCTTTCAATCTCTCGCAAAGGGCGCTAAGATTCCTTTCAAATAAAGTTTTCGATTGGTTTCTCTTTGCGTTCTCTGCGCCTTTGCGAGAAATATTTATTCCAATTCGCGTATTCGTACATTCGTAAAAGATTCGTCATTCGCTACAGGAAAAGTTTCGTAATCAGCAACATTTAGAAATCCCTTGTCCGGTAAATATAAATCGTCTGGTTCGCGTTCTTCGGATTCATCTTAAAAAGAAGATCGTCCACAAAACCCGGTTTCACAGTGGCTTCATACGTTAAAGAAGGAAAAAGTTGTTTCATCGCACTCACTCTTTTTTCAAGATCATAATCTTCGCTGAACAAAACAAACTTCGGAAGTTCTTCCGGCTTCGCGTTTTTATAGAGTGGGATTAATCGTTCGATCGGATAGGTTTCTGAAACTTCGTCCACAGCAATCCATTGTCCCAGGTAAAACTCAGGTGGGATTTTAGCGGTCTCATGCCTGCTGTCTTCCATCACCACTGCGTGTACATCGGGATATTTCGATAAGTATATCATCGACTCTACGCGCGCGCGTTTCGAATACATGGTGCTGATAACAGGCAACAAAATAAAATTGAGTACAAGAGAAAAAACGATACATCCGTTCAGGAATTTTTTGTTTTTGTTCCAGAAGCTCGATTTGTTTTTAAAATCGTTCCATCCGATTACACCCAGCATGATGATGAAAGGAACAATGGTGAGAATGAAACGTTCCTGTTTATTCGGGAAATAAGAATGAAAGACAAGAAATAAAAAGGTGGGAAGAAAAAGCAGCAACTGTTTTTTCCATGTGCGCAGAAATCCGAAGAACAGCAAGAAACTTACCGGTGGGAGCAGCATTCCTAAGATCAATGCTGTATAACTATACCAGGTATTTTTTCCGTAGGTGTGAGAGTTGGCAATGTTATACCGGATGTATTCAGCGAATTCGGCAAAGGGACGTTTCCAGATAAAAAGATCGGCGGGGATTTGTATCACACAAAAAGAAATTGCACTGCCGATGCCGACTAATAAAAATGTTTTAAATTGTTTTTGTATTAAAAGTGCAAACAGAATTCCCGCTACAACAATGGAAGATTGGAAACGTAATGACACAGCGAGTCCGAGTATAAAACCAGCCCACAAAAATTTTCCTGCTGATTTTTTTTGGTTGTCAATGATCTTCCAGCAGCCCCACATCAAAAATGGGATGGTCACAAACTCCACTAAGTTACGCACGCTTAAGAACGGCATGAACCAGTAGAGGGCAAGAAGCCATCCCGCTATTTTTGCGGTTGATTCATCGCTTAGTTTTTTAACGATTTTATATCCGTACGATACAATCAGCAGCGACAGCAAAGCATGTAGCAGGCGAATGAAAAACATTTTCGTTTGCGGATCATGGAGATGAATGATGTTCATCAGTTTGAAAATGACGAAATGAATTCCGCTGTAAAAAAAACTGTGTCCATCGGGTTGCACTGCACCGGAGCCGGGAAGCCAGTTGTTGTAATCGGTTCCGTCTGCCCATGCCTGCGCGGCTTCTATGACAAGAAAATGATCGTCGTGCCAGCCAAAACCTTTTGAAAAAATGACGGCCACCAGCCGCACAAGTAAGGCCATCCAGAGAATGAATGTCAGCGGTTTTTCATTCGAATATTTTTTCAATGACTCAAACATCCGGCGAATTTCGGATAAAATAATTTTGAAACAAGTTTATTTTTAAACGTGTGTACTGGCTCAATTTCATCAGCCAATAGCCCAATCACCGCATCATCAAATCCGAAAATCCCAAATCAATTGGACCTGATCGCTTCCACCGGGTTCATCTGCGATGCGCGTAAAGCAGGAATAAAACCGCTGATGATACCGATGCTTGCAGAGATCATTATTCCGGTTGCAATGTTTCCGAAGGTAAGCGTGAAATCAAAACCTGCCGCGGAGCTCGCTAAAACGGAAAGTCCATATACGATCAGCAAACCGAAACTGCCTCCGATGACACAAAGCACAACCGCTTCCACTAAAAACTGCAGCAGGATAAAATAATTTTTGGCACCCAGCGATTTCTGAACACCGATGATGCTGGTTCGCTCTCTTACCGATACAAACATGATGTTGGCGATTCCGAAACCACCTACTAATATAGAGAAGCCACCAATGATCCATCCCGCAAATCCCATTACACCAAACATCTCATTGAGGCCGGACGATAACAAACTTGTTTCGTTCATTGCGAAGTTGTCTTCCTCTTTTGGTTTTAGTTTCCGTACCGAACGCATCGCGCCTTTTACATCGTCACGCATTTCCTGCATCATCACATTCGCTTTTGCCTTTATCATGAACGACGGATCAATCCTGTCCGAACGAAGGTTCACAAGATTACGCGCGTAGTTCACCGGAATCATCATCTCGTTATCGAGTGAAAGACCAACCATACTCGATCCTTCTTTCTTCACTACGCCGATGATCGTGAATTTACTTCCGCGTACAGCAAGCTCTTCGCCGATTGCATTACCGTTGGGGAAAAGAGCTTCTTTGATGTCAGCGCCAATGATAGCGATCGGTTTACCGCTCTGTGATTCGCTTTCGGAGAAGTAGCGTCCGTCCTCTAACTCAAATGTTTTTATCTTGTTGTAATCCTGCGACACACAAAGTAAGTCGGCGTTTTCAACGGTGCTGTTTTTATATTTGATCAACTGCCCGCCGATGCTGGCGATGTAAGCAACAGCTTCAACCGAGTTCACTCTTTTCTGCAGTTCCGTCATTTCCTTATAACCGGGCAACGGGCGATTCAGGTATTTCCACCATGGGTAATCGCCACCTTCGTCGGCGACCCACGGCCATTTCTCAATGTAGATAACATCGTTGCCAAGTGATTGAACATCTGTCCGCACTTTATTTTCAAGAGAATCCGTGACAGTAAAAACAGAGATGATAGCGAAGATGCCGATGGTGATGCCGAGCAAAGAGAGAATCGTGCGCAACTTGTTTACGCGCAGCGCTTCGAAAGCAAATAAAAAACTCTCGCGAAAAAGTTTGAGGAAGAGACCGAATTTGTTCTGCATGTGATGGCAAATATAGGGAATTGATTTAGTTGGGGTTTACGTGTTTAAGTGAGTGATTAATCGAACAAGGTAAATAAAAATGTAGTGCCATTTACCAGTTGCCATAACTGCTACCGCCGACAGCCACTGCCAACTACTCCGTCGACTGTAGACGAATTAACCAATCAACCAATAAACTACTGAACCAATTTTTACTTAATTTCGCATCTCAATTTTCTATCATGCATTCGTCCAAAAAAATCGGCAGCGCGCTGGTTTCCGTCTATCATAAAGACAATTTAGAAAAAATTATTCGTCAGCTTCATGCACTTGGTGTTACCATGTATGCAACCGGTGGTACACAGGAGTTTATTGAGAAGTTGAACATTCCAGTTGTTGCCGTGGAAGATGTTACGGAGTATCCCGGCATTCTCGGAGGAAGAGTGAAAACACTTCACCCGAAAATTTTCGGAGGCATTCTTAGCAGGCGCGAAAACACGACCGATGTAGCGGAAGTAGAGAAGTATAGTATTCCGGCGATTGACCTGGTCGTCGTTGACCTCTATCCTTTTGAAGAAACAGTAAGAAAGGCAAATTCCAACGCTCTCTCCTTTGGAGATGACCGGGGAGAGGTAAACACGAGTGAGGCCGACATCATTGAAAAGATCGACATCGGCGGCGTCTCTCTCATTCGTGCGGCGGCAAAAAATTTTACTGACGTTTTAATTATTCCTTCGCGCGATCAATATTCATTTTTGTTGAACGTTCTGGAGAACCAGCAGGGAGTAACTTCGCTCAATGATCGCAGATTAATGGCAACACAGGCATTCAGCATTTCATCTCATTACGATACGGCGATCTTCAACTATCTTAATGCGGATAAAAAGGTGCCGGCCTTCCGGCAAAGTTTTCAGGATTCAAGAACTTTGCGCTATGGTGAAAACCCGCATCAGCAGGGAATCTTTTACGGAAAGTTCGATGATCTTTTTGATCAGCTGCACGGCAAAGAAATTTCATTCAACAACCTGCTTGATATCGATGCCGCTGTTTCATTGATGTCGGAATTCACTCCCACTCACCTCACCTCACCCCTCCCTAAAGGAGAGGGAGTAGGAGAAGCGGTGTTCGCAATTCTCAAACACAACAATGCCTGTGGAATTGCTTCCCGGGCTACTATAGTTGACGCATGGAAAGATGCGTTGGCGGCTGATCCTGTTTCGGCTTTCGGTGGAATCCTGATTGCGAATCAACCCATCAGTAAAGAAGTGGCGGAGGAAATCAACCGGTTATTCTTTGAAGTGCTCATTGCTCCTGGTTTTGATGAGGAATCTTTACTCATCTTAAAGCAGAAGAAAAACAGGATACTCCTTCTTCAAAAGAAAAATGACTTACAGCAAAAGCAGTTCAGAAGCTTATTGAACGGAGTAGTGGAACAGGATCGTGATGCGAAGACGGAATCTCAATCCGATATGAAAACAGTTACCAAAATAATTCCATCCTCAACACAACTTGTCGATATGGAATTCGCTAATAAACTTGTGAAACATACCAAGTCAAACGCCATCATACTTGTAAAGAACAAACAGTTGCTTGCCAGCGGAACCGGGCAAACATCGCGGGTTGACGCGTTGCAGCAGGCCATCGCGAAAGCAAAACATGTTGGTTTCGATTTAACCGGAGCCGTGATGTCGAGCGATGCGTTCTTTCCTTTCCCCGACTGCGTGGAGATCGCGCACAAGGCGGGAATCAAAGCCGTTATTCAACCCGGCGGCTCAGTGAAAGATCAGGATTCGGTGGATTGTTGTGACAAACTGGGAGTTGTAATGGTTGTGACCGGAACGAGACATTTTAAGCATTAAGGATTTCGGATTTCGAATTTGAAATTTCGAATTAGCCAGCATCTAAAATCCTAAATCTTTCTTCCGATTTGTTTAAAACCCTGTTCATTCTTATTCGAAGAATGAAACATACTACTGCAATAATCGTTGTATTCTTGAATTGAAATTGAAGGATGTGAAAAGCAATAGTTACCAGGCACGCTGATTTAATTTCAACCGTATAAATCGTTTAACGAATAACAATTTTTTAACGCATAACTTATTTCATGGGACTATTTGATTTCTTAACGCAGGAAATTGCTATTGACCTCGGAACCGCTAACACACTCATCATTCACAATGATAAAGTGGTGGTGGATGAACCTTCTATCGTTGCCATCGACCGCATGACGGGAAAGGTGATTGCAGTAGGCAAGCAAGCCATGATGATGCATTGTAAGACGCATGAAAATATTAAGACAGTGCGTCCACTGAAAGATGGAGTAATAGCCGACTTCGATGCAGCCGAGCATATGATTCGGGGAATGATAAAGATGCTGACTCCGAAGGGCAGTTTATTTACGCCATCGCTTAGGATGGTTATCTGTATTCCTTCCGGAATTACAGAGGTAGAGAAACGTGCTGTAAGGGATTCTGCTGAGCATGCAGGAGCAAAAGAAGTTTATTTGATTCATGAACCGATGGCAGCAGCAATCGGAATAGGAATTGATGTTGAAGAGCCGATGGGAACTATGATCATTGACATTGGCGGGGGAACGAGCGAGATTGCTGTAATAGCACTCGGTGGAATTGTTTGTGATCAATCTATTCGTGTAGCCGGCGACGGATTTACGAATGACATATGGGATTATATGAGGCGTCAGCATAATATTTTAATTGGTGAGCGTTCAGCAGAGAGGATTAAAATTGAAGTAGGCTCTGCGCTTCCCGAATTAGAAAATCCACCGCCCGATTTTGCAGTCCATGGCAGAGATCTTATGACTGGAATTCCGAAGGAAATAACGGTGAGTTATTCAGAAATAGCACATGCACTTGATAAGTCCATTTCAAAAGTAGAGGAAGCCATCCTCAAAGCACTGGAGATGACGCCACCGGAATTATCCGCTGATATTTACCGTACAGGAATTTACCTGACAGGGGGTGGTGCATTGTTACGTGGACTTGATCAAAGAATTGCTCTAAAGACAAAATAACCAGTGCACGTTGCTGAAGATCCGCTTCGCGCAGTTGTTCGTGGAACAGGCATTGCATTAAAAAATATATCGAGGTTTA
>JAYVZS010000023.1:0-16391 GCA_043783155.1 Bacteroidota bacterium | reverse complement strand
AAAAGAGATTACGAAAACTTCATTTTAATATTTTAAACGTACCTAATATCCTGACCTCTAAGGATTAAAAGGCGCCCTCGCGATATCGGCTAATTGGTTCATCATCAAATCGGCTAATCCCCTTTAGCCCCCAATCAACTTTTTGATGTCATTCAGTTTCATCAGCGCTTCAACCGGCGTGAGATTGTTGATGTCGGCCTTCAGAATTTCCTCTTTTATCTGCTCGAGAACAGGATCGTCGAGCTTGAAAAAACTGAGCTGCATGTTTTCTCCTGAAATTTTCTTTGGATTTTTTGACAGCCCAGGACCGCTGCGGCTTAATTCTAACTGAGTGAGAATCTCGTTGGCGCGGCTTACGACTTTCACCGGTATGCCTGCCATCTTCGCCACATGAATACCGAAACTGTGCTCGCTTCCGCCCGGAACTAATTTCCGCATGAATAAAACAGTGTTGTTGATTTCTTTCACTGACACGTGAAAATTTTTAATGCGCGTCATCGATTCCGTCATCTCATTCAGTTCATGATAATGTGTCGCGAACAATGTTTTTGCTCTTGCTGAAGGATGGTTGTGCAGGTATTCAGCAATCGCCCAGGCAATGGAGATTCCATCGTAGGTACTCGTTCCACGGCCGATCTCATCGAGGAGAATCAAACTTCTGTCGGATATGTTGTGGAGGATGCTCGCCGTTTCATTCATTTCCACCATAAATGTTGATTCACCGGAAGAAATGTTATCGGATGCTCCGACACGTGTAAAAATTTTGTCTACCAATCCGATGTTTGCCGATGTAGCCGGAACGTAGCTTCCTGTTTGTCCGAGTAAAACTATCAATGCTGTTTGCCTGAGCAATGCCGATTTTCCCGACATGTTCGGACCGGTTATCATCAGGATTTGCTGCGTGTCGGTATCGAGGTAAATGTCGTTGGCAATGTATTTTTCTCCGGGCGGCAATTGTTTTTCAATCACGGGATGTCTTCCGTTTTTGATGTCGATGATTTTGGAATCGTTGATGTGCGGACGAACATATTCATTCTTAGCCGCAACAGTTGCGAATGAGAGGAGGCAATCCAAACGGGCTACCAGCGAAGCATTCAGTTGTACCGGCTGAATATATTCCATAATCGACTGCACAAGTTCGGTGAACAGTTTTGTCTCCAGCGCCAGAATTTTTTCTTCGGCACCGAGAATTTTTTCTTCGTACACTTTTAATTCTTCAGTGATGTAGCGCTCAGCATTCGTGAGCGTCTGTTTGCGTGTCCAGTCTGTAGGAACTTTATCTTTATGCGTGTTGGTGACTTCAATGTAATAGCCAAACACATTGTTGAATCCGACTTTCAGTGAGGTGATTCCTGTTCGTTCTGATTCGCGTTGTTGTAATTTCAATAGATAATCTTTCCCGTGGTAAGCGATTTCACGGAGTTCATCCAGTTCAGTTGAAACACCTTCGTTGATCACCTTCCCTTTGTTTACCAATGCAGGAGGATCAGGATGCAGTTCTTTTTCAATTTTATTTTTGATGATGGAACATGGATTCAGCTGGTCGGCGATGATTTTGATGGATTGATTTTCCGCTTTGTCGCACAACTCTTTGATCGACTGGATCATTTCCAGCGATCGTTTCAACTGCATCACTTCGCGCGGAGAAATTTTTCCTAAGGCAACCTTTGAAATTAACCGTTCGAGATCGCCTGTTTGTTTCAGGTACTGTGAAATCGTTTCTGAAAACTTGGGTGTGCCTAAAAAGTAACTGACCACTTCCTGTCGCTCTTCAATTGTTTTGATCGCCTTCAACGGCAGCAACAGCCAGCGTTTCAGCAAGCGTCCGCCCATGGGAGTGTGAGTCTGATCAACAATGTCCAATAACGTCACAGCTTTCTCATGAACAGAACTGATCAGCTCAAGATTGCGAACAGTAAATTTATCGAGCCACACATAATTGTCTTCTTCGATGCGTGAAATTCCGGCGATGTGTTTCAGTTGTTCCTGGCGAGTGTCGGATACGTAATGCAAAGCTGCGCCTGCGGCAATCACTGCCGATTGCAATTCTTCAATCCCGAAACCTTTCAGCGAAACGGTGCCGAAATGTTTCAGCAATACTTCGGATGCATAATCAGGCTGGAAGATCCATTCATCCAATGCATAGTTATAAAACCGTGTTCCGTATTGAGCGATGAAATCTTTCTTTTTATTTTTCTGGAAGAGAACTTCACTCGGGTTAAAATTCTGAAGAAGTTTATCAATGTAATCCGGTGTTCCCTGCGCGACATAAAATTCTCCCGTTGAAATATCGATGAAGGCGATGCCGCAGGCTTTTGGATCATAATGAACGCTGGCGAGAAAATTATTTTTTTTGTGATCGAGGATTTTATCGTTGTACGAAACGCCCGGTGTTATCAATTCTGTCACGCCACGCTTCACGATTTTCTTTGTCAGCTTCGGGTCTTCCAATTGATCACAAATAGCGACACGCATCCCAGCGCGAACTAATTTCGGTAAATACGTATCGAGTGAGTGATAAGGAAAGCCCGCCAGTTCAATAAATGTTGCGCTGCCGTTGGCACGTTTCGTTAATACAATTCCTAAGATGGAAGAAGCTTTCACAGCATCTTCTCCGAACGTCTCATAAAAATCTCCAACGCGAAACAGCAGCAACGCATCAGGATATTTCGCTTTAATGGCAAAATACTGTTTCATCAACGGTGTCTCAACCACTGCTTTTGATGCTATTGTTTTCTCTTCCGTTTCCAATTTTAAAAAAGTTCTTGTTTAAAAGTTCTTAGTTCCGGGTTCTTAGTTTTGGTGCCTATAGCGAATTACGAATCATTTACGAATGTGCGAATATTCGAAAGTGGTCTTGATTCTTGGTTCTTAATTTTTAGTTCTTGGTTCTGCGTCCAACTTCTATCCTCCATCTTCCAACTTCCAAAGTTATCACATTCCGTATATTCGTACCATGCGCAAGATAAAAAATGCTGAGCTTGGTCGGAAGAGTGTTGATGAATTTAAATCGGCCGGGAAAATACCGCTGGTGGTCTTATTGGATAACGTGCGGAGCATGAACAACATCGGCTCCGTATTTCGCACCGCCGATGCCTTTTTGGTGGAAGCCATTTACCTATGCGGCATTACAGCGCAGCCACCCCACCGTGAAATTGAGAAAACGGCCTTGGGTGCAACCGACTCGGTTACCTGGAAATATTTTGCTTCTACGTTGGAAGCTATTGAAGAACTGGCCGCTAAAAATTTTACCGTGATTGCCATTGAGCAAGCCGAGAGCGGAAAACTATTAGATGAATTCCCCATCGAAAAAAATAAAAAGTATGCCTTAATTTTCGGACATGAAATGAATGGAGTAGGGGAAGAAGTAATGGCAAAAGTACATGCAGCCATCGAAGTTCCCCAAGCTGGCACCAAACATTCACTCAATATTTCTGTATGTGCGGGGGTGGTGTTGTGGGAGTTTTTTAAGGGGATGAAGGAGTAACATTTTCAGGAAAGACATATCCTCACAGAAAGGGAAACAGCATTTTTCTTAAAAAAATAGCAAAAAAATCAATACCCCAGCACCTTCTCCATCATCGCACTTACCTTCTCCGCATTCGGAATCATGGTGGCTTCTAATGTTGAGTTCAGCGGAATAGCTGGAAGATTTTCTGAACCGATTACTGTTACCGGCGCATCTAAAAATTCAAAACAGTTTTTGGAGATCATTCCTGCAAGCGATTGTGCGAACGTATTGTTCACCGGTTCTTCTGTTACCACCAAACAACGGTTGTGTTTTTTTACAGAAGCATAAATTGCTTTCTCATCCAAAGGCACCAAGGTCCGAAGGTCAATAATCTCCACTCGGCCCGGGAAATTCTTCGCTGCATTCTTTGCCCAATAAACTCCCATTCCATAAGTAATAACGGAGAGAGTTGATTTAGCGTTCTCCGATTCTCCGATTCTCCCTTTCTCATGAACCGGAGAACCGGTGAATGAGAGAGCGGGAGTGGCTTCCAGGACAATACGTGCTTTACCAAATGGGAGAATATAATCCGCGTCTGGTTCAATCGTCTTCGCGTCTTCTGTTCCTTTTATCTTTGACCAGTATAATCCTTTGTGTTCAAGAATGACGCATGGATTGCCGTCGTAGTAGGCGGCTTTTAAAAGTCCTTTCAGATCGGCGCCGGTGGAAGGATAGGCGATTTTAATTCCGCGGATGTTTGTCAACACGCTTTCTACGCTCGTTGAATGATACGGTCCGCCGCTTCCATACGCTCCGATCGGAACACGGATGATGCAACTTACCGGCCATTTGCCGTTGCTGAGATAATACGAACGACTCACTTCTGTGAACAATTGATTTAAACCCGGCCAGATGTAATCGGCGAATTGTACTTCTACAATCGGCTTACAGCCAACTGCACTCATGCCGACTGTGCTGCCAATAATAAATGCTTCCTGTATAGGAGTATTGAACACTCGGTCGTCGCCGAATTTTTGTGCAAGCGTTGCCGCTTCACGAAATACGCCGCCTAATTTTCCACCGACATCCTGTCCGTATAACAAACACTCTTTGTGTTTTGTCATCAGTTCCTGCACGGCGAACAATGCGCAATCTACCATCACAGTTTTTTCTTTTCCTTTCGGTTCGCGTTCTCCTTTTTCTTCCGTGATCGGCGTCGGAGCAAAATCATAGTTGAATAAATCTTCCGGCCGCGGATCTTCCGCCTTCAATGCTTTTTCAAAATCAGTCTGCACCAATAATTTTGTGCGCGTTTCAATCAGAGACAAATCTTTTTCCGCGAAACCTGATTCAAACAGTTGCTTTCTAAACTTCGGCAATGGATCGCGCTTCGTATGTTCTTCAAGATCGTTGCGGTACCATTCTCTTCGCACACCCGATGTATGATGTGCAAGCAAAGGAACTTTCGCGTGAATCAAAAACGGCCTGCGTTCTTTGCGAATGATTTCAAGAACTTCCTGAATCGTTTCATACGACTTCACAAAATCAGTTCCATCGATGCTGCGAACTTCAAGGCCTTTAAATCCTTTTGCATATTCGGATGCATCCATCGCACGAATCTCTTTTGCATGCGCTGAAATATCCCAGTCGTTGTCCTGTATAAAATAGAGGATCGGAAACTTTTTCAGCACGGCCATTTGAAGCGCTTCGGAGACTTCTCCTTCTGTAACAGAGCCGTCGCCCATGGAGCAGACTACTACTGGTGGTGAGGAATCGGGGAATCGGGGAATCGGGGAAGTGCTGCCGTTATTTTTCTCCCCTTTTCCGTTTCTCCCTTTCTCCGTTTCATTTATAAAAGAAACCGGCAGTCCCATTTTTTCCCGGTACTGAATTCCCATCGCGATGCCGGTAGTAGGAATCGCCTGCATTCCTGTCGCTGATGACTGATGCGGAATCTTCGGCATGTCGTCTCTCCGCAAAGCCGGGTGACAATAATACGTTCGTCCGCCGGAAAAAGGATCGTCACGTTTGGCAAGCAACTGCAACATGAGTTCGTATGGTTTTAAACCGATGCTGAGTAAAATACTGTCATCGCGGTAATAAGCAGAAAGAAAATCCTGAGGTTTCAGTTGTAAACCAAGTGCAACTTGTACCGCTTCATGTCCGCGCGAACAGGCATGAACATATTTAGATGTGATGGATGATTTTTCTTCGAAGAGGTCGCTCATGGCACGTGCTGTGCTCATCAGCTCAAAGGCCTTCTCAAGAATTTTTGAATCGATATTTTTTTTCAATTTCGTGCCGGCGATTTCGGTAATCATGTTACAAACCTACGGGAATTCGGTGAAATGGCAAAGGTGATAAATGGATCTGAAAATTTAGGATTTCGGGATTTTCGATTTTGAGATTTGCCGGAAAGTAAATTAAGTGGATTGGGTAGATTTAATTAAGGAGGAGGGCACTTCCTGTAATACTCAATTCACAAAAAATAAAAACATGTTCTTAGTTTTTTATATCGTACGTAAACGCCTGTACATTCGGTTCCGTAAACGATTCAAGTTTCGGAAATGTCAATTGTCCCGTTGATACCGGTTGTCCCTGTATCGGTTCCCCGATGGTGAGCATTTCCATGTTTGGTGTTACCAGTTCCGATTTTATTTCATGCGTAAGCCCGTATGCTTTGGCTTCATCAGGATTAAGAGTGGTCCTGTCGTGCATGTCTTTTTCAATTTCTTCAATCGTTTTTTTTGTATTGTCAGAAATTACTTTCGCGATATTCCGCTGATCAATCTGCAATCCTTTCAGGTATTCTTCTAATTGCTTTTCATCAATGCTTACATTTCCGTTAATGTTAAACTTTACACCATGAATAAGGAACCGTGAATGCGGAACGGAAAATCTTTTTTTGCCAGCGCAATAAATCACGACGCCAATTGAATCGACACTGCCGAAGTTATAGGTATATACTTCAACGGGAATTCCTTTAATATAATTGTACAGCGAGAGTCCGTGAAACACCGAACCACCCGGAGAAGAAATCAGCAGATGCAGTTTCTTGCATCCCTGGCTTACTTTTAAATCGATCGCTTTAAAAAGCTGATCGGCTGTCTGGTTATTTACGGGTGCTAAAAATCGAATTGCTGCTTCCATTGTTAAGTTGATTAAAATATAGATTTGATGTAAAAAATTAATTTGATGTTTTTCTTTTTTGATACCGGCACAATCCTTCATCTAAATAACTAAGATACGTTTTGATATTCGGTGTGTAACCACGAGGCATGGCAAGAATTTTCCCTTTGTTGTCGAGCAATATATAATACGGCTGCGAATTGGTTTTGTAAACAGACGCCTGGAGATCACTCCACTTGTTCCCGACAGTTTTTATTTTTTTTCCTGTTGTTGGTGATATTGTTTGCTGATCAGCTGGCAACTGTTCTTTATCATCCACATACAATGAAATGAGCACATATTTTTCTGACAAACGATTCAGCACTTTTGTATCACTCCATACATTGTCTTCCATCTTACGGCAGTTCACGCAACTCCAGCCGGTGAAATCAATCATCACGGGTTTGCCCTGCGCTTTTGCATACCGCATCCCTTCTTCGTAGTCGTGAAAACAATTGAGGTCATGTGGACAATCGGTCGCTGTTGTTTTCCACTCTTTATAAAATTCAGGAGGAGGAAATCCGCTGATCAGTTTCAACGGTGCTCCCCATATTCCGGGAATCAAATACAAAGTGAATGACAATGTGATGATCGCGAACATCAGTCTGCTGATCGATACATGATGCACTTCGCTGTCGTGTGCGAACCGGATTTTGCCCAGCATGTAAAAACCAAGCATGCCGAAAATAATTACCCAGAGTACAATAAAAATTTCCCTCTTTAAAAATCCCCAGTGATAAGCGAGGTCAACATTCGACAGGAATTTCAATGCAAGAGCAAGTTCGATAAATCCCAATGTCACCTTAACTGTATTGAGCCATCCGCCTGATTTCGGTAATGAGTTGAGCCAGCTAGGAAACATTGCGAACAGTGCAAACGGAAGCGCGAGTGCGAATGCGAATCCACTCATTCCGGCAGCAGGACCAATATAACTTCTTCCATGCGCGGCTTCAACGAGTAAAGTTCCGATGATCGGACCGGTGCATGAAAATGAAACGAGACATAAGGTGAATGCCATGAAGAATATTCCGATCAATCCGCCGCGGTCACTAGCGGAGTCAGCTTTGTTTACCCATGAACTTGGCAATGTGATTTCAAATGCACCGAAAAACGAAATAGCGAAGATGATGAAGATGATGAAGAAAGAAAGGTTGAAGAAACCATTGCTCGCGAGATCATTCAACGCATCGGATCCGAATGAGATAGTGACAAGTAATCCAAGCGAAACATAAATGACGACAATCGAAGTAGCATAAATCAATGCATTCATTAATCCTTTTTTCCTGCTACCGCTGCGTTTCGTGAAAAAGCTGACAGTCATCGGAATCATCGGAAACACGCATGGTGTAAGCAGGGCAAGTAATCCACCTAACATGCCCGCGAGAAAAATTCCGATGTGCGATTTATCGGAAGTTGTTTGCTGCTCATCTGAACCACAGCCGGGTTCAAGTTGGGCGTTGTCAGAAGACGTGGGTGCAGATACAAGTGTATCGACAATGGTCGGAACAACACCAGCTACCGGTGTATCACCCTTAACCTGTGTAACATCACCGGATTTCAATTTTCCGATCGTGAAAGCGAATGTGGTATCAAATTGAATGCAGGATGTTTTACAGACCTGCCCGGTTATTTCACCTTTGATTTTGCAGCCATAGCCATTCAGTTTTATTTTCTGCTTCAGCGTAATGTCACCGACAAATGAGAGTTCCTTTACTCCGAAGATGGAATCAAATTCTTCGTGCGGCTTTGGTTCGGTCACCTTGCCAATTAATTCGTAACAGTGATCCGGTGAAAAAGTAAAGACCATCGGCTGAGAACCGCCTTCGGGCGTAAACTGGGAATAGACGTGCCAGTCTTTTTCAATCTTTGCTTTGAAGAGGAGTGTCGCTTCTCCGGATTTTGTCTGCTCAACAGAATATTCCCACTTCACAGGTTTTAAAATCTGAGCACCGGAAATTCTGCAGAGGAGAACAAGTAAAAGAAGCGTGGTGATTTTTTTCATTCGTAAAACCTGAACTGAGTAATGAAGATGTTTTAAAACCAGTCGATATTTTTATTTTTTTATTTCGATATCAAAAGTAGTGTCTTTAAAAATACAGGCGTCTTTGCAGATCTGGTATTCAATAGTACCGTGAATCTTACATCCTTTGCTTTTAATTTTTATTTTTTGACGGAAGGTTACTTCGCCATCAAAGATGAGCACTTTCACACCGAAGGTTGAATCAAATTCTTCGTGTGGTTTTGGTTCCAGGCATTTTCCTGAAAGTTCATAACAGGCATTCGGGTCAAATTTATATACCATCGGAAGTGGTCCGCCATCGGGAGTGTTTTGCGAATACACATGCCAGCCATCATCCAGCTTCAGTTTGAAAATAAGAGTTGCTTCACCGGATAATGAATTCTCCACAGAGAACGTCCAATGATCCGGATCAATCTTCTTATCAGACTTCATCCCTTGAGAAAAAGAAAGCGTGTAAGATGATATCAATAAAAGCAGTGCAATTAGTTTTTTCATATTAGAGGGAAAATCAGGAGGTTTTAAAGTTTAATGATAACGATGGAAACGGTTTTTTGTTCTGCAAAAGGAGGACTAAAGTAAAAAAAAATAACCCTTAGAACCAACTGTAAATATCATTGACCTGCAGCGTTGATTTTTCAGCCTTATTGAGGTCTTTTAAAATGGTTCCTTCATGCATGAGAATCACACGATCTCCGTATGTAATTACATCTTTTAACTGGTGGGTGATGAGAAGTGCTGTCAGGTTAAACTCGCGGATAATTTTTTCTGCCAACTGCATCAAGAGTGTCGATGTTTTCGGATCGAGTGCAGCGGCGGGTTCATCCATCAGCAGAATTTTTGTTTCGTCCATTACAGCCATCAGTAAAGTGAGTGCCTGTCGTTGTCCGCCCGACAAGGTTCCCATCTGTTGATCAATTTTATTTTCCAACCCAAGATTCAGCAATGAAATTTTTTCCTGAACCCGTCTTCTGAATTTTTCCGTTGTGCCTGTCACTAATTTTTTTGACTGAGTTCTCAATGCAGCAAGACGGAAGTTTTCAAGAATGGAAAGCTCGGGAGCCGTTCCCATCAGCGGGTTTTGAAAGATGCGTGCAATCCATTTGCTCCGTTCATGCTCTTTGAAGCGGGTGATGTCGATTCCATCAATCAGAATTTTTCCTTCGTCAGGATGAATGCTTCCCGCCAATGCATTCATCAGAGAAGATTTTCCTGAACCGTTTGATCCGATGACAACAATAAATTGTGAAGACTCTGTTTTTAGCGTTACATCTTTCAATGCATTCACTTCATTCGCTGTACCGCGATTGAATGTTTTACTGATATGTTGCAATTCAATCATGATGCTCGTTTAAGATTTGGAATGCTGACAACCAGTAAAACAAATAGTGCTACAACGAGTTTCAGGTAAAGCGCGTCGATGCCGATGGATAAAGCGAAAGCGAGGATCAAGCGGAAGATGATGCTGCCACCGATCACGCCAAGCAAGTGCAAGGTAATTTTATGTACACGAATCGCTTTTAAAATAATTTCTCCGATCATCACCGAGCCCAAACCAAGAATAACAATGCCAATGCCCATATTAATATCAGCAAAACCCTGGATTTGCGTGATGAGAAATCCGCTTAACGCAGTGAGCCCGTTTGCCAAAGCGAGCCCGGTGATTTTCATCCGATCGGTATTGACGCCCAATGACCTGATCATGTTTTCATTGTTACCTGTCGCACGCATGGCCAATCCGAAATCTGTTTTCAACAACCATGAAACGGCAAGCCAAAGTAAAAGAGAAAATGAAACAAGAACAATTAGTTGCTGCGATGTTGAATCGGAAATAAATGAAAGCGAATTGAAAACAGTGCTTACATTGATCAATGGAATGTTGGAGCGCTCCATGATTCTTAAATTAACGGAATACAAAGCGGTCATCACAAGAATTCCGGCAAGCAATGCATTTACTTTAAGTTTCGTATGAATGAAACCGGTGATGGCGCCGGCAGTTGCACCACAACTAAACGCAATGAGCAGCGTGAGTGGAATAGAAGTATGGTTGACAAGAAGGACAGAAGTGACTACACCGCCAAGTGTAAAACTTCCGTCAGTTGTTATATCGGGAATGTTGAAGATACGCATGGTGATAAAGATCCCGAGCGCAAGCGAAGCGAAACCAAGACCGAGTAAGATGGCGGAGAGATAGAAGTTCATTTATTTTTTTTTCACCACGAATTTAATCACCACGAAGAAACGAAGGCACAAAGAAAAGTTTTTTTGGTAAAGTAAATTCGTTTATAAGACTTTGCGCCTTCGTGGTGAAAAAATTATTTTATAGACACAAATGTAGAATCAAAATTCAGATGATATCTTTTCGCTTTGACTTCATTGAAGACTCTTCTTCTGGCGATGACCATTTCCGGCTGTAGTCCCGATAATGATTTAGTCATCAGAAAATGTGCCGCCTGTATTCCGCTCTGGAAGCCCCATTGATACATGTCCGCGCCGAAAGCGGCTACAGCTCCTCGTTTCACCAATCCTTCTTCACTGGTAAAAACAGGAACGTTCGCTTCATCACAACTTTTTACAATTACTTCCATCGAAGAAAAAACAACATTGTCGGGCAAGGCGAAAAATGCATCAATCTTTTTATTCAACAATGCACCGACCACCAATTGTGTTTCATTTGAATTGTTGACAGGAAGTTTTTCAAGTTGCAAACCAAGCTTTGTGCAAAGTGCTTCTATACGTTTCAATGCATCTACCGACTGGGGTTCCGACTGGTTGAAAATGGTTCCGATTTTTTTTGCAGAAGGAAGAATGTTTTTGATCAACATTACCGATGTGTCGATGTAGTCAAGTGTTTCATACGTCCCTAAAAGATTAGCCGGTGCTTTTCCATTTGCATCGGTCAGTTTTGCAATGTCAGGTCGTGGAGAAACCATCATGAACACAGGAATATCTTTTGTCTTCTGAATGGCAGTGATGGTAGAGAGCGTGGGATTTGTCGCAATCAGATCCACTTTCTTTGAAACAAGGTAATCACACGCTTGTACTAAAGTAGGCTGATCGCTTTGTGCATTCCTGTAGATCACTTCAATTGTATGATCTTTTTCGCTGAAACCTTTTTCCTGGAGTGCGTCAAAAAATCCTTTCTTCGCCTGTGCTAATGTTTCATCTTGTAAAAGATCGAGAAAGCCGATGACGGGAGGTTTGGTTTTGTTTTGAGTGGGAGAGGAGCAGGAAAGAAGTAAGAATGAATACGGAATAAGGAATAAAAGAGGAGCAAACTTTTTTCTGAAAAAAAATTGAAAATAGAAGATTGAAAATTGAAGATTAGTTTGCGTTTTGTTCAAGCTATTAGATTTATTATTTCCGTCAATATTCAATAATGTTTCTCACCAGCTGCCTCCGGCACCACCGCCACCGGAACTTCCGCCGCCGAATCCTCCAAAGCCGCCGCCACCGCCACCAAATCCGCTACCGCCTGAAAATCCGCCCCACGATCCGCTGCTTCTGCTGGCAGCCGCGTTCAGCAATGCCCATGCAGCCCAGAATCCAAGATGATTGGTTTGTGCATATTGCCGTGTCCTTGAAATTTTAGAAAAAATTACAATAAGGAAAACAAAGAAGAAAATAACAATAGGAAACCAAGGAATGTTTTGCGGTCTTGCGCGCTTCATGTAGCTGTCAGCGGTAAATTCACCTTTTACAATCGACATAATGGAACTCGTTGCCTGGTCGAGTCCTTCATAATAATTTCCCGATTTAAAATTCGGACGAATATCCTGATCTATAATTCTTTTGCAAAGTATGTCAGGTAATGCGCCTTCGATTCCGTACCCTGTGGAGATGAAAACCTTATGATCGTCTTTCGAAACTAAAATAAGAACTCCATTGTTTTTTTTCTCCTGACCTATTTTCCATTTGTTGAACAGTTGTATTGTATAATCGGCTATGTCATAACCACCGATCGATTGCCTAATAACAATTGCAATTTGCGTTGATGTTGAGTCGTTGAATGCAACTAATTTCTGTTCGAGAGCATTGCGCTCACCATCATTCAGCGTGTTTGTGTAGTCTGTTACAAGTGTGTTTGAGCGTTCAGGAAAATCGTCAGCGAAAACCGAGAGAGAAGTAATAAGCAATAATGAAAACGGAAGGAAAAAAGTAAGCGATTTCTTCTTAAAGTTCAATTGAAAATTGAAAATTGAAAATTGAAGATTTCGTGCAGCTTGAGTCACCCTGTTCAGTTTGATACTTCGGATAATATTCATTATTCAATTTTCAATCTTCAATTATTTTCCAAACACAATGTCGTCCGGCAATTCATTCTTATCATTTTTCTGATGCGGGAAATTTTTCTTCAATGCTTCGCCTGCCATCCGGATTCCTTTGTTCAGTCCCGCTACAAAATCTCCTTCTGTAAAGTGATGTTGCATTTCATGCTTGATGTCGTGCCAGAAATCTTTATGTACGTTTGAATGAATGCCTGCATCTCCGAGAATCGCAAACTGCCGGGATGTGAACGCGAGATAAAACAACACGCCATTGCGGTGTTTTGTTTTATCCATGTTAAGTTTTTTGAAAATAAATGCCGCGCGATCTAATACGTTGTCGCTGCAAACATCCTCAATGAAAAGGCGTATTTCCCCCGAAGAATTAAGTTCCGCTTCTTTGATTGAAGCAAGAATCTTTTTACGGTCGTCCTGAGAAAATTCCTTTTCCGCGCTCATCAGAATTTAATTGAGGGTGCATTTTCGGCTCCTGGTTTAGCATCAAAATATGCTTTTTCTTTATACCCGAATATTTTTGCAAGGAAATTTGAAGGAAAACGTACAACGGCATTATTGAAATCACCAACAACATCATTGAACTTATGTCTTTCCGTAGAAATTCGGTTTTCAGAACCTGAGAGTTCAACCTGGAGCGCCATAAATTGTTCACCTGCTTTTAAATCAGGGTACTTTTCAACAACAACTAGTAAACGGCTTAGCGATGATTCCATTTGATTGACAGCCTTCACCTTGTCATCCACAGATGAATTTGGATTTTTAAAATTAGAATTTGCCTGACCAACTTGCGAACGCATCGCAGTGATTTCTGTAAGCGTTGATTTTTCAAAGTTGGCATACCCTTTAACGATTTCGACGAGGTTCGGAATTAAATCCATTCTTCGCTGGTAAACAACTTCAACTTGTCCCCATTGTTGTTTCACGGCCACTTCTCTGGAAGCAAGGCTGTTGTAAGATGAGATTACCCATAACAGAATCACACCGATAATAATCCAAGGAATAAATTTTCTGAAGTTCATATAGTTTAGTTTAAAATTAAATTTTTAGGCTGAGTGATTATCAAAATTCTTACCCCGAATAATTTCATAGCATTTTGTCACATTGGTAAAGGAGCGGTCATCGGTAATTTACATGCTCGCACTCCGTCTCTCGTTCCTAATTATTTATTCATCAACTCCTTCAGCAATCGTTCAAGTTCTGCAGGCCGTTGTGTCCCGATTCGATATGGCAAGCCATCGCGATCCGTGATTTCAACCGCTTCATTTCCGCCTGTGTAAAATCGTACAGTTCCTTTCAGGTGAAGATTAAAGACCGGATTGTTCAGGTGATAATGACTGTATTTTTTGTGCTCTACTTTAACAATATTGCTAAGATCAATTTTTACCTTGCGTGTAGTCCATAATCCATCCAACACAATGCTATTCTGGTATACTTTAATTTTGATGTGAAGAACAAACAACAGCACAATGGAAATAAACATGATGCTCATTCCGAGCCAGAAAAATAAATCAGCGTTCATGTTGTTGTGAATTTTCCACCAGTACACTGCAAAGCAAAACATCGCAAGCAATAACCTGCGTACCATCGACAATTGGTTGTAACCGATATACTGTTTTTCTTCGTACAGGAGTTTTTCCGGGGTGCTCATTTCAGGTTGCTAAGATAGTCAATGCGAAAGACTTTCTTTGATCCCGCAGTAATTTTATACCGGTCGTCAATCCTGTGTCCGGGGATGCACACAATATCATCGCCTGACAAGAGGACATACACTTTTTCTTTTTCAGATAGTGAAAATTTATTGTCCACCAGGAAGTCGCTCAGTTTCTTGCGATGTTTCATTCCGAGAGGATAAAAAAAATCGCCGGCTTTCCACCTGCGGAGTTTTAACGGAAAGCGAAGTAACGAGGTATCCAGACATGCAATGTGAACATCGGAAGGAAGCTTGAATTTCTTTCGGCTATTGATTAGAATTGTTTTAAAAGAGAGAATAAAGTTTTTATGTTTGAATGATTTTTGTCCTTGCCTGATGGAATGAACCGCATCGTCCTGCTTGTGAAGAAGAGCAAAAATAATTTTGTCGCGATCGCAGATTACCCGAAAGTGTCCCGAATAAAAAACTTTTCCTGATTGTTTGCAATCCCAGATTTCTTCTATCTGTGCTGCGTTAAAATTAAACGGACTTAAAAACTCATAGAGATAATCCACAGGGTAATCCAGGTGACGCAACTCTTTCCTTGAAAAATAAGGCATGTTGTTCACCTGGTGTGTTTGCTTAACAACCTCACGGAGAATGGACTTGTTAAAAACATGATCAGCAAAAAAAATGTTATGCAGTGTTCCCGACATTGTTTTTCCGAATGAAGGATTCAGTTTTTCAAAAACAGGGACGAGGTGATGCCGGATTTTATTCCGCAGGTAATCATCCGTTTCATTCGACCGGTCTTTGCGAAACTTCAGTTTGTGTCCTTTTGCAAACGACTCGATTTCTTTTTTAGAGACCCATAACAGAGGCCTGATGATCCCGTCTTCTGTGATTGGATGAATCCCTGTTAAACCTGAAATTCCTGTTCCACGAAGCAGGTTGATAAAGAATGTTTCAATGCTGTCGTCGAGATGATGCGCAGTCGCAACAAAATCATACTGATGAGCAATGCTGAGTTCCTGGAACCAGTCGTAACGCAGATCACGGGCGGCTTCCTGGACAGAAAGTTTATTTTTTTTTGCAAACGATTCTACTGAAAATTTCTTTGAGTGGAAACGGACATTGTATTTTTTCGCCAACTCCTTTACAAATTTTTCATCTCTGTTCGATTCCTTTCTCCGTAACTGAAAATTGCAATGAGCAATTGCAAAACTAAATCCGGCGAGATGAAACAATTCTGCCATCACAATTGAATCCACTCCACCGCTTACCGTCAGCAGGATGCTGTCTTTCGGATGAAAGAGATTTTCTTTCCTGATGAATCCGGTAAACTTCTTTAAGAGGTCCATAGGGAGGAAAGTTATTAGTTGTTAGTTCTTTGTTACTGGCTGATTTGTGCTGAGCGCGTTTAACATGGCATTCGCTTTCAAGAGGCATTCATCATATTCTTTTTCAGGAATTGAGTTAGCCGTGATCGCACTTCCTACCATAAAAGACAAATATTTTTTTTCCAAATTAAAAAGGATTGTTCGTATTACGACATTAAAATCGAAATCTCCGTCCGGTGTTATATACCCGACACTTCCGGAATACAAGCCGCGTTTGGTTTCTTCATAGTCTTCGATCAGTTGCATCGCTCTCACCTTTGGAGCACCGGTCATAGAGCCCATCGGGAAAGCATGGCTGATTACATCTGTAAAATGTACATCTTCCCGAATGTCAGAAACTATAGTTGATATCATGTGGTGCAATTGCCGGAATGTATAGATGCCGAACAATTCTTCTACGTGTACACTTCCCTTTGATGCTGTTCGCGACAAATCATTTCGT
>JAYVZS010000022.1:0-6450 GCA_043783155.1 Bacteroidota bacterium | reverse complement strand
GAAAATTTTCTTGATCTCTATAAAGGTTCTATGGACAAAGCGGATGAAGCCGTTGTTTATTTCAATCCACACACGATCGAACATAAAAAGCTGAAGCCGATATCGGAAGAGCAGGTGAGAAACGCCTTTGGTAACTCCGCGATTAAAATCTTTACGGATGCAAATAAAATGATCGACTTTCTATTGCAGATGAATCCACGTAATTCAGTGGTGCTGATGATGAGTTCCGGTACGTTCGATGGGATTAACATGGAGCAACTTGCACAAAATATTATTCAGAGGGCTTTATCTGAAGTGTAATTTTTATATTTACACTGTTTAAAATTCTTAAAACCTATGCGTATTCATTCTTTTTTAAGTCTGTTGATTATCTGTTTAACAATGCTGTCAGAACCTTTAGTTGCTCAAAGAAACATTGTGAGTGCTGATGGAACATTGCGCGATAAGTTCGGGAAGAAGCTGGGGAACATAATGTTTTCAACCATCACCCTAAAATTCGGTCGCATTAAAAATAATGCAGTGAAAAGTGACACGATCCGTTTTTTTAATGCCGGAGAAAGGCCGGTGACCTTTTTGATTGGAAAATCTCCCGCTCATCTTGTCTGCAATCTTCATTCAGCTTCTGTTGCTTCTAAGGCCGAGAGTTGGATGGTTGTTACTTTTGATGCACGAAAAAAAGGTGATTATGGTTTTGTGTTCGATCGTTTTGAATTGATGACGAACGATTCGCTCCAACCTAAAAAAATGATCTCAGTAACAGCAACTATTGAAGAATCGTTTCCCAGTATGAATGGGGATGATTCAGCAAAGGCGCCGAAAGCGCGTATCTCTGAAACAATATTTAATTACGGAAAAATAAAACAGGGGACCAAAGTTTCGCATGAATTTGTCATTCACAACGATGGACAAAAAAATCTGATGATCCACAAAGCTAAATCAAACAGTGACTGCATTCAATCAAGTTTCACTAAAACCATGGTGGTTTCGGGTGACAGTTGTACAGTAAAGGTTGATTTTGATTCAGCCGGAAAAGACGGAACTGATTCACGTAAGGTAGATGTGTATGTAAATGATTTTTTGAAACCGAATATTACGTTAGAGTTAAAAGGAGAGGTAACTAAGTGATAAAGTGAAAAGTGAACAGCATTGATTTCGTTAACTAAGTTAAGTGAATAAGATGACATTCTAACTATTTAAGCAGATAACAATGAAAGAAATTACAGTACAGGAATTAAAGAGCAAGACTGACAACAACGAAGATTTTCAATTGATCGATGTGCGTGAGCCGCATGAATATGACATTGTCAACCTTGGCGGAGAACTGATTCCTGTCGGTTCCGTTCTCAATGAAGTTGATAAAATCTCACGTAATAAAATGGTGGTGGTTCATTGCAGGTCGGGAGCGAGGAGTGGAGCCATCATTCATGAATTGGAGAGGCGCCACGGTTTTACCAACCTCTACAACCTGAAGGGAGGCATCCTTGCCTATGCGCGGGAAGTCGATAATTCTTTACCGACGTATTGAGTTTTTGGTTGGTTTAATTACTATATTTGTTTGCAATTAAATTTAGATTTGTTTCTATATCTTTCTAATCTTTTTTATAATGGATCTCATCCATCACCTTATTGATTTTATTCTTCACATTGATGTACATCTTGATGATTTTGTGAAAGAGTATGATAAAATGACCTACCTGATTCTTGCCTTGATTATTTTTTGTGAGACCGGATTGGTGGTTACCCCTTTTCTTCCCGGAGACTCTCTTCTTTTTGCAGCAGGAGCTCTTGCCGCTCGTCCTGATTCATTGAACATTGTACTCTTAATTCTCGTTTTGTTTGTGGCCGCATTCACCGGTGACAATACCAATTATGCAATTGGTAATTTTCTTGGTCACAAATTGATTGCATCGAAACGTAAATTCATCAGGAAGGAATACCTCGACAGAACTCATAAATTCTATGAAACACAGGGAGGAAAAACACTCGTGATCGCCCGCTTTATGCCTGTCATCCGTACATTTGCACCATTTGTTGCCGGTCTTGGAAGCATGACGTACAGGAGATTCCTCGCCTTTTGCGTGATGGGAAACGTTCTGTGGATTTGCAGCTTTACTATTGCCGGTTATGTTTTTGGAAATATTGAACTTGTAAAGCGTAACTTTACCATGGTGATTTTCGCCATCATCCTCCTCTCAGTCCTGCCGATGCTCATTGCCTTGGTTCGTCAAAAATATTTCAACAATAAACCGATCTGATTAATTCTAAAACCTTCACGCTATGAGACAATTTGGATTGTTTGGTCAGTCACTCGCACATTCTTACTCGAAAAAATTTTTCACTGAAAAATTTCAACGCGAAGGAAGGACGGATTGTGTATACGATAATTTCGAAACCGACAACATACAGGATTTGAAAACGCTTGTTCGCCAGCATCCTGAGCTCGAAGGATTGAATGTCACCATTCCATTTAAGCAGGAAATTATTCCAATGCTCGATAACCTCGATGAAATTTCCCAACGCATCGGAGCTGTGAATGCTGTTCGCATCGTTCGTGGTGAAGGTGGAAAAGTTGAACTATATGGTTACAATACCGATGCATGGGGATTTGAATTGGCGATTCGTCCGATTCTTCGTCCTCATCATCGTCGTGCGTTGATACTGGGAACAGGCGGTTCAGCAAAAGCCGTCAGTTACGTTTTCAGAAAACTAAACATCGAACATTTTTTTGTTACTCGTAATGAATCGCGTTTTCACTATACGTATTCCGATCTCAACTTCAATACAATGAAAGCATTCCAGGTGATTGTGAATACAACGCCACTTGGCATGTTTCCGAATACAGATGAGTTTCCACAGATTCCGTATGAGTTTCTCACGCATAAAAATCTTTGCTTCGATCTTATTTACAATCCTCCGCAAACCATGTTTCTTGGAAAGGCAAAAGAATCAGGAGCGTTTATCCACAATGGTTTTCGGATGTTAAGACTGCAGGCAGAAAAAGCATGGGAAATCTGGAACGAACCGATCTTTGTTCAGCATTAAAAAATTATTTTCCTTCTACGACAGGTCCGCAATGCTGGCCTTCGGGAATATCCGAAATTTTATAGCCCGCAAGGCTAAAGAGCGAACTGTTTAGAACTCCTTCGTTGATTTCTGTGATACTCATTGTATATGATTCGCCGGTTGATTTGCTTGTTGAAGTCACCTCGAGTATCATTCCTTTTTTATTTGCCCACAAGAACCAATCACCTTTCCCGACAAATTCACCCATCATTCCGCAGTGAGAAAGTAATTTATAAATACGCCATAGATTAAAATTAAAGTCATTGGTCACCCAAAGTATGGAAGCATATTCTTTACTATCAATATGAATTTCGTGGCAGGAAAGGCGATCAACGATGCGTTTGTTTCGCAAAATTTTCACATCGTTTTTTTTTCCAGTTGAAGAATCCTGATACATGGAAGCCGCATGAATCCTCGTCGCCTGTTTCACATTTCCGAATTCCATTCCCATTGTCCAGGTACTGTCGACCGGGTTAAAAAGCACCCGCTTGCTGACTCCTTTAGCTATATTATTTTCTTCTGTAGAAATATAAAAGAGTCTAATTTTTTCTAATCACGAGTTTTGTACTGAGTTGTTTTTCTATGTCAGTCACGCTCACAAAATAAATTCCATTGGAAAGTGTTTTTACATCAACTGATACATCTTGTTTTGATGATGCTGTTTCGGTTCTCACAACTTCACCCAATACATTTTGAATGGTAATTGTTACGATATCCTTTCTGAAAATATCGGAAGGATGAATGCGAAATTTATCTGTAGCAGGGTTCGGATAAATCTGTAATGCGTCTATAGCCGCCAACTGAACAATATTAACAGGCACAAGAAATTCTGTAAGCCCGCCGTAAGGACCGGAACCGGTAGAAGCCGATAAGTTTTTTAAATTAGCAAAACTACTGTCCGTGAGATCAAAACGGAATATGATTCCATCACCGTTTGAACCACCAGCGTTTGTCATTCCATATAGTTTGTTATCACTGGCCTGCATCAGCGTACTGATCGGATATGCACCATTCGTTCCGTCAAATTCATGCAGCATACCATAGGCATTTCCGGAAGGGTCAAAACAAAATATGACGCCAACTAAATTCTGGCCTCCCAGGTAAGTCATCCCATAAAATTTATTATTGCTTGCTTTCGTTAATCCATTATTCCAATTCGGCTGACCGGTTGTTCCATCAAAATCATGAACGGTTATATAGGTATAATTGGCAGTATCAAAACTAAAAATAGTTCCTTTAAGATGAGTTCCACCGGAGCCCGTTACTCCATAGAGTAAACCATTCGCGCCTTCTGAAATAGTGCCGGTAGCCACGTAGGCACTGGAATCAAAATCATGTAAATCGGTATAGGTATTATTGGAAGGGTCAAAGCTGAAAAGAACTCCAAGATTATTCAGTCCGCCTCCTGTTGTAGTTCCATATATTTTATGGTTGCTTGCCACCATAATATTCCGTGGCCATTCTCCGGTGAGTGTATCATTGTAGGAATACAAAGTCGTGTAAGCATTGCTGAAAGGATTAAAACGAAACAGTCTTCCAGTGTAAGGAATTATACCACTTTGGATGATGACACCATAAAATGTACTGTCATTTTCTCTCACGAGGTCTGAATTTACCCAGGAAGTACCGAGACTATCCAGGTTGTACAAATCCGTATAAACATTCGTGGAAGGGTTGACACGGAACAAAGCCCCTGCACTATTCGTTCCGCCCAGAAAGCATGTGCCGTAAAACATTCCATCGCCATTCAACACAAGGTGTCCGCCGGGAAAATATCCCGTTGATTGAACCATAGAACACGCAGTGTCGAAGCCGGTGCTGTCTCCGTAAATTTTTATGATAGCCCCTTGCCCTTGCGCGCCGCCATTGGCAACAACGCCCCACAACAGAGGAATCTGCGCATTTGTAAAATATACATTCAACAGAATTACTAAAATTACGAGTAGATTTTTTTTCATTGTGTTTTGGATTTTCACATTTTAATAAATTACTTTTGCAAGTATAACTATTAATATTGTTATCGGGCAATGATTTGCTGTTTTATCATGAGAGTTTAAGTATTAGGTAGATTTTTGAAAATAAATTCACGGAATATATCACAATCAATAAGAAGTAAAATGGCAAGACAATTTTGGATTAATCTACCCGTTAAAAACGTCAGTAAGTCAGAAGAATTTTTCACCAAACTTGGATTTAAGTTTAATACAGAACAAGGCAACGGTCCGAACTCAGCTTGCTTATTGCTTGGGGACAGCAATGTAGTCTGTATGCTTTTTGACGAGCCGACGTTTAAAGGGATCACGAACAATGAAATCACAAGTACGAATCAATCAACAGAAGTCTTACTTTCGATCGACGCACAAAGCAAAGAAGAAGTAGATGAAATAGTCAGGAAGGTAATTGATGCCGGTGGAGCAAGTAATCACAAACCGTCAGAAATGAAAGGCTTTATGTACGGTTGTGTTTTCACTGATCTCGACGGGCACCGTTGGAATGTGTTGTATATGGATATGAGCAAAATGCCGAAGGGGCAGTAGGGGAACATCTTAATGAAGTCTTGTACGTTTAAGTGATATGCTGTTGGAGAACTTCCTTTATTGGTATATTAACTTTTGTGATTGAACAATTTTTCCTTTCCCATCTTTTACAGTCACGGTATAATTTCCGGGAGATAAAGTTCCGCGATCAAGAAAAACAACTAATCCGTTCACCGTTTCTTTCTTTAGTATTCGTCCAGTCATATCCATTAATTCAATTACACCATTCACTACAGGATTGTCGAAGACGATCGTTGTTCTGTCGACAGAAGGGTTTGGAAATAATGCGTTATGGTTTACTTCTGTCGAAGGCGATACAATTCCCGTTGCTAATGGAAGATGGTAGAACACAACATTGTTTGCACTCCCGGAATTCGGAATCCCGATGGAATCACCGGCTGAATTAATTCCAAGATCAGCAGGGCTTGTTAAAGAATTCATCACCACAACAGGAGCGGACATAAACGACGAATCAAATTTGTTGAGAGTATTAGTTCCCCATGCAGATACGTACCAGTTTCCCTGGTGATCGTGTATTATTCCATCACAGTTAATGAGCGTCGTGGTTTTAAGAGTCGTCACAACAGAATCAGCGAGATTCATAGCCTGTATAGGCGCGTTTGTTCCCCATGTTACAAATACACAACGGTTGTGCGCTCCGTCATAGATGATCCCATTCGGAGTTTTGGCAATTGTCACCATTACATTGTAGGAAGAGTCGGTTATATTTACGCGATAAATTTTCTTCGCCGTGAAATCCGTTGCGAATAAATAATTGCCACCATCGCTTGTAAGTCCATTGAGGAAGCTGGCATTCAGGTTTACATTGTAAGCGAGCATTCCGGAAGCA
>JAYVZS010000021.1:0-16508 GCA_043783155.1 Bacteroidota bacterium | reverse complement strand
TATCGGGATCTGATGGGAATTATTCCCCGCCCCTTGGGGCGATCGGAAAGAATTCCCATCAAATACTCCGCTGCTCTGCGGCGGAGATGTTTATTTATTTTGTTCACTTTCATATGGTGCAATTCTTAATTCGTATTTTCGTCCCAACAGGTATCCTGATTCTTTAATTCTGAGGATCTTTAAAATTATTGATCATGAAATTTGAACTGAGTGAAGAGCATCTGATGATTCAAAAAGCTGCGCGTGATTTTGCACAGAATGAATTAAAACCGGGAGTAATTGAACGTGATGAGCTTCAGAAATTTCCGAAAGAGCAGGTGAAGATGATGGGCGAGCTTGGATTTCTCGGCATGATGGTGAGCGAGAAATATGGCGGAGGCGGAATGGACACCATTTCGTATGTGCTTGCTATGGAAGAAATTTCGAAAGTAGATGCATCCGCTTCCGTGGTCATGTCAGTCAACAACTCACTTGTATGCTGGGGACTTGAAGCATTCGGTTCAGAAGAACAAAAGCAAAAATACCTGTTGCCTCTTGCAAAAGGAGAAGTGATCGGCGCATTTTGTTTGTCGGAGCCGGAAGCCGGTTCTGACGCTACTTCTCAACATACTACCGCCGTCGACAAAGGCGATCATTATTTACTGAACGGAACAAAGAACTGGATTACGAACGGAGGCACTGCGTCCACGTATATTGTGATGGCACAAACCGATGTTTCAAAAGGTTCACGGGGAATCAACGCATTGATTCTTGAAAAGGGAACGCCGGGTTTTACTGTTGGCCCGAAAGAAAATAAATTGGGCATCCGCGGAAGCGATACGCATTCACTGATGTTCACAGATGTAAAAGTTCCGAAGGCAAATCGCATCGGTGATGACGGCTTCGGATTTAAGTTCGCGATGAAAACACTTACAGGTGGTCGCATCGGTATCGCATCGCAGGCATTGGGAATTGCTTCGGGCGCGTATGAACTGGCGTTGGCCTACTCGAAAGAACGCAAAGCATTCGGCAAAACTATTTCGGAGCACCAGGCGATACAATTCAAACTTGCTGATATGGCAACTGAAATTGATGCTGCCCGTTTGTTATGTCTGAAAGCCGCGTGGCTGAAGGATAACAAAATGGATTATTCACTGGCATCGTCGATGGCAAAACTTTTTGCATCGCGTGTTGCCATGGAAGTTACCGTTGAAGCGGTTCAGGTGCATGGCGGTTATGGATTTGTTAAAGAGTTTCATGTTGAACGCCTGATGCGTGATGCGAAGATCACACAGATTTACGAGGGAACTTCTGAAGTGCAGAAGATCGTGATATCACGGGCGATACTCTCTTAGCGATTTTCATTTGGTTTTTTTCATGGTCAGGAAGTTCATTCACGGAGTTAAAATGTCCATTCATATAAATATGGAATAAAACCCATGATTTTCATGCGAGGACGCACGATAAGCCCTTGCCATTTTTCTCTTATTTCTTATCTTTAACCTCTCAGGTAATATCTCCTTGTTACTTTATTACACGGTCATCGTATTAAATGGATGCTGACTAACATGCAATGGTTTTTAGAGATCATACTTGTTAAAAGTGATCACGAAATAATTAATTAAAATCTAATGAGGTTGTTATACAAAAATCAATTACGTGTATTCTTATTTCTTATTTCGCTATTTCTTTTTGTTGCTGTTCAATCAAAAGCTCAATCAAAATCTTATTGGAAAACCACCGAGAAGAGGAAAGATGCAGTAATTATAGAAAACAAATTAAACCTTACTCACTACAAATTATTTGAATTAGATGTTCAAATGTTAAGAGTAGCGCTTGGTAACGCGCCTAAAAGAGGTTCGGGGAAAAGGAACAGCGGTGTTGTCATTTCTTTTCCCAATGCGAATGGTGATGTTGAAAGTTTTCACGTCTTTGAAACTTCGAATATGGATCCTGAGTTGGCGGCAAGCTATCCTGAAATTAAATCGTATGTAGGAAATGGAATTGTTGACCCGACTGCAATTATCTATTTTAGTTTGTCGCCTCTTGGCCTGCAAACGATGGTGATAAGGGCAGATAAACCTGCAGTTTTTATCGAGCCCTATACGAAAGACTTAAGCGCTTATGTCGTCTACCAAAAATCGGATAAAACAGAATCATTGCTCACACCGTTTGAATGTCGCATCGCAACTACGGTAACCGAAAGCATGGCGGGTGAAACAATTGCACAGCGACCGAATGCGGATGATGCAACCCTGCGGTCGTTCCGGCTGGCGCTTTCCGTTACCGGTGAGTATACGACCTACTTCGGAGGGACAGTGGCGCTCGCTTTGGCGGCGATGAATAATACCATGACACGTGTTAACGGTGTTTGCGAAATAGATTTTTGTGTACACATGAACATGATTGCCAACGAATCGGCCATCATATATACCAATGCTGCAACGGATCCCTATTCCGCCGCCGCCGCAGGTGCCGGCGGTGCGTGGAATCAGGAGTTACAAACGAACCTGACAAATACAATCGGTAACGCCAATTACGACATCGGTCACTTGTTTGGCGCGTCAGGCGGTGGTGGCAATGCAGGTTGTATTGGTTGCGTCTGTACGAGCCCTACTGGCGGAGTTCCACTTGGCAAAGGAAGTGGTTTCACATCTCCTGCAGATGCAATTCCTATGGGTGATAATTTTGATATTGATTATGTTGTCCATGAAATGGGACATCAGTTCGGAGCAAACCATACATTTACGTTTAGTAATGAAGGAACAGGCAAGCAGGATGAACCGGGAAGCGGAAGTACTATCATGGGCTACGCCGGTATCACTGGCTCCACGGATGTTCAACCACACAGTGATGCTTATTTTCATGCAATAAGTATTGAACAGGTCACCAATTATATTAAGACAACGACATGTCAAACCACATCTGCAACCGGAAATGCAATTCCTACTGCTGATGCAGGATTAGATTACACGATTCCCAAAGGAACTCCATTTGCATTAACAGGTGTAGGTACAGATGCTAATGACGCTGGGTTGACTTATTGTTGGGAACAAATGAACTCGGGTACTTCGACTACTACTTTCCCAAATGTAACGGCTACCAGTGGTCCGGCTTTTCGTTCGTATTCTCCTGTCTCCAGTCCCACCAGGTATTTTCCGAGATTGACTACTGTTCAGGCAGGTGCTACTTCGTGGACTTGGGAAGCGGTTCCGAATGTTGCGCGCACCATGGCCTTCCGTTTTACGGTGCGTGATAATCATTCCGGTGGTCCTGCGAATAACAGTGATGATATGGTAGTTACCGTTAGCACAGCTTCCGGTCCCTTCATTGTTACTGCTCCAAATACAGCTGTAACATGGACAAGTGGAACCACACAAGCAGTAACATGGAATGTTGCCAGCACAACAGCATTACCTGTGAGTTGCGCGAATGTTAAAATTTCACTTTCAATAGATGGTGGTAATACGTTCCCTATAATTATTAAAGCAAGTACACCTAACGATGGTATTGATTCTATCATCGTACCTAATAATCCCACAACACTCGCAAGAATAAAAGTAGAAGCAGTCGGGAATATTTTCTACGACATTTCGAATGTCAACTTTACAATTATTGGCGGTTCCGCAGTACTCAGTACAATCAGTACTCAACCGGTAACAACTACCTTATGCGAGGGTGCTTCAGTTTCTGTCGGTTACGCAGTAGATGGTCCTGCAACTTCCGGAAATATATTCACCGCTCAGTTGTCTAATTCTTCCGGTTCATTTGCAAGCCCGGTTAACATAGGTGCTTTTAACAGTATCGCTTCAGGAACCATAACAGCAGTTATTCCAATGGGGACTGCAACGGGAAGCGGTTACCGTATCCGTGTTGTGAGTTCAACTCCTGCAGTGACAGGTTCTGATAACGGCGCAAATATTTCCATCTATGGAATTCCTGCCGCTGCAGGAAATATTAACGGTAACGCAATGGTTTGCCAGGGCCAAAATTCGGTAGTGTACTCTGTTGCATCAATTGTAAATGCAACTGGCTATACATGGACATTGCCATCGGGATATAACATTGCGTCAGGTGCTAATACAAACAATATAACGTTAAACTTTTCTGCTGCGGCTTCGTCCGGCGTTATGACAGTTCAGGGAATAAACCCCGGTTGCAGTGGTACGGTTTCTCCAAATTTTAATGTTATAGTTAATGTGCTTCCATCTGCTGCTGGCACGATAACAGGTATAACATCCGTGTGTCAGTCGCAGACGGGTGTCGCCTATAGTGTTCCTTCAATTTCCGGTGCCACTTCCTATACATGGACGGTGCCGGCCGGAGCAAGTATTACCGGAGGCAATAACACCAATTCAATTATTGTTGCCTATTCAGCTTCTGCCGTATCTGGAAATATTATTGTAGCGGGAACGAATGGTTGTGGAAACGGAACAGCTTCTTCTTTATCTGTTAGCGTTAATGCGACGGCTACTGCTGCCGTTGTAAGTGTGGCGGGTTCAACGACGGTTTGTTCTCCTTCAACAGTGAGCCTGAGTTTTACAGCTATTGCAGGGGTTAATTATCAGTGGAGATTAAATGGCACCAACATTATTGGCGCAACATCCTCCTCCTACGTTGCTACTCAATCAGGAAATTATGATGTCGTCGCAACAGGAACAGTTTCTCAGACATTTACAAATTCAACATACTTTTCCATACCGGATAACAGTTGCACTGGGGTAGCAAGCCCTGTTTTAGTAAGTGGTTTTTCTTCCAATGTAACGTCTTCAAAAATTTTCATTAAGATCGACAGCTTAGTGCATACATGGGATGGTGATCTTGTAATATTCCTCCAGGCACCAACGGGCGAAATTCTGGGACTGGCAAATTTAGTTGGCAGCAGTGGCGATAATTTTATCAATACTGTTTTCGCGGATTCAGGAAGTGCCCGCCTCCCCGCAACCGGTGCGCCATATTCCGGGTTGTATAAACCATGGACCGCTGCATTTACAAGTTGTATTACATCTACTGATTCAACATTTGCCGGATTGGGCGCTGGCTCTATTAATCCAAATGGTACATGGACACTTCGTGCTTACGACCATGCTTCTGCGGATACGGGGAGTATTAGACGCTGGTCTATTACTTTTCCTGCCGGAGGAGTTTCGGGTTGTTCCAGTACGTCCAATGGTATTGCAGTTTCAATTAATCCCGGAGGTGCAGCGGATGTTGCTATTGCAGCGATTCCATCGGGTTCTATTTGTTCAGGAACGAACGTCACGTTCACAGCTACTCCTTCTAACGGCGGAACAACTCCTGTTTATCAATGGAAAAAGAACGGCGTAAATGTGGGAACGAACAGTACTATATATTCGGCCAATACATTAAATAATAGTGATGCTATTGCTTGCGTGATGACATCCAATGCAGCATGTGTGAGCGGAAGTCCTGTGACATCGAACTCAATTTTGATGACCGTGAATTCAAGTGTTACAGCAAGTGTTAGCATTGCTGCAAGCCCTTCATCTACTATTTGTTCAGGAACGAATGTTACGTTCACAGCTACTCCTTCTAACGGCGGAACAACTCCTGTTTATCAATGGAAAAAGAACGGCGTAAATGTGGGAACAAACAGTACTATATATTCGGACAATACATTAAATAATAATGATGCTATTGCTTGCGTGATGACCTCCAATTCAGCATGTGTGAGCGGAAGTCCTGTGACATCGAACTCAATTTTGATGACTGTGAATTCAAGTGTTACAGCAAGTGTTAGCATTGCTGCAAGCCCTTCATCTACTATTTGTTCAGGAACCAATGTCACCTTTATTGCTTCATCTACAAATGGTGGAACACCACCTTCTTACCAATGGAAAAAGAACGGCGTAAACGTCGGAGCGAACAGCACTATTTATTCGGTCGGGGGATTAAATAATAATGATGTAATCATCTGCGTGATGACTTCCAATGCGACTTGTGCCACCGGAAGTCCTGTAACGTCCAATGCCATTACGATGACGGTGAACGCGAATGTTACTGCAAGCGCGAGTATCGTGGCAAATCCATCAGCTATTATTTGTGCAGGAACTAATGTAACATTTATTGCCACACCGGTTCACGGAGGAACGATTCCTGTTTACCAATGGAAAAAGAACGGAGTCAATGTCGGAACCAACAGTTCCAGCTATTCAAACAATGCATTAAATAATAGTGACGCAATCTCATGTGTTATGACTTCCAATGCAACCTGTGTCAACGGCAGTCCTGCAACTTCCAATTCAATTGCAATGACTGTGAATGCGAATGTTACAGCAAGTGTAAGTATTGTAGCAAATCCATCAGCTATTATTTGTTCTGGAGTCAGTGTAACATTTACTGCGACTCCGGTTCACGGAGGAACTACTCCTTTTTATCAATGGAAAAAGAATGGTTTGGCTGTCGGAATAAACAGCGCCACTTATACTGCTAATACATTGCTTAACGGAGATCAGATTATTTGTGAGATGACAAGTAATGAAGTTTGCGTACAGCCGCAGGGTGCAACAATTTCAAACCCGGTTACGGTAACGGTTATTTCCTGTTCTTCATGGACATTAAATTTAAAGGTATATATCGAAGGGTTTTATATAGGAAACGGATTGATGAAACCGATCATCGATGCGATTGGTCAACCAACGATATGCGATACTATCACTGTCGAATTGCGTAAGGATGTTGCTCCTTTTGATTCTGTTGAGAGGATCAAAGGCGTTATCAGTACAAGTGGCAACGGTAGTTTTGTTTTTTCATTTGCAACATCTGGAAACGCATATTTTATTGTTGTGCGGCACCGGAATGGAATGGTAACCTGGAGTAGAAATGCGATTGTGTTTAACAACGGAACAATCAATTACGATTTTACGACTCCGTAAATGTCTTTGCCGAACAGATTCACGAGGAAAAACCGTTCGTTTGAATTGTCCTTTCATCTATACGCATTTCCGATGTATCCGGCAATCTCTGAATATTCGATACGAATATAATTGAATTTCGAAATGCCGTTTCTCCTTATAATCCTGTTGATAGCATAAAAGAATCGATCAACAGACTGGCTGTGGAAGTTTTATTTTCTCATCAGTAACAGTGGGCTATTCTTATTATATAATAGTGAGGAACCGCAACGGACAGGAAGTCTGGGTCAGAAATGTTTTAGAAGTTAATAATTCATTAGTCATCTTTGATTTTACATCGCCTTAGTGCATGTCGCAGCAAGAATGGCAGGAATGTTTTTTTAAATACCCTCGAGTACTTTCTCCATCTTCACGTTCCGTGAGCCTTTGACGAGGATAGCGGCCGAATCAAAATGTTTTGATTTTACCCAGTTGGCGGCATCTTCAGAGGATTCAAAATAATGAGCGGGTAACCGGTCCGAAAAGCGGCTGAAATTTTTTCCGACTAAAATTAATTCGTCAAATTTCATTTGTGTCAGCAAATCAATAATTGCCCCGTGCTCTTTTTCGTTTTCAGCACCAAGTTCAGCCATGTCGCCTAAAAAAATTATTTTCTTTTTTGCTGACAGTTCATTGAAATTTTTCAGTGCAGCGCTTACACTGGTGGGGTTTGCATTGTAAGCATCCAGGATGATAATATTCGTTCCTCTATTAATGACCTGGGAACGGCTGTTATCGGGAATATATTCTTCAACTGCTTTGTTGATGAGGGCTGCATCAACACCGAAATAATTTCCTATGCAGATGGCTGCGAGGATATTTTCATAGTTGTATTCACCGATCAGTTGCGAGTTCACTTCGCTTTTCACTTCGCCATATCCCCACCTGATCTTTACAAAGGGTGTAGCGGTTTGAAGGTGTCCCCTGCAGTTACACTCATGCGAAGTGCCATACGTAATGCGTTTGCCGAGCCGTCTTTCGTTTGCCATTTCAACGAGGTGAATAGTGTCTGTATTAAGGAAGACCGTTCCTTTATTCGTTGAAATGAAATCAAACAATTCACCTTTTCCTTTCTTCACGCCTTCGAATCCGCCGAATCCTTCGAGGTGTGCCTTGCCGACATTGGTGATGATTCCATAATCTGGTTCAGCAATCTCACAAAGCATTTTTATTTCATGCAGATGATTTGCTCCCATTTCAATCACAGCCATCTCCGCGTTTGCAGGTATGGAAAGAATTGTCAATGGCACACCGATGTGATTGTTCAGATTTCCTTTTGTTGCATGCGTGCGGAATTTCTGTGAAAGAACATTTCGCACGAGTTCCTTCGTAGTTGTTTTTCCGTTTGATCCCGTAATCGCAATCACCGGAATTTTCATTTGTTGACGGTGATAATTAGCGAGCTGCTGAAGTGTCTGCAATACATTGTCAACAAGAATACAACGATCATTAATCGCAAATTCTTTTTCATCCACCACAACGAAAGCGGCACCCTTCTCAAGTGCTGAAGCAGCAAAAGTATTTCCATTGAAATTTTCTCCTTTCAGAGAAAAGAAAATACAGTCTTGTGCAATGGCACGCGTGTCAGTGCATACGATCGGGTATTTAAGATAAATAGAATGCAGTTCTTTCGTTTTCATCGTTGCAAAGGTAAGGTTGTCCGGAGATATTACGCACTGATTTGTTTGCCGTTAAAATCTTATTGCTGTTTAACGGATAGTTTTTACTGTTGACCGTTAACTGTCGACCGTTGACTTCTTATTATTTCTATTTTTGCATTCCCGAATGAAAGTCTACCAATCCATACAAGAGTTTTCGCCCGTGCCATTTGCCGTTGTTACTATCGGTACATTTGACGGTGTGCATGCAGGGCATCAGAAAATAATCTCACGTCTTGTTGAACGTGCGGGAAGCAATGGAGGCGAAACGGTGGTGCTTACTTTCTTTCCGCATCCCCGCATGGTTCTTCAGCCCGATGACAATGAGTTGAAGATGATTACAACGATGGAGGAAAAAATTGAATTGCTTCGCGCGGCAGGTATCGATCATTTGATCATTCAGTCTTTTAACAAAGAGTTTTCCCGTATCAGCGCAACGGAATTTGTCCGGGATATCCTCGTCGATAAAATCGGTACGCGGATTCTTGTCATCGGTTATGATCATCACTTCGGGAGAAACCGTGAAGGCAATTACAAAAATCTGGAGGAGTGGGCACCTGTTTATGGTTTCTCATTGGAGGAAATTGATGAACAGGATGTAAATGATGTTGCTGTTAGTTCAACAAAAGTAAGGAATGCGCTGCTGGCAGGTGATGTTTTGACAGCAAACACGTTACTTGGACATGATTTTTCCCTAACGGGAACAGTAGTAAACGGCGAACACATCGGTCGTGCCATTGGTTTCCCGACGGCGAACATCCGGGTGAATGAAAATTATAAATTAATTCCCGCGGATGGAATTTACGCAGTCGTTGTAAAGGTTGATAAGAAGGATTACAAGGGAATGTTGTATATCGGTAACCGTCCTGTTCTTAACGGAACCAGGCGAAGCATTGAAGTGAATATTTTTGACTTTGATCTTGATATTTATGAAAAAACGATCACCATACTTTTTAAGGCCCGTATTCGAGGTGATCAATATTTCGAAAACCTCGAACTTCTTACAGAGAAAATGAAAGAAGATAAGGTGAATGCAACAAAAATTCTTTCCTGACGTTTCTTATTGGTTAGCCGGTGTTAGTGGTTTGCAGCCGCGACAATCTGAATAAAACTAAACGGTAACAGAAACAACAATGAAAAAAATTCCGATCATCTTTTTTATCCTTTCTTTTTCTGCCTTGTTTGCGCAGGAAAATAATCAACAGCTGATTACTGATTCCAACTATATTTACAGGAGTCTGAGTGTTGCGCTTACAAACCCCGACCATGTGTACAGGTTAAATCTGAGTAAGCGGAAGCTGAAAGTTTTTCCTGCTGATATTCTTAAGTTGAAGAACCTCGTGGAACTTGATTTAAGCCACAACAGGATTGATTCATTACCAAAAGAAATCGGATCGCTGACGAATCTGCAGCATTTGAATATTTCCAATAATAACCTTTCGCAATTGCCGGATGAAATCGGTAATCTATTGGCTCTTACTTACCTCGGACTCAACAGGAACGTCATTGAAGCGTTACCGGCTACCATTGGTAATCTTGAGAACCTCGAAGTGCTCGAGTTGTGGGACAATGAGCTAGGTGCCATTCCGGAAGAAATTACAAAATGCAAAAAACTGAAAGTACTTGAACTACGTGGTATTCTTTTTTCTGATGAAGAACATGCACGCATCGATTCGCTTATGCCTGATGTTAGGGTATATATGTCGCCGAGCTGTAATTGCAAATACTAAGTAACCCGAAGTTCGGCTATTTAAAATTTCAGGCTGATGCCACCCAGCCAATTGATTCCCGCTTGCGGATAATAATAATTCTGTGTAATCAATTTTCCTCCGGATTGATAACTATATGTATATCCGTTTGACTCATAGAGTTTGTTGAAAATATTATTTACGCAAAACGTGATCCGGAATTCTTTCAGGTGAGAAATTTTAAGAATGTAATTCAACCGTATATCGTTGACCAAATAAGCTTTCAGGATTCTTTTTTCGTTTGATGTGTTGTCGAGATATTGTTTGCTGACATATCGTGCGATGAAATCCAAGCTCAGATTTTTAACAGGAGAATAAGCAATTGTTCCTGCAGAAGTAATTTCAGGTGAGAAAGCAATATTACCATGTCTGATTGTGTCTGCATGTTGTCCACCGTTATCGTAATCGTCGGCATACGCATAATACGTTTCAATTTTGTTCTGACTGAACGTAATGTTACCGCTTATTTTAATTTTTGAAGACGGAGCATATCCCAATTCGAGCTCAACACCCCGGCGATAACTTTTATCCGCATTTTGACGTTGATATTCACCAACGTCATTGATCTTTCCTGTAAGAATCAATTGGTTTTTGTAATTCATATAATAGAGATTCATTCCTGTCCATATTTTATTTCTTATAAATTTATAACCGGCTTCTGCGTCAATCATTTCTTCCGGTTTCGGGCGGTTGCCGGGTGTATAACCGGTATAATCATCACGTACCGGTTCCTTATGGCCTGATGCAATGGATGCATATAATTTATTCGAAGTATTGATGGCGTAGGTAATTCCGGCTTTCGGGTTAAAGAAACTCAGGCCAATGTGCTGGCGTAAGGCATTCAGATCGTTTCCGATACCCACAAATGAATAGATCACAGTTCTGTATTGAAGGTCACATATTAAACTGGTCTTCGCGTTGATCTCATAAATCAACTTTCCAAAAACAGTGAAGTCGTGTTTAAATGCATTATCAAAATAGTATTGATGATTGATGGAACTATTATTTGCATAAGCCGACCAGACAATGGTTCCGTAATGATCACCGTCAAAAGTATTATATGCCCCGCCTGCCGTTAGCTGAAAATTATTTTTTTCATAGTTCCCTGAAAAAGTAATTCCGTAAAAATCATTGTCGAGCCACTTCTGCCTGATCAGATCAGTTGTTGTGATGGTATCGTTTCCAATAGCAACATCTTTCAAACCGTATTTGTAAAATTTTTCCTGCGGTTTGAATTCTTCATAATATCCTTTCCCTTTTGTGTAATGCAAGGCAAGATTCAGGTTCAGGTGTTCACCTGCAGCATGCGAATAATGCAATTGATAATAATCCTGCTGGTAGTTGTCGGTTTGATTGTCGTATGTATAATAGTTATAGGTTCTGTTCTTTGAATTGAACAGGTTGATCGAATCCGCTGGCGTTATATATAGATAACCGAGATTGTTATAATAGTGAGTCAAGAGATCATCTTTGCTGCCGTTTAATTTTTCTTCCGGAACACCGTACCAGGCCTGGTAGGTTTTTTCTTTTCCTGAAAAAATGATCAAGCGTAAAGAACTCTTACTTCCGTAATATCCTCCCGAGAGATAAAAAGATTTCAGGTTGGAGCTTGCACGATCGATGTATCCGTTGGAAGTAATCTTCGACAACCGTCCTTCAAAAGCAAATTTATTTTGAAGCAATCCTGTTCCGAATTGGACCGTATTCTTGTAGGTATTGAATGAACCGGAAGAACTGTTGACGGAAGCGAAAGGTTCCGCTGACAATTTTGAAGATTGAATATTTACACTGCCGCCGAATGCACCGGCTCCGTTAGTGGATGTTCCGATGCCACGCTGAATCTGAATGTTGTCAACTGAAGAAGCAAAATCGGGAAGGTCAACCCAATAGACGATATGGTCTTCGGGACCATTCAGCGGAATTCCGTTGATGGTAGTGTTTACGCGCGTTGCATCACTTCCGCGAATCCGAATGCCGGTGTAACCCACGCCGGTGCCTGCATCTGAAGTAACTACGACAGACGGTGTAAGACTGAGAAGATACGGCAGGTCCTGACCAAGATTTTGTTTTTCAAGTTCGTTTTTTGCAACAGTCGTATATGCGATGGCAGATTTATCGCCCGCCCTTGTTGCGAGGATAGTTATTTCGTCGGCGAGAATAATTCTCTGTTTCAAACGAATGGTGACGGGTTCTTCAGATAGCGTGAATTCGGCTTCGTAGCTTTCATACGAGAGATGTGTAACATGAATCTTCACATGATCGTTTTTAAAATTCGTGAGCATGAAGTTTCCATTGGGATCTGTAACCGCGGTTGCAAACGAGTTGTCAACTGATACCACTGCACCGGAAATCTTTTCACCGGAACTTTCACTGGCCACATTACCAGATAACGTATGTTGCGAGAACGCGATTGCCGGAAGCAATACCGCAGCAATTAAAAAACGGAAATGTACAGGGGTACCAATAGTAGCTTTTTTCATTTTTTTCATTTTTGGTTTTACAGAATGTTCACCAGGGGTTTGTGAACATTAAAAAATGTATGACCATGTTCCCTTCGCAGGCATTATCCTGTACAGGTTCTACGGGTATAATCTCAGCCCCTTTTTACAGAAGCACCCCAATGAATTAAGAAGCAAAGATAGAAGATTTTTGATACAGTGAACAGGAAGCCAATATTTTTTTCAGGATGATTTAATGCGGATCAATACAAAAATCATTTCGTTGCCAAAATTATTTCGCTTTCTTTGTATTTCATCTGAGGGTATGAAAAAAAAAATTAGTGCACTGTTTTTTTTGATCGCAGTATTTTTCAATGCCGTTGCGCATACAAATATGTATTACTCTGCGTTTGGTTTACGCGCAGGAAAATTTAACTCGGGCGTTTCGTACAAACATTTCTATGGGTCTGATAACGCGACCGGAATCCAGGTCGACGGCTATATCACGCACATGGCCGATGGCGGCTTTACGGTAAAAGGATTTTACCTGAGGCAGATTCCATTTAAACTTCCTGTCATTCAGCTTCCACTCGACTTTATTTATGGGTTTGGTTTGCATGGAGGTTATTTTCCGGTTGTGGACAGAGGATATTATAAAATAAGAAAAGGCGAGCCGGTTTATTATAACAAGGATGTTTTTTGCGCAGGAGTTGACGCAACGGTTCAGATTGAATACCAGGTGAGTCGAAAACTCGCTCCGATTACAGTTACTCTTGATGGAGTTCCGTTCTATGAATTTTTTAACGAAGGACCTGAACATATTGATTTCGGTATCTCGGTTCGGTATATATTCCGATGAATTAATTTGAAGATCGGAGGGTGTGCAAATTAAAGATGTGCAAATGTGCAGATGAAAAAACAGTGAGGTTGCTTTAGAAACTGTTTAAATTTCTATGCGAGAAAATGATATAACCAGCGCACCCTTCGACTTCGCTCAGGCTGATATCGTGCTCGGGGTTATGCTGAGCAAAGTCGAAGCATGTGCAATAGCAAATATTTGAAATGAATTTTAAACACTTTCTTAGTTCGGAAATTTTTTGGTGATCGCTTTCAATGCATTTTTAAACCTCGTGGTTCCTTTTCCATCAATAATTGAAAAATCAAACTTTCTTTTTTCGAGTTCTTGTTTGTAAAGAGAAAAAAAATAATCCCGGCGCTTTGGATTCTCTCTGACAGAGTCAGGCACAAAAGGGAGATCGGGAGAGGCGAGAAGATACAGGTCGTATTTTTTTTCGATGATTTTTTTTTCCATCCATGCCGGACAGATTTTAAAAACATCTTCGCACCAAACTTTTGCGATAATCAATTCGGTATCACTAAACAGAAATTGTTTCGCCTCTTGAAGAAGTTCATCTTCACGTTCAAGTTGTTTCTTAGAACAATGTTCAATGTCATCCAATGTATAGTCACGATGAAGCCGGGCCATATAATCCCGTGCATACTCAGGAACCCAATGCGTCTTGAAATGATCAGCCAGTTCTTGGCAAAGAGTTGTCTTCCCTGTTGATTCAGGACCAATCAATGCTACGCGTTTTATTTTGTTGGTCATAGAAATATTCAATCACTTCAATACCTGGATCACAATTCCTTTTTTATCAATTCCTTTTTCCATTGTTGCCAGCCGATTACAGCAAGTATAATGAAAATGAAGTATAGCAAACTTGTCAGGTAAAGATGTTTGTTCACATACATTCCGACATATATGATGTCTGCAACGATCCATACAATCCAGTTCTCGATTTTTTTTCTCGCGACCATCCATTGAGCAACGAGGCTTATCGATGTCGTGAGTGAATCGATATAAGGAAGAGAAGAATTGGTCTGTTGCTTCATCAACACACCCACTGTGATGGTTGAAAGCAACACTATAATAAATAAGAAAACGGATGTTTTGCCGGCTGTTTTCGTTACGGGGAGCCGGCTGTTTTTCTTTTTTCCATGTGTCCATTCATACCAGCCGTAAATGAGCAGGAAGATATATACCAGCTGTAACATAGCATCGGCATACAGTCGTGACTGGAAAAATAAACACGCATAAAGCGCTACATTCACAAGACCGACAGGGAAACAAAAGATGTTTTCCCTGATGGTAAGCCACACGCCGGCGATTCCGAAAATCGTTCCAACAAGCTCCAGCACAGAGATTTGCTCGCCGAATAGTTGAATCATCAGTTATTTTTTTGACAAAGATCGCGTTTGAATGTGAATCTCCTAATTTAGCTTTAACAAAGATGACCGATCCGGTTAACTGCTTCTTATGCCTGTCTTCACTTGTTATTAGTGATTATATAACATTTCCTGTTTTTGTACTTTTTAAAGATTGCATGAGGATAATTGACTTATTTGAATAACTTTGCCTACCCCTCAAAGATGTGCTGCTTATGAGTTTGCTTGCCAGGTTTATTGATTCATTGCATATAAAATATCACCGGTCGGCCTTTCGCGAGGTACTTTCTCCGGTTCAAATGAACGGATCATACGAAGATTGCAACGTGATCATCCATCACAACAAAGGTCATCTCACCGTTGGTAAAAATGAGACTCCAGTAAAGACGGATTCATTTTATTTTTTTCCGCAAGGACTGAAATCGACTGTGAGGCATGGGAAAGCCACTGTATATACAGATCTCAGCAAAGAGGGTTTTCGTACCGAAGATCAACGGAAAAAATACATCAGGGACATCAGCGGGCTGTCGGATTTTTCGGGCAGGAAAGATGTGTTTACCATTGTTGGTTTTGATGTGATGCTGTACAATGTGATTCCTTTTTTTTCAATCATTGACATTCCGCCTTTCCCGTTAACACCGGATGAAGAATTTTCGCACCTGATCAAACACATTTCACTGGAACAAGAGCAAAATAAACTCGGCCGTGAAAAAATCATTTCGAATTACATGCAGGAAATTGTGATTCACATGTGCCGGTTTATAGACTCGCAGCCTCACCTTAGAAAATACATTGAGAAACTGGACTACCTCACTGACAAAAGGTTGGTTGATATAGTCCGATATATACAGAATAACCTGGACAAGGATTTAAGCAACAAAATAATTGCTGACATTGCATTTGTCTCGGAAGATTATGTCGGCCAGTTTTTCAAAACACTTACGAAACGCAATCTTCAGGAGTACATCGAAAACCAGCGTCTTGACAAAGCCATGATGCTTTTAAAATCGCAGCCCGATAATGTTCAGGAAATTGCGAACATGGTGGGATTCAAAGATGCGGCTTATTTCAGCAGAAGATTTAAACTGAAATTTGGAGAAAATGCTATTACTGTCAAGAGTCATAGAAATGATCGCATCCTATAACCTGTGGTTCCGGATTTAAATAATCAGGATTCTTTCGGAACTGAAATGCAAGAATGAACAGCGTCTGAGATTTCAGCTATGATACGTTGATCTTTTTCAATTGAATTTCCGACAACAATCAGATCTGCACCTGTCATACAATTTTCAAGCGCTTTCTCAGGAGTTTTAATTCCGCCACCTGAAATCAACGGAACAGAAATAGTTTTGCTTACCGCTTCGAGCATGGATGCATGTATCGGAACCCGTGCTCCGCTGCCGGCATCCATGAAAATTAATTTCAACCCGAGTTGTTCTCCCGCAAGAGCGGTGCACATAGCAATGTCATTTTTGTCGTGCGGAATCGGAATCGTATTGCTCATGTAACTCACCGATGTCGCATGACCCGGATCAATCAGCATAT
>JAYVZS010000020.1:0-16803 GCA_043783155.1 Bacteroidota bacterium | reverse complement strand
AAATCAAATCGTGACATTTTCAACTGGGATTTTTGGAATCGGATGCAAATTTAGTGAATAAACCTTCCGGTTGCAGCGGAGGTAATAATTTGGTCATGCTACCGGTTTATATTTATACGAAGTAGATTTTAATTGGGGGTTTGGAGAAAGAAAAATGCAGTCAAAGTACCCGAACACCGGACTAATTACTTCCCACTTAAATAAGAATTACTTTATTCGTAGATTTGGGAAAAATTCTGAGTATGCATGTAAGGTTCGTCCTGCTTTTATTTTTCTCTTTTTGTTTTAGTATTGCTTCAATTGCCCAGGACACAATTGTATTGCTGAGCGGTAAAACAATCATTGCAAAGGGTGTAGAAGTCGGGATGTATTCTGTTACCTACCACCGTCTAAAGGACAATAAACAAAAGCGAATCAATCCTGATCATGTTTTTTCTATCCGGCATGCTGACGGTACTGAACGTATTGTGTATGATCGTGACAGCATAGAAGAAGGTGAAGATTATACAATTGACCAGATGCGGATGTTTGTTCATGGCGAACAGGATGCCATTCAGTATTACAAAAACAACACGAATAAAATTGGTGCCTTTGTCTTTGGCGCCGGCATCAGTTATTTAGGTTTCTATGGAATTGTCGGGCCCGGAATTTATTCAACTGTTATCGGCTCGTTTTCTCCGGATATGTCAAAGCAAAAAATTTCTAATCCTGCCCTTCTCAACGTGGATGAATTCAAAGAAGGATATGTGCGCAAAGCCCGAGAAAAAAATACCGTCAATTCAATTTATTACGGTCTCGCAGGCTTTGCTGCCGGGTTTGCCGCTTTTTCATTTATCACTCGTAATTAATAATATTTTTTGTAACCGGTCATGAATTTAATCGGATGAAACTCCTGCTGAAAGTTTTTGATTTTCTGCTGAGCACTTATTTGTTTATTGCGTCAGCATCTGTTTGCCTTGTGTTGGAAACAAATCTTCTTGTTGCCGGGAAGCCAGATGTAACAGGGTTATCGATGTTCATTTTTTTTTCCACCATCCTGATTTATAATTTTCACAGAGTGTCTGGTTTATTCGAAGATCATTTTTTTTCGGTTGAGCTATTTAGTGAGCGGTTGAAAAAAATTCCGTTCTCCGTAAAAATGATGACTTGCATTGCAGTTACAGGGATGCTTAGCTCAGCATGTTTCATTCAGGTGAAAACATTATTTTGGTTTCTGCCGCTTGCCCTTCTTACACTCGCGTATTCTGTTCCCGTTCTGAAAGTGAATGGAAAAATGAAACGGCTGCGGGAAATATTTCTTGTCAAGATTACAACACTGGCGTTTGTGTGGAGCTTTGTTACAGTTACACTGCCATTCATTGATTTTGGCATTGATGTCTTCACAAAATCTTCCTTGTCCATTTTTGCTCAACGCTTCCTGTTCATGTTGGCCATCTGCATTCCATTTGAAATTCGTGATATGGAGCAGGAAAAAAAATGGGGCAACATGACATTGCCTCAACTAATCGGGATAAACAAATCGAAAATGGTGGGTGTATTCGCGTTACTGATTTTTACTCTGCTCGTTTTTTTTCAATTTGACCGCAACGAAATAGCTGATCACTCAATTCATCATTATACTGCACCGCTTATTATATCCGCCATCATTGCATCACTTTTCATTTTGTCATCTCATCAGCATCGAAGCAATTATTATTTCAGAATTTTTACTGATGGCACCATGCAGCTCCAGTTTATATTATTACTTTTATTCAATCCTTATTAAGCGGGGAGTAATTAGTTCGGAGAACATGCCGATAGACAAAGTCTCCAAACATGGAACTATATGACAAATGACCAATATCAATGAGAGAGTACGAACTAACTCCGCTTCTGAAATTGTGCTCCTACATCCGGGGAGAAGACGGTGCAAAGCAATGGCTGCTTGACAATGGCTACCGGGAACTTTCAGAATTCTGGGATGCGGTTGAAAACGTGGAAAAATCTTTTACGTGGCTGATTGAAAATAAATACGTCGAACTTGCTGCAACTGTTGATGCATTTCATGGTAAGGACCAGGCAAAACTATGGCTGATAAAAATGAATCACCGCGAGTTGTCTGCTTTGGTTGATGCATCCGATGGGAATAAAACTGCTGTTGTTTTTTTATTGAAGGCTGGCTATAAACCCTGGCTGGCGGTGGCACGGGAAATTTATCAGTGGAATCAGAAAAACAGAAAAACCGGGTTCTGGAGTATTTTTGATTTTGGCAATCCGTTTCGTTAATCGTCTTTCCCCTCTCCATTTACATGAGAATCTAAGATTCGTTTAAGAACTTCCTTCGCCCTATAATTCATACTAAATTTTACGTTTCAACTTTCTTTGTGTTAAAAAAATTTAAACACAAGGGCTCTAAGAAGGAAATATTAAGATCACAAAGAGTGTCATTGTTTTTATTTGGTGCTGGTATTTTTGATCATATTCTCGACAGCTTTTAAGTCATTTATTTTTTTCGATTGAAATAAATTTACGCTTCGCACTGAAGTTCAGACAGGTTCATTACTAAACCTTCCACGCACCTCTGTTCCATTTTATTTTTTTATGGAATCATTTCCGAGGTTGCATCCGGTGAGTCAAAATCGGTGACCGATTTACAATTGCCAGTCAATTGTTTTCAATTTCAAAAACCCTTTAAACTCCAAACTAAAATGAAAAAACTCATCATTGCCGCGATGCTTGTCATGACAATCGAAGCACAGGCATCTACCGAAAAAATGGTTAAGTCGACCGTTAAAAATGTAACCGTTTTCACGCAAGGCGCACAGGTGTTCCGCACCGCGCAGGTAAATCTTACACCCGGAGTTACCGATCTTATTTTCAGCGGACTTTCTCCTTTTATGAATGCCTCCGGAATACAGGCCGGAGGAAAAGGCAACTTCATCATTCTTGAAGTAAAGCAACACATAAAATATCCCGAACCTCCGAATGCAACGGAAGGAACGTTACCAAAAGAAATTCTGCGGGAAATAAAACTCATCGAAGACTCACTCCTTGAACTAAGTTTTAATTCTGATGATCTCACTGAAAAGAAAAGTGCTCTTCAACTTGAAAAAAATATGATCGTAAAAAACAAGCTGGCACTCGGAGAAGGGAAAAGTGATTCTCTTCCGGTTCTGAAAGATGCCATGGAATTTTTTCGAATCAAATTGAACGACATCAACTCCCAACTTATCAAAATTAAAAGAAGCGAGCAACACATCCTCACCAACAACACTTGGTTAACCGCACGCCTCAACGACCTGAAGACGTATAAAAACAGCGAAGAGCACGCAAAAAAATACGAACCGATGTACCAGGTAATCGTTACCGTAAGCGCAGAAGAAATAATTGCAGGAACGGTAGATATAAGTTATACTGTTTCAAATGCGGGCTGGACGCCCTCTTACGACCTTCGTTCAGGCAATGCAAATTCAACGGTTGAACTTACTTACAAGGCGAATGTATTTCAACATTCAGGTGAAGCATGGAATGATGTACATCTGAAACTCAGCACCAGCAATCCAGACCGAAATAATATCAAACCTGAATTACCAATCTGGTACATCAATTATTATTACCCGCGACGTGAATTGAACGCAACAGGAGCAGCCCGCGCTCCCATCCCGATGGATGAATACCAGGAAAAAAAAGATTTAGCAAAGCAGGTTGAAGAACTAAGCCCTGCTCAATCGGCAGCCAACTATTCCCAAATTATTGAAACGATGACCAACATCGAGTTTGATGTAAAACTTGCTTACAGCATTCCTTCTGATGGAACCAATCATGTTGTGTCAGTAAAAAACGGAGAACTTCCTGCGAACTATTATCATTACTTAGTACCGAAGGTTGAAAACGAAGCATTTCTTATTGCAAAAGTTACGGGCTGGGAAGAACTGAATCTCCTTCCGGGAAAAGCGACGATTTTCTATGAAGGAACATACGTCGGTGAAACAATGCTGAACCCTGCTGTACTCAGCGACACGCTTGAACTGGCGTTGGGTCGCGACCATGGCATCACCGTTACACGAACAAAACTTCCTGTGAAACAAAAAAATAAATTACTTGGTGATGAAATCGTAAAAATGATCACCTACGAACTGAAAATGAAAAACAACAAGAATAAAACTGTGAACCTTGTGATTGAAGACCAGATTCCGATTTCACAAAACAAAGACATTAAAGTAGAACTGACGAATGACGGCAAAGCCATCTATAACAAAGAAACCGGACTTCTGAAATGGAGTACTTCACTCATCAGCAAAGAAAATCGAACACTTTCTTTTACTTATTCTGTTACATCAAATAAGGATATGCCACTGAGCATGTATTAAAAAAGAAATTAAAATTTAAAATGAAAGCTGCAGCAAATTAAGTTGCGGCTTTCTTTTTTTTATTTCACGCCTGCACTCTGAAAAACAACTTCCAACGCTTCGGAAATTTTAGTGGCAGCAACTTTCAAATCATTTTTTGTATGAGCAGAAGAAACAAAGCCCACTTCATAACCTGACGGTCCGAAATAAATTCCACGTTCCAGCAGTTCATGATGAAGCACTCTAAAATAATGCATGCTTTCAGGATCGATGTCTGACGATGCCTGAATTTTTTCTTTGTCAGTAAAGGCAAACCAGAAAATGGAACCGATCGAAAATATCTTTACTCTTGACTCTATATTACTGATCCCCTTTTCTATCTCAGCAATAAAATAGTCTGTCTTCTCCTTCAGCTCAGAATAAAAATTTTCCTTCAGACACTCTTTTAATTGCGCAATACCGGCAGACATGGCAACAGGATTCCCTGAAAGTGTTCCTGCCTGGTATACATTTCCTTCAGGCGAAATGTGTGACATTATTTTTTCACTTGCACCATAGGCACCCACAGGCATTCCGCCACCGATAATTTTTCCGTACGTGATAATATCAGGTTGAATGTTGTAATAACCGGACGCGCCTTCAAAGCCAACGCGGAAACCTGAAATGACTTCATCGAAAATCAACAGGATGTTATGTTTACGTGTAATCTCCCTGAGAAATTCCAGGTAACTTTTATCCTGTAACAACAATCCGTTGTTCGCCGGAATCGGTTCGATGATGATGGCCGCGATGTCATGATCATAATCTTTCACGGCAACTTCAACAGCGCGTCTGTCATTTAACGGAAGCACAATCGTTTCATTCGCCACTTCCTCACTCACTCCTGCAGAAGAAGAAATCCCGAATGTAGAAAGTCCGCTGCCTGCTTTTACAAGCATCGAATCTACATGACCATGATAACAACCTTCGAACTTAACAATGATCGGTTTACCCGTGTACCCTCTTGCTAAACGAATGGCCGACATTACGGCTTCTGTCCCTGAACTGACAAAACGAATCTTCTCAATTTTGTGATTGTCAGAAAGAATTAATTCTGCCAGTTCATTTTCCTTTTGTGTAGGAGCTCCGAAAGAAGTTCCTTGCCCGACAGCTCTGATAATTTCTTCTCTCACTTTCGGATGATTGTGCCCGAGAATCAGTGGTCCCCATGAACCGCAGAAATCAATGAACTCATTGCCATCCGCATCCCATATTCTGCAACCCTCGCCTCGCTCAATAAACAAAGGAGTGCCACCTACCGATCGAAACGCTCGCACAGGCGAATTCACTCCTCCGGGAAAATATTTTTTCGCTTTCGCAAAAAGCAATTCAGATTTTTCTTTTTTCATAGTAAGTAAAAATTGGGTCTGTAAATATACTTCAAAATACTACTTTTGAGCTGAACGGATTAAACATGACCTATCAGAATACAATTGATTTTGCCCGAAAACTTGACGAGAATGATCCGTTGAAAAAATTTCGTGAGCGTTTTTATTTCCCTTTGATGAACGGAGAAGAAGTGATTTACTTCACCGGAAATTCGCTCGGACTGCAACCAAAGTCAACACAGGAATATGTGTTGCATGAACTGGAGGACTGGGCTACGTATGGTGTTGAAGGACATTTTCATGCGCGCAATCCCTGGTATCATTACAAAGAATTTCTGAAAGATTCGGTTGCTCGGTTGCTTGGCGCAAAAGCAAATGAAGTAGTGGTGATGAATTCACTCACAGTAAACCTTCACTTGTTGCTGGTTTCATTTTATCGTCCGACAAAAATCCGTTACAAAATACTTTGTGAGTACGATGCCTTCCCGTCTGATTTATATGCCGTGCAATCTCAGGCAAATTTTCATAACCTTAATCCTGATGATGCCATTATCTATTTGAAGGCACGGGAGGGAGAATATTGTCTGCGGACAGAAGACATAACCAAAGCCATTGAGGATGCGGGCGATTCACTGGCAACAGTCATGTTCGGCGCTGTGAATTATTATACCGGTCAATACCTTGACTTAGAAAAAATTTCCGCGGCTGCCCATACAGCCGGGGCGACTTGCGGTTTCAATCTCGCTCATGCTGCCGGAAATGTAATGATGAAATTGCATGACTGGAATGTAGACTTCGCCTGCTTCTGCAGTTACAAATACCTGAATGCGGGACCGGGAAGTGTGTCAGGAATCTTTGTTCATGAAAAATATTTCGGAAAAAATATTCCTCAGTTCGCCGGCTGGTGGGGTAACGATCCTGAAACACGGTTTAAAATTCCTCGAAACTTTGAACCCGTGAAAGCCGCTTCAGCATGGGCATTGAGTAATGATCCTGTTCTTTCAATGGCCGCTTTAAAAGCATCGCTCGATATGTTTGATGAAGCGGGGCTTTCTAATTTAAGAGTGAAGAGTGAGAAACTTACCTCGTATTTGGAATTTGTGGTGGGAGAAATTAATAAGACGGCAACGGGCAGTGGGCAGTGGGCAATGGAACCGATTAAAATTATTACACCGAAAAATAGTGCAGAGAGAGGTTGCCAGTTATCGCTTGTGTTTTCAAGAAACGGGAAAGCGATCTTCAAAAAGTTGACGGAGCAAGGTGTGATCTCAGACTGGCGTGAACCGGATGTGATTCGTGTTGCGCCGGTGCCTTTGTACAATTCGTTTGAAGATGCATACAGGTTTGGAGAAATAGTGAAAGAAGAAATTTTGAAATAGGGTATCACAAAGGCGCAGAGTACGCAAAGTTCCTCTTAGCGACCTTTGCGCCATTGCGAGAAATACATATACGATATGCAAAAGAACATCACCATTGTTGGCGCCGGCCTTGTCGGCAGTTTGCTTTCGATTTATCTCGCGAAGCGGGGACATCAGGTAAATCTTTACGAGCGCCGACCTGACATGCGCAAAGAAACCATGTCGGCCGGGCGTTCCATCAATCTCGCTTTGAGCGACCGTGGTTTACGTGGACTTGAAGGCGTTGGTATTGCTGATGAAATTCGTAAGGTGATGATTCCAATGTTTGGACGAGTTATTCACAACCTCAATGGAGAAATCAGTTTTCAGCCGTATGGAAAAGACGGACAAGCCATCAATTCCGTTTCCCGCAGTGGTTTGAATTGTGCGCTGATGGATGTCGCTGAGAAAAATGAAAATGTGAAAATATTTTTCAACGAACGATGCACCGGTGTTGATCTTGAAAAAGGAATTATAAAAAATGAAAACCAGTTGACTCATCAGCATAGTGATGTTAAAAGCGACCTCATTTTCAGTGCCGATGGTGCTTTCTCAGCCGCGCGTTTACAGGTGCAGCTTTCAACCGATCGTTTTGAATATTCACAACATTACATTGAACACGGATATAAAGAACTCACCATTCCCGCCGGAACAAACGGAACGTGGCAGATGGAAAAAAATGCCTTGCACATCTGGCCGCGTGGTGGTTACATGCTGATCGCGCTCCCGAATTTAGACGGAAGTTTTACGTGTACATTATTTTTTCCGTTTGAAGGAAAAGATTCGTTCGCTTCCATCCAAAATGAAACGGGCCTGAAAGAATTTTTCAACCGAATTTTTCCGGATGCAGTACCGTTAATGCCGACTCTTGTTCATGATTATTTTGCAAATCCAACCGGCTCGCTCGTTACAGTGAAATGTTTTCCGTGGTCTTATAAAGACAAAGTGTTGTTGCTTGGAGACGCCGCACATGCCATCGTTCCTTTCTTCGGGCAAGGTATGAACTGCGGCTTTGAAGATTGTTCCGTGTTAAATCAACTGATGAATCAACATGGAAATGACTGGAAGACAGTTTTCAAATCGTTCGAACAACAACGCAAACCCAATGCAGATGCCATCGCTGAACTGGCGCTTCAGAATTTTATAGAGATGCGGGATTTGGTGGGCGACAAAAAATTTCTTCTCAGGAAAAAAATCGAAGCGGCTTTCAATCAAAAACACCCTGACAAATGGATTCCGCTGTACACCCAGGTGACATTCAGCCCTGACATTCCTTATTCTGTCGCCTTTGCGAATGGCAAACGCCAGGATGAAATCATGAAACACATCATGAATCTTCCCGACATCGAAGAAAAATGGAATTCAGATGAAGTAGAGAAAAAAATCCTGAGCATGATTTAATTCAAATTAACTTTGCGCTGAAAATTAAATCAACTTATTCTCTTAAATCATCTTCTTCTTGTCATCGTATTCAAACCAAATTAGAATTGCCTGGAGTGAAAGCTGGAAACATACTAACTTCCGGTTTCATTTCTTTATTACGCTTGCATTGATTCTCGGGCTCAGTCAATTTTTCCCGTTCTATTTCGACTATCTCGAAGCGCGTGATGGTACCATGCTGAATGATGTCGTGTTGAATTTAATTCCTGCACATGATGTTTCTATGCTCGTATTTTTCTTTCTCTACGCAGGGGTTGTGATCTGTTTTCTTGCCAATCTCATTCATCCGAGATTTTTAGTAATCGCCTTTCAGACGTATGCTTTCGTAACGATGATGAGAATTGTTTCGCTCTTCTTCATTCATCTTGATCCTCCAATTGGGTACATCTGTTTAAGAGAACCTGTCATTAGCCATTTTTTTTCCACGAATGGAGCGATCTGTTCAAAAGACTTATTTTTCTCCGGGCATGTTTCTTCTATTTTATCCATTTATTTTTCCATCAGGCAGAAAAAATTCAAAATCATTTTACTTATCTGCTCAATCATGATTAGTTTATTAGTGATGATACAACACGTTCATTACACCATTGATGTAGCCGCTGCCTATCCGTTTACATGGCTTTGTTATTGGTTTTCAAAAAAGCTGGTACTGAAAAAAGGTATTGAGTCTGTTTAGAGGATACCCTTTGCCTTTAAGGTTTCACACGGAGTGCGCAGAGATCGCAGAAATATCCTCCCGGGAAATATTACTTCATTTTTTTCTCTGTGCTCTCTGCTCCTCCACGATCTCTGCGTGAAATAAAAACAAGCAATTACATTACTTATAGAAACGGGTTGTTCTCCCTTTCAAAACCGATACTGGTTTCGGGTCCATGGCCGGAATATACTTTGCAGCTATCTCCCAATGGAAATAATTTTTCTTTGATGCTTCGGATCAGCGTATCGAAATCGCCACCGGGAAGATCAGTTCTGCCGATGCTTCCGTTAAACAATACATCACCTGCAATCACAAAATTATCTGCGCGGCTGTAGAATGAAATACTTCCTGCACTATGGCCGGGCGTAAATAAAACTTCGAATGTTGAGTTTCCAAATTTCACAACATCACCTTCATTCAATAATGTATGCGGTTCAGGAGATGGTTCTGCGTTGATGCCCCACATTTGTCCGTATGTTGGCGCGGCTTTCAAAAGAGCCACATCATGCTCATTCATTTCAAGTTGGATCGAATATTTTCCCGCGACAAAATTATTCCCGAGTATATGATCAATGTGAGCATGTGTATTGATCAACTTCACCGGTTTCAGTTTCTCCGACTCAATAAAACCGGCCAACTCACGTTTTTCATTTTGATCGTAACAACCGGGATCCATGATGATACATTCTCTCGTTTCATCAAATAGAATATATGTATTCTCCTCAAAAGGACCAAACGTAAAAGACTTAACAGTGATCATATTTATTGATAAATTGCAGAGGTAAAATTACGCATTGATTTTTTGTGAATTGGCTATTAAATGAAATCAAAATATTTACTATCAATAATTTCCTTTTTTGTCTTCTTCACCACCGCCTTTTCCCAAAACACCTGGCTTCAGAAAAATAATTTCGGCGGAGCTTCACGCGATGACGGTATCGGGTTTTCATTGAATGGTTATGGATACATAGGAACAGGACGAGACGCCGGCTTTTGGATATCAGATGATTTATGGAAGTATGATCCCATTGCCGATTCATGGACACAAAAAGCAAGCTTCACCGGAACAAGAAGACAATACGCAGTCGGGTTTGCGCTTTTTGGAAAAGGATACATCGCCACCGGAATCGATTTTAACGGAACGCATCAAAATGATATTTGGGAATACGATGATGCGTTAAATCAATGGACACAAAAAATCACTTTACCCGCAGCCGGAAGGATGGCTGCCGTTGTATTTGTCATCGGACAATATGCATACCTATCAACCGGACGAACACAAGCCGGAATTTACCTGAATGACTGCTGGAGATTTGATCCGGCAGCAAATGCATGGACACAAATGAACTCTTTACCCATCGCTGGAATTTGTCTTGCGTCTTCGTTTTCATGCGCAGGTTCTGGGTTTGTATCTACCGGAAGAGATTCACTGAATAACTACAACAACAGTTGTTGGAGATTCGATACGGCTTCCGGCAACTGGTCGCACATGCAGTCGCTGCCCGGAGTTGCGCGTATTTACGCGGAAGGATTTTCAGCTTACTCGAAAGGATATGTCTGCACCGGGCTCGATTCTTCAGACCATTATTTAAACGACTTATGGGAATACGATGCAACGAGCGACACATGGATTCAACGCACTTCACTTCCGTCTTTCTCAAGAAAAGGAACGAGTAGTTTCGTCATCGACAACACAGCTTACATTGCCACCGGAATCGACAGTTCCAACACAAGAACCAACCAGGTCTGGGAATACATGCCGATCGTTGGGATCAATGAACCCGGAAAAACTACAGTCTCAATTTTCCCGAATCCAACAACTGGCATCTTTCGTCTGAATGGAATTTCAAACTTCAGCATAGAAATTTTTAATATGCAAGGTGAACGCGTTTATCAATCCAAACTGATAAACGGAGATGCGGAAATTAATTTATCGCAGGAACCGGCAGGAGTGTATGTTTACAAACTGACATCAGGAAATGGGTTGATTCACTCAGGGAAGTTGATGAAACAATGATTTGCAAATTAGAAAATGTGCAGATGTGTAAATCGCCGCAACACGTCAACACTTAAACACATCACTACTCAAACACATCAATCTCTCAACACTTAAACCCCTAAACACTTCAAACCTTTAACACTTCAAAGCCACAACACTTTTTTCTCTTTTCCTTGAATAAAAATCGTTAAATTCGCCTCTTCAATTTCAATCTGAAAATTTGTGCTTTCACGTTTGTCTATGCATAAGAAAATAACAGGAGTTGCACTTTTCTTTTTTTTTCTGCTTTTGTTTTCTCAAAAGACTTTTGGCCAGTTCTACAATGGTTACCAGATGACCTTTGGTAAAAACCGCGTGCAGTATGACGAACGTTTCTGGTCGTTCATGAAATGGAAAAACTTTGACACGTATTATTATCTCGGCGGACTTGAACTCGCGACTTACACAGGCCTCAACGCCGACAAGGATCTCGAAGAAATTGAAAAACTGCTCGACTATAAATTGGACGGCCGCATCCAGTTTATCATTTATAACAAGCTGAGCGACGCTAAACAGAGTAACATTGGTTTGGAAACCGACGACAACTCAAACAATACCGGTGGTGTTACGAAAATCGTCGGCAACAAAGTGTTTATCTATTTTACAGGCGATCATGAAAAAATGCATCAGCAGATTCGCGCAGGAATTGCACGCGTATTAATTGATCAGATCATGTATGGAGGCGACATCAAAGACCGCCTTCAGAATTCCGCTTTGCTTACTCTGCCCGACTGGTACATGAACGGATTGATTTCCTACATCGCGCGGAAATGGGACGTTGAACTTGACAACCGCGTACGCGATGGTATTGTCACCAAAAGATATCTGAAGTTTAATCACCTTACAGGCATTGATGCTTTGTTTGCCGGGCATTCAATCTGGAAATACATCATCGATACATACAGCGAATCATCGGTTTCGAATCTTCTTTACATGACACGCATCAACCGGAATATTGAAAGTGGCTTTTTATATGTGCTCGGAGTTTCCATGAATATGCTTTCTGACAACTGGCAGGATGCCATGAAGAAAATGTATCTCAACTCCGATGTAAATCGCGACACACTTCCCGACCATCCTGTCATAAAAAAACCGAAATCATTTCTCATCTACAACCAGCTAAAGACCAGTCCTGACGGGCGTTATATTGCATACGTCACCAATGAACTCGGCCGGTACAAAGTGATCCTCTACGATGTAGAAAAAAAGAAAAAGAAAAAAATTCTGCGTGGCGGCTTCCGCTCTTACAGCCTGGAAACTGACGAAACATTCCCGGTGATGGCGTGGCACCCTACAGGCCGCGTGCTTGCAATGATTCGTGAACGCAAAGGAAAACTGTGGATGGATACCTATACACCGGAAACAAAAAAGTTTGAAGAAGAAAAACTATTCAATTTTGAAAAAGTTCTTGACTTCTCTTATTCCGATGACGGTCAAAGTATCGTGCTTTCAGCTATTCAGAAAGGACAAAGCGATATTTTTATTTTCAACCTGCGCTCGAGAACATACGAACAAATCACAAAAGATATTTATGATGATCTGAATCCCCGCTTCGTCAATAAATCAAAAGCAATTGTATTTAGTTCAAACCGGGTGAACGATTCTATTGATGTAGACAAGAAAAATCAACCTCCCGCTTCTACCACGTTCGATGTTTTTCATTACGCGTACAAGAGCCGTGGCAAAGTCCTGAACAGAATTACAAATACGCCGTTGTACAACGAGCTTCAGCCGATGCAATATGATTCTGCCGACATTGCTTACCTCAGCGACGAGAATGGTATCGTGAACCGATATGTTGCTCATCTCGACAGCGCCATCAGTTTCATTGACACAGCAGTTCATTACAAAATTAACGTACAGACATTTCCGCAGACAAATTATTCGCGGAATATTATTTCTCAGGATGTAAACTTCAGCCATAACAGGATCAGTGAGATTATTTATTCGAAAGGACGACTGCGGATGTTTGTTGACAGGATTCCGAAAGAAACTATGTCACAAAGTTCAATCCCGAATACACTTTACAGAAATGAATCGGAAAAATCCGCTGTTCATAATCCTGACTCACCATCTTCATTGAATGTAAATCCAAATATGCCTTCCGGTGAAAAAGTTGTTCCTGAAAATAATACAGAACCGAAAGCAGTGCCCGATTCCAATCATGTTGACATCGACAATTATGTTTTCCAGACAGAATTTCCGAAACCAAAAAATAAAAAATCTGACAAGAAGAAAGATCAATCACCACCTTTGACAGGAATTACGATCCCCGCTAAAACCCAGGCAGGAAGCGACTCTACTGTATTCATTCTCCCGAAGCAACGCAATTATGAAACAGCTTTTTCATCGACCTATGTCGTGAGCCAGCTTAGTAACAGTCTTCAGAATAACAGCTATCAGGCATTTGTATTTGGAAGTGCGTTTTATTACAATCCCGGATTCGGCGGATTCTTTAAGCTGGGCATTAGTGATCTTCTGGAAGATTTCAGGATCACCGGCGGATTTAAACTTTCAGGAGATTTGAACAGCAATGAATATTTTCTGAGTTATGAAAATCTAAAAGAGAGATTGGATCACCAGATAACCTTCTACAGACAGGTTCGCGAACTTACAAACGGACCTTATGTAGCGAAAGTTCACACGCATGAGCTGAGGTATTATGAAAAATGGCCATTCAGTGATGTATCCGGTATCCGTGGTTCCATCGCCTTCAGAAATGACCGCCTGGTTGCGCTTTCCACTGATCCTATTTCGTTGAAAGCACCCAACCAATATGTAAACCAGGGAACTGCGCACATTGAATATGTTTTTGATAATACACTGAGTACCGGTTTGAATTTATACAACGGAACACGGCTGAAAGTGTTTGGAGAATATTACCGGGACCTTGAAAATCCTCTTACCAACATGTATGTGCTTGGTGTGGACATAAGACATTACCAGAAAATACACCGCGAAATTATCTGGGCGAATCGTTTTGCAGCAGGAACTTCTTTCGGTGACGAAAAAATTATTTATTACCTCGGTGCTACGGATGAATGGTTGTCACCCCGTTTTGACCAAACCACTTCCATCGATTACTCGCAGAACTATGCATACCAATCCATCGCGACCAACCTGCGCGGTTTCGATCAGAACATCAGGAACGGAAATTCATTCGCGTTGATCAACAGTGAACTTCGGATTCCTGTTTTTCGGTACATCCTCAACCGGCCAATCAAATCTGATTTCGTTCGCAACTTTCAGGTAGTAGGATTTGCTGACATCGGAACTGCATGGACAGGTCGTTCACCATACGACTCAACAAGTTTATTGAACAACCACGTAATTGCCAATCAGCCGTTCACAGTTACACTGATCAGTCAGCATGAACCCGTTGTTGCCGGATATGGTTTCGGATTGAGAAGCAGGATCATCGGATATTTTGTTCGTGCTGACTGGGCATGGGGAGTGCAGGATCAAATCGTGAAACCTTCTGTCTTTTATCTTTCCCTCAGCCTCGATTTTTAATTTACATGCAACCGAAACAAACCATGACATCATTGTTCATCCTACTTGCCATTGGCGTGCTGGCAGGCATGTTCAGCGGATTCATCGGTATTGGCGGCGGACTGATTATCGTGCCTTGCCTTGTTTATTTTTTTGGAATGAGTCAGCATGAAGCGCAGGGAACTTCACTTGCGATGATGCTACCTCCCATCGGAATTCTGGCTGTACTCAACTATCAACGGCAGGGAATGGTGGATTGGAAAGTAGCCGCATTGCTTTGTCTTACTTTTGTGATCGGCGGATTTTTTGGAAGCAAGATTGCCATCAGCTTAAATGCAACGACTGTAAAAAAAGTATTTGCTGTTTTTATGTTTCTTGTTTCGCTGAAAATGTTTTTCGGAAAGTGACACCTGTTTATATGAAAACGATAATATTCATTTGATGATAGATAAAGAAAAAATAAAATCACTCGCCCAAAAATTTCATCCCGAAATTATTTCCTTTCGCCGGCACATTCATCAACATCCCGAATTATCCTTTCACGAATTTAATACACAAAAATTTGTGGAAGAGAAGCTGAATGAATTCGGAATCACTCATCATCGTCTTGCGAATACAGGTGTTGTCGCTTTAATAGAAGGAAATAATCCGAAGAAGAAAGTAATTGCATTGCGTGCCGATATGGATGCGCTGCCAATTCTTGAAACCAATAAAGTAGATTATAAATCTCAGAACGATGGTGTGATGCATGCCTGCGGACATGACGTTCACACATCATCCCTGCTTGGTGTAGCGAAGATTTTATCGGAACTGAAAAATGAATTTGAAGGTTCGGTGAAATTTATCTTTCAACCCGGAGAAGAAAAACTTCCCGGTGGCGCTTCGCTGATGATTAAAGAAGGAGTGCTTGAAAATCCGAAACCGAATGTCGTGTTGGGCCAGCATGTGATGCCACAGATTGAAGCAGGCAAGGTTGGCTTTCGAAAAGGACTTTACATGGCCAGCACGGATGAGATTTATGTAAAAGTAAAAGGCAAAGGCGGACATGGTGCCATGCCACATCTCACGATTGATCCTGTGTTGATTACGTCACACATGATTGTGGCTTTGCAACAGATCGTCAGCAGGAACGCGAAACCTTCTGTTCCCTCCGTACTTTCTTTCGGAAAAGTAATCGCGAATGGCGCCACCAATGTAATCCCTGATGAAGTGTATCTTGAAGGAACATTCAGAACATTGAACGAAGAATGGCGCAATGAAGCCCATATCAAGATGAAAAAATTAGCAGAAGGAATTGTTGAAAGCATGGGAGGAAAATGTGAGTTCAACATCGTGCGTGGCTATCCTTTTCTAATTAACGATGAAGAACTAACCGACCGTTCCCGTAAATACGCTGAAGACTTTTTAGGAAAAGAGAATGTGGAAGACCTTGAAATCTGGATGGCGGCAGAAGACTTTTCTTTTTATACGCAGCAATCTACCGCCTGTTTTTATCGCCTCGGTGTTCGTAATGAAAGCCGGGGAATCACATCATCGGTTCATACTTCTACTTTTGACATCGATGAAAAGGCGTTGGAGACAGGAATGGGGCTGATGGCGTGGATGGCGGTGAGGGAGCTTAGTGAATTGTGAGTTGTTGGTTTGAGTGAGTGTGAGAGTGGGAAAGTGAGCAGGGGGCAAGCAGCCAGATTCGCGTATTTATATATTCGTAGCAAATTCGTAATTCGCTACAGGTATCGCGAAGTGTGAGTGAGAAAAATTTGGGATTTTAGGATTTAGGATTTTAGCGGACAAGTGATTCCGAAGGAGTCGAACATCACGAATAAAATTTCAACCTGAAATCCGTTCAGGATAAAAACAAAAAGCGTTTCGAAAATTCGAAACGCTTTTTTATTCTTCTTCCTCATTAAAAACCAAAAACTAAAAATTTTTTAAATAAACATCCCCGCCGCAGAGCAGCGGAGTATTTGATGGGAATTCTTTCCGATCGCCCCAAGGGGCGGGGAATAATTCCCATCAGATCCCGATACGCTTCGCTACCGGG
>JAYVZS010000019.1:0-6645 GCA_043783155.1 Bacteroidota bacterium | reverse complement strand
CCATCAGATCCCGATACGCTTCGCTACCGGGATCAATTCGACTTAATCGTTTCAGTGCACCGCCTGCGGCGGTTTCTAAAACGATTGTCTCATTGATTCAATTTACTGCGCGATACTCACATATAAGGTCGTAGCACGCCACCGCACTGCCTTCGTATGGATGCTAGTACCAACGGGTTCTAAGAGTTCCTTCTGTCTCTTAAGTCCATCATTGGCTTCTCATAATATTTATATAAAAGTGTTGAGAGCAGAATGACAAGCACCCAATAAATACCATACGTTACGTAGGCCATTGCCACCGTTTGCGGAGGGAAATAATGTCCCAACACGGATGCTACCAGCGACAGGTTGATTAAATACATGGAATATGAAATAAGGCTGATGTGCGTAACTATTTTAACGGCTGGTATCGGCCCCTTTTTTATGCTGTCGAACATGGGCAGCAATAATGCGCAGCCAATGCTGATAAATGAAACAATAAAAGTCTTGTAAAAAAATGAGTCCGGATTTATTTCAACGAATTGTACAGAATAAATAAAGACAATACCCGCAATAAACAGGAGTGTTTTAAAACGATAAAATGATTTCGGGTGATAGAATTTGATGACGGCTGCCAGAATACCGAAAGCGATGCTGTCGAGTCGAAACATCACCACTTTCCAGATATTCACTCCCAACCAAAAAGAATCTACTTTCATCTTGGATGCAAGGAATACGCGAAGTGTGATCGGCACAACCATGAAAGTAAGTATTGCAAGCAGAAAAATATTTTTCTTTCTCACTGTTCTGAATAAGAAATAAAACAGAATAACGGTGAACGGGAATAACAGGTAAAACCATTCTTCAATACTCAGGCTCCAGGACTCCCAGAAAAAACCGTAGAAACCGGAATAAAAATTCTGCAGGAAGAAAAAAAACTTCCAGTTAAACTGATGTATATCTTCTTTTATTAGACCTGTTGATACAACTAACACATTTAACAAAAGAACTAAATAATAATTGGGCAATGTTCTGAACCATCTTCTTTTCAAAAAGCCGTAAATTGTTGAAAAAGAAAATCGATCTGTGTTCTCTAATGTCCTGATCAGAATTGATCCAATCAGAAAACCACTCAAAACGAAAAACAATTCTACACCGTCAGGCAGAGGAATCCATGGAAAAGTTGTTCCTGTCTTTTCTAAAAATCCATCAGCGTGAAGTAAAACAACAAGTAATATGGCAATCGCCCGCAGAATGTCAAGCCCATAAACGCGCTTTTCGTAGTCAGGATATAGTTTTAAAAAATTTTTCATGAGCTAAAGCGATATGGGCAAAATAGAAGAAGTAAATACATGCAACTATTCACGTATATTTTTTCAGATAGATCACACAATCTTCCACCCTTTCAGGCAAATGTTTCATGATTTCCAATAGCCCTTTGATTGATTTTTGTTTCCGCAAAATTTTCTTCAGCAAAAAATAATTTTTAGAATAATATTGATTCTTGACAAGGTAGGCATTGTTGACTTCATAATTAAACCGGTCGCGTTGAAATGTATTTGCAGACTCTAAAATGGAATGAATCCTCTTATTGCATTTTTTATCTAACTGCCTTGCTTTCTCCGGATTACTGTTGATTCTTGAAATGAACGAGTTCATGCATTTGTATAACTTCTCATTGATGCAGATTTGCTTTTTTGTGAGTGCAAGATCCGTCTTCTTTGTTTCCGTAGAATAATCAAGCGCTCCGTAATTGCCGATGACATCGGCCAATGCTTCATTGAACTCATACGGAATTTTTATCTTCTCCTGGCTGAGGTAATTGTGGATGAGTTCATGAAATAAAATAAAGCATTTGATCTCGCCAGAGTACGAAATGAATCTCGAATTTAATAATGCTCCGGAATTAGCGTAGGTTTTATAACAAAAAACCTGGTTTCCTTTCTCTTTGTACTCTGCCGCTTTTTTTAATGCCTGTTCTTCATCGGTACCGCAAAAAATAAACGCTGATTTTAATTCCGGCGGAGATTTAATTGAATCGGCGAGACTAACATATACATATTGGTATGGTTTATCTTCCTTGTTCCATTTCGTAAACAAGTCTCCTTTCAATTCCATTCCGATCTCTTTGTACACGAACGATTTTATTTCCAAAATAAATATGGAGTCGTTGACATCCCCAAAAACAGTTACACAAATCAGCTGAAAGAAAAATAAAATGAAAAAAATTTTGTTTCTCATAACCAAGAAGCATTGCAAAATTTGATTGAAAAATTCCCTTACACAAACAATTCTTAGCATCCCTTCGTGTTTTAAATGTCTCAGTTATAAAGAAAAATATAACCACTGAGAAACTAAGAAATACTAAGTAAATAAAATACGGGCTATGTCTTTATAAACATTCCTTATTGAATCCCAAATAAATTGAATCCCAAATAAATCGCTAATTTACTTTCATCTCTTCTCCTCAGTCAGGACTATTTTTCAAAGATACACGATTATAGAACGTTTCAAATAAGTTATCAGGATGCTTATGAATCAATCACATCTTTGTTTTTTTTCTTTGTGCTAATATTTTTACCACAAACATGAAGGTTTTCCTGTCGACCGGCAGGCAGTCAGAAAGTTCACAAAGAGATTTCAAATTAAGTCAGCATCATTCTTCTTATTTCTTTATCTTTGAGTAAGCATTCCTGAATTTGCTAATACTTTTTTATGGTGATTGAATAACAGTCGTGTAAGCCATGATGTCTGGAAAAAAATATCGAATTATCTTTAAACGCTTTGCCCCTCTTATTGCAGGCATATTTTTTATGCTATTCGTCTCCTTTGAATCCGGCTGCAAACACAACTATGCGGAAGAACAAAATGTAAATGCCGATAGCACTAAAACAATTCTTGCCTCACTACTCGAAAAAGATGATTCCTGGAAAGCCCCGGATACACTGCTTATTCCTAAAAATGATTCCGGAAATTTAATTTTGTACGGACGGTCATTGATCGCTCATACGTCAGAATATTTTGGTCCACGCGGCTCCATCGGACATTTCACAAATGGAATGAATTGCCAGAACTGTCATTTGGATGCCGGTACAAAACCATACGGAAATAATTACAGCGCTGTCGCTTCCACCTATCCGAAATTCAGAGCACGCTCAGGAAGTATTGAATCCATTGAGAAACGCGTGAACGATTGCCTCGAACGAAGTTTGAATGGAAAAGGAATCGACAGTACAAGCAAAGAGATGAGAGCGATTGTCGCTTATATCAAATGGGTCGGGCATGATGTGAAAAAAGGTGTAATTCCTCAGGGAGCTGGCATTGTGAATATATCGTTCTTGAAACGGGCCGCCGATTCTGAAAAAGGAAATTTGATATTTCAGCAAAAATGTGTTTCCTGTCATAGCAAAGACGGACAGGGGAAATTTAATAACGATATGAAGTCGTATCAATATCCGCCGTTATGGGGAGATCATAGTTTTAATACCGGTGCCGGTTTATTCCGGTTGTCACGCTTTGCAGGATATATAAAAGCAAACATGCCGTTTATAACTTCCGCTGAAAACCCTATGTTAACCAATGAAGAAGCGTGGGATCTTGCTGCTTATATACTCAGCAAACCAAGGCCAGGTGAAGACATCAGCAATGACTGGCCCGACACTTCAAAAAAACCTTTTGATCATCCGTTCGGTCCTTACAAAGATCAGTTCAGTGAATCGCAACATAAGTTCGGACCGTTTGGGGAAATGGCGTCCGCGAGGAAGTAGATTTGAGATATTCGATTGGGAATTTTCGGGAATGGAGAATTATTAGTTTTTAGTTTGGAGAAAAACGTGCATCAATAGTCTCCGAACTTCGAACTACCCGCTCATCACTTAAAAACTTACGCACTTACCAACTCAAACACTTCTTAAAACTTCATTTGTTTTTGTCTGAAGGATATATACATTTGGTTTCCCTTTAGAAGTTTTTCTCTCTATCAAACAGATCTTCTATAAAACAAAATAGTTTGAACCCTAAAACCAAAATGCCATGACACATGATGATTTGAAAGAAACAAAAAACCGCAGAGGATTTATCGGAACTCTTGCAACTGGTGCAGCAGCACTTGGATTAGCGACACTTGCATCACCATTCAAGCTGCAGGCACAGCAGAAACCCCCGAAGGCGCCTGTGAAAGCCACGAACCCTGCCGATGAATGGTTCAACAAAATTCACGGAAAGCACCGGATGATTTATGATTCTCCACACCCCAATGAAGTATTTCCTTTCGCATGGCCACGGGTATTCCTGATGACAAACAGTGCGACAGGTACTCCTGAAAATGATTGCAGCGTTGTGGTTGTGTTGCGACATGCTTCAATCGGTTACGCAATGGAAGACAGGTTGTGGGCCAAATACAAATTCGGTGAAATGTTCAAAGCAGATGATCCTCAAACCAAGGCACCATCGGTAAGAAATCCTTTTTGGAATCCGAAGCCGGGAGATTTTAAAATCCCGGGAATCGGTAATGTTCAGATCGGCATCAACGAGTTACAGGCAAGCGGTGTAATGTTTTGCGTGTGTGATGCAGCGCTTACGGTATTCAGTGCAGTTGCTGCCGAGAAGATGGGCCAGGAAGCTGCCGATGTAAAAAAAGAGTGGGTAGCCGGATTGTTACCGGGAATCCAGGTAGTTCCTTCAGGTGTATGGGCGATTGGCCGCGCGCAGGAACATGGCTGCCAGTATTGTTATGCTGGATAAATTTTCAGATGCAAAAACAGGCAGGTGCATGAAGGTGCGTCTGCCTGTTTTTTTTGTTGCTGTATTTAAGGTGAGACAACTTAAACACTTAAACACACATTCTCATAGACTCCTCAAATCATTCTCCTCCTTTCGATATTTATAAAATTTATAAAATGTATGTACGATTACAGTAACGAGAATAATTCCTGTACCGGTGATAAAACCTTTATTCATAAACCTCCCTTCGCCGGCAAACAGAATGGCGAGTATGATTCCGTAAACTGGTTCGAGATTCAAGGCAAGTCCCATCGTATAGGCCGACACTTTTCTCAATGCCTGTAATGAAAGAACCCATGTCAATACCGTGCAAACAACAGAAAGGATGAACAGGTACATCCAATCGTGTGCATCCGGAATAAATTTTGTCGTCGGTTGAATTTTAAAATACAACGGAAAAAGAATCGTAAGAAAAATCATCCCACTGGATAGCTCTATAAAACTAATTGTAAGCGATTCATATTTCGAAGCAATGGTTTTATTGAGTGTTGAAAAAGTGGCACTCAGTAAAGCGCTGATCACACCAATCACAATTCCCCAGGAAGCGTCTGGGTCGGAAGAATAAATGGTGTAGATACCGATCATGGCCACTGCGCTGAAAAAAATTTCCATGTAGTCGAACTTCGTTTTGTTAACAAGAGGTTCGATAATGGATGCAAATAAAGCAATGGACGAAAGACAAACCATGGCAACGGAAATGCTCGCCAATTTTATGGATCCGTAAAACGTAACCCAGTGTAACATCACGATAATACCGATGCCCCCGATTTTCATCAGCTCTCTCAAATTCAATTTCGGAAATGATTTTCTGTAAAGTAAGATTCCAGCAATCACTACACTGCTGATCAGCAAACGATACCACACCAACATCCCTTCATTAAGTTGAATGAATTTACCGAGCAGACCTGTAAATCCCCAGAGAAAAATTGCAATGTGCATTTTGATGTATGCAGTTTTCATAGAAGATTGATAATGACTGTATGCATCATTCAATAATAAATCGATTCAGGTGTTCCCATACTTCAACAACGGGCAAACCCATCACATTAAAATAACTTCCGTTTATGCGGTCAATGATCGGCATGTGTTTTTTATCTTTCATTTTTGTCCTTTCGAACAAATCATTCTTATGAATTGACTTCATAAATTTTATTTCTTCCTCTGAACAAGGATTCATGTTTTCAGGAAGACATTCCTGCGCACCATACGCACCGGCCTTATCAAATGGTTTGTAGTGCTCAATGTAAAATTTTATTTTCTCATCTTTCAATTCGCGGAAGTGAACATCACTTCGCACATAAAAAGACTCCTTCCTATTCATACTGCTTAAACAAACGCCGGTATATACCTGGTGCATCTTTCCTGAAAGTTTTTCCAGTATCTTAAAAGCGTCATCAGCATCAACCGGCTTTCCAAGCACCTCTCCCATTTCTTTTTTTTTCACGGTAGAAAAATCCGGACTGAAGCCATTCAACCACACAATCGTGTCGGCAGTAATATAAATTTTCCCGGGTTCGAAACCAGGCCGAAAAACATCTGCCTTTTTTGCAGCGAGGAATAATACAACCTCCTCAGCTTTCAGATCGGAAGGAAAAGTTTCGTCAACATCTTTGACAAGAATTTCAATATCCAAACCAATTTCCTTTAATAGCTGCTTCCTTCGCGGTGAAGCAGAGCACAATACAACAGTTGTCTTTTGATTCATTTTTTTGATGGTGTTAAAGATATTTCTTCTGACTTGCTTTTTCATCACCAATCCCATCAAATTTCAAACATTATTATGAGCAAATAAACATCTCCGCCGCAGAGCAGCGGAGTATTTGATGGGAATTCTTTCCGATCGCCCCAAGGGGCGGGGAATAATTCCCATCAGATCCCGATACG
>JAYVZS010000018.1:0-17141 GCA_043783155.1 Bacteroidota bacterium | reverse complement strand
ACCTGAATTATAATTTTATCGTCTTTGCTTTTTGCAGAAATCATTATTGCTCCTCCTTTTTGTGTATGTTTTATAGCATTAGAAACTATATTTTGAATGATGGAAATTAACATTTTTCCATCCGCAAATACAGAAGTATCCGCTTCAATTTCGTGATGAAGATTTATAGTGTTTATTGAAGCGGTTTCGTTTAAAGTTTCAAATACTTTATCAATGTATTCGATTAGTTTTATTTGTGTTGGAGAAAATACGTCCGATGCGTATTTTATTCTTGCCCATTCTACTAAATAGTCCAACATCTCTAACTCATCAGTGGATGATTTATAAAGAAGTTCCAGCATTTCCTTAACCGCATCGGGTTCCGTTTTATGAAAATTTATTTTTAAGTATTTTGCTGTTCCAATGATAGCTGAAAGGGGGCTTCTTAAATCGTGAGAAAGTATTGCCAGAACACTCTCTTTATGAGTGTTAAGTTCTTCCAGTTCTTTGACATATTTTTTAATGGCGTCTTCTGATTTTTTTCTTTCGGTTAAGTCTCTTAAAATTTTAACATACCCCAACATCTCTCCATCTAAGCCGATGAGTGGAAAAACCAACCCATAAGCATAAAATAAACTTTTGTCTTTAGCAGTGTGCCATCTGTTATCTGTTGCTCTGCCTTCTTTTAAAGCTATTTCGATTTCCTTTTTCGGAATACCCTTTTTTATATCTTCTTCTGTAAATATTAAATCAAAATGTTCACCAATAACTTCGTCTGTGTCGTAACCAAATATTTTTGTTGAGCCGGAACTCCAACTGTTTATGATGAATTCTTTATCTAACGTAAAAATTGAATAATCCTGTAAGCTATCAATTATTTGGCTATAAAATTCGGCAGTTGGTATATATTTACTTTTAAGAGTTTTAGGATTGTCTTGTTTGTTTTCCATTGAATTTATTTTAATATTTATGTTGAATTGTTGTGTTTTTATGTCCACCGCAATTGCGCATAACATTTCAGTTATCCGCATCAATATTAGTTGAAAGTTGCGGCAATCCGACAGTTGCTACGCAAACACAAAATATAAATTTTTTTTTCATAGAATAAAAATATTATACCATCACACCTTCACCCACCAATTGCCTCACGGCATCCTTAATCGCTTCAAAATCGAAATGACATTCGTTATAGAGTTCTTTTTGTTCGCCGTGTTCAATAAAGCGGTCAGGAATTCCGAGGCGGGTTATGGATGCAGAATAATTATTGTCAATCATAAACTCTGCAATGGCGGAACCGAAGCCACCCATGATGCAGCCGTCTTCAACGGTAATTATTTTTTTGAAACGGGTAAAAACATCGTGCAGTAAATCGGCATCCAGCGGTTTCACAAAACGTAAATCATAATGTGCCGGGAAAAAATTTTCTTTCTTTAAATCGTCGCATGCTTTCAACGCAAAATTTCCGGGGTGACCAATAGTAAGAATGGCAATCTCTTCTCCGTCGCAAACCATTCTTCCTTTTCCGATTTCTAATTTTTTGAACGGAGTTTTCCAGTCAATCATCACACCGTTGCCACGCGGATAACGAATGGAGAACGGCGATTTAATTTCATCAAGCTGTGCAGTATACATTAGGTTGCGCAATTCTTCTTCATTCATAGGCGCACTCACAATCATATTCGGAATGCAACGCAAATAAGAGAGATCGAATGCACCGTGATGCGTCGGTCCGTCGGCACCCGCAAGTCCGCCACGGTCGAGACAAAAAACAACGTGAAGATTTTGAAGCGCCACGTCATGTATCAACTGATCATAACCGCGTTGCATAAAAGAAGAATAGATGTTACAGAACGGAGTCATGCCCTGTGTGGCAAGTCCGGCGGAAAATGTAACTGCATGTTGTTCCGCAATGCCCACATCAAAGGCGCGTTCCGGCATGGCCTTCATCATGATGTTGAGTGAACAGCCGGACGGCATGGCCGGCGTGATACCGACAATCTTCGGATTTTTTTCTGCCAACTCAACGATTGTATTTCCAAAAACATCCTGGTATTTCGGTGGAGTCGGTTCCGTATTTTTCGGCTTGTGAATTTCGCCGGTAATTTTGTCGAACAATCCAGGTGCATGCCATTTCGTTTGGTCTTTCTCCGCGTTCGCAAAACCTTTTCCTTTCACGGTGAGGCAATGCAGAATTTTCGGGCCGGGAATATCTTTCAGATCATTCAGCACTTTTACCATTCGAAGTACATCGTGTCCATCAACAGGACCGAAGTAACGGAACCGCAGGGATTCAAAAAGATTGCTCTGCTTCAACAACGTTGTCTTAATACCGTTTTCAATCTTCGATGCAATATCCTGCGCATTCGGACCGAACTTGGAAATCTTGCCGAGCAGTTTCCACATATCGTCTTTCACTTTGTTGTATGCGTGAGAGGTGGTGATGTCAGTGAGGTATTCTTTCAGCGCACCCACATTCGGATCGATGCTCATGCAGTTGTCGTTCAACACAACCAACAGGTTCGAGTTTTCGATACCTGCATGGTTCATGGCTTCGAACGCCATTCCGGCCGTCATCGCACCATCACCGATCACGGCAATGTGCTGGCGTTCTGTCTCGCCTTTCAACCGTGAAGCCACGGCCATTCCAAGCGCAGCGGAAATAGAAGTGGAAGAGTGGCCGACACCAAACGTATCGTATTCACTTTCGCTTCGTTTCGGAAAACCGCTGATGCCTTTGTAAATTCTGTTTGTCTGGAAAATATCGCGACGACCAGTCAGTATTTTATGTCCGTATGCCTGATGGCCGACATCCCAAACCAACTGATCATAAGGTGTATTGAAAACATAATGGAGCGCAACGGTCATTTCAACCACACCCAAAGAAGCACCGAAATGGCCACCGTTTTCAGAGACGATGTCAATAATAAAGTCGCGCAGTTCTTTGGAGACCTGAGGAAGATCTTTCTCCTCGATTTTACGAAGATCATCGGGATAATTGATCGTTTGAAGCAGTTTTCCGGGCTGAATATTCATTTTTTTAGGATGCTTTACAAATATAGGAAGATTCAGCCGATTGGCAGAAATATCTTTCTTTCTCCCCGTAGATTTCGTTTTTGGGTTCAAGGATCGAACGCTAACAACGGCTGTTTTCATGGCTTATTTTCCTATCGCGAAAAAGTATAACAACCAAATCAAGATTAAGTTTTTGCTATCCGTTTATTCTTTGTTTTTTTGCAGTCAATTATTTAAAAATGAAACACACCAAAGTCATCGAGCTTCTTGCATCGAAAGAAGTAAACAAAGAGGTTACAGCACAAGGATGGGTGCGAACCCGAAGAGGAAATAAAAATGTAAACTTCATCGCACTCAATGACGGAAGCATCATTCATACTATACAGGTGGTGGTAGAGGTTGAGAAGTTCGACGAAGAATTGTTGAAACTTATCACAACCGGTTCATGTATTTGCGTAACGGGAACGTTGGTTGCCTCACAAGGGCAGGGACAATCGGTGGAAATACAGGCGACAAAAATTGACGTACTGGGAACAGCAGATGCGGAAACATTTCCGTTGCAGAAGAAAGGTCACACGCTGGAATTCCTGCGCGAGATTGCTCACTTACGTCCCCGCACGAATACATTCGGTGCCGTGTTGCGTATGCGTCATCACATGACATTTGCCATTCACAAATTTTTTAATGATAAAGGATTTTTTAATTTGCATTCACCTATCATCACGGGAAGTGATGCAGAAGGCGCAGGAGAAATGTTTCGCGTGACGACATTGGATCTGAAAAATCTTCCGAAAAATCCTGACGGCTCCATTGATTACAAGGAAGATTTCTTCGGAAAAGAAACCAACCTTACCGTAAGCGGACAATTAGAAGGAGAGCTTGCAGCGCTTGCGCTGGGATTGATTTATACATTCGGCCCGACATTCAGAGCGGAGAATTCCAACACACCAAGACATCTTGCCGAATTCTGGATGATAGAACCGGAGATGGCTTTTTATGACATCACCGATAACATGAATTTAGCGGAGGAAATGTTGAAGTATCTCATTCGGTATGCGCTCGACAACTGCGCTGCCGATCTTGATTTTCTCAACAACATGTATGACAAAGAACTTTTAGCGCGGTTGAAATCCGTGATTGAAAAACCATTTACAAGATTGAATTATACCGATGCTGTTGAGATTCTAAAAGAGCGTAATTCGAAATTTGAATTCAAAGTGGAATGGGGAACCGATTTACAAAAGGAACATGAAAATTATCTGGTGGAACATTTTAAAGGACCGGTCATCCTTATCAATTACCCGAAAGACATCAAAGCGTTCTACATGAAACAGAATGAGGATGGAAAAACGGTGCGTGCGATGGATGTTTTGTTTCCTTGGATTGGTGAGATTATCGGAGGATCTCAGCGTGAAGAGAATTATGAAAAATTAGCCGCGCGAATGAAAGAGATGCACATTCCTGAAAAAGATTTGTGGTGGTATCTCGAGACGAGAAAGTTCGGAACATGCCCGCATGCGGGATTTGGTTTGGGTTTCGAGCGGTTGATGTTATTTGTAACGGGCATGACTAACATCCGTGATGTGATTCCGTTTCCAAGGACACCGAAGAATGCGGAGTTTTAGACGTTCCCAGAGTCTCACTAAGCAAGGTCATTCAGGAGGAATCTTGTTCACTAAGGTTTGTTATTCTAATTCAGTACATCGTTAATTAGTTAATGTACTGCCGGCAATCAAGAAGATGCCTCCTGCATGAGGAACACGATGGAGTCCCTTCCAGTAAACAGATAACATCAATAAAAAAATCCCGGTCGTTTGACCGGGATTTTTTCGTAGACTATTTTTGCAAACTGAAATCAAATTTTAATACCGGCTTCCTCTTCGGAATATATACCGGACCGTTAATCCGAAATCAATCCAGGCCTGGCCCGGGTTAATAATTGAATAATACGGAGTAGCGTCAGCGGCAACGGTAAAAGGTAATTTACGGGAGTTGTATTCCAGACCGCATGTTCCGTCAACACCGATGCTGAAAGAATTCTCCGGGTAATAAACGGCTTCCCCGTTCCTGATTTTATAGTATGGATCTTTAAAAAATCCGCAGTGAGCACCGGCTCCGAAAAATAATTTCGTTGGCACCTTCAGACGCGATTGATGAATGGGTTTCTGTTTGATAAAAAACAGTTTGGCTATGTAGCCACCTTTTGCTTCATCTGTATATCCTACGAAAATCTCATAGGCAGCTGTACAGTACGCATCAAAGAAATGTCTTACATCTAATCCGCTCGCAAATTTACCGGTACGTACTCCAATGCCTGTTGCATATTGAGCTTTGCATGGCGTGATCGAGTACATATTCATTACGAGAAGAAACAGGAATTTTGTAAAATGTTTTTTCATGAAAGTTTTTATTTGCGTGTGTTTACGCTGAACAAAAACTTTGGTGCCGGTCTATCGCCGGTAAAACGAATACACTATTACAGGTGTAAGATTTTCAGAAATATTGAACGGGAAAAATCAGGAGCCGGTTTCGCGGAAAATAAGCTCGAGCAAAGTTTGCCCGACGGCTTTCAATGTGTTTCTGTCAATCACATCCATGTTATCGCGATGTGTGTGCCAGTGTGAAGCAAAGCGGCCATCAGCAGATGTGTTGATAATATCCACAGACGGAATCCTGATAATCTGATTTACGTAAAGATGATCATCTGTAATATATCCGCCTTCTGTGTAAACAAAGTAATCTGAAAAGCCGGCATGGTTCGCTGTATCCCATATTTTTCTCACAATACCGGAGGCAAAGTGCATTGAATTTCCTTCCATCATAAACTTTGCATTACGCGCACCTGTCATGTCTAATAAGACGCCGTAGTTCGCCGTATATTTTTCAACGTGTGGATTCTTCGCCCAATATTGAGTTCCCAGCGCATACGAGTCTTCATTTTCATTCGTGCTGTTTTTTGCTCCCCAGTCTTCTGCGTCAAAAAATGCAATGTCGATACCGATCGGCTGGTTATGAAGCGAAAGCTGGCGGGCAACCTCTAACAAAATCGCGACACCACTTCCTGCGTCGTCAGCAGCAAGAAATGGTTCGCGCGGATTTACAGTATCCTGGTCGGCCCACGGTCGCGTATCCCAGTGAGCAAAAAGAAGAATACGATTTTTAGACTCCGGGTTGAAAGAAGCGATGATGTTTTGAATGTTCAGCTTAACATGATCGTATGTAGTCACTACTCCTTTTTGTACAACCACATTCGGAGTATATGTTTTTAGCTTGCTGATTAAATATCCCGCGCAGGCATCGTGTGTTTTTGTATTCGGAACACGCGGACCGAAATCACATTGCGTTTGTACAAAAGAATATGCACTGTCAGCATTGAATTGCGGCACAGATGGTTGAGTGGTTTCCGGTTTGCTGTTTACTGTTTCTGACGCAGTCTTATCTGCATTGCGTGACGTGCAACTGTGCATTGAAAGAATAAAAAACAGGGCAAAAGATTTACGCATCTTCACATTTTCTAATTTTATAATTAATTCTTACTCCAGCTCGTTCCCTCTTTTCCATCCTTGATTTCAAAACCAAGTTTGGTCAACTCCTCACGGATTTCATCCGACGTCGAGAAATCTTTTCTTGCTTTTGCTTCTGAGCGCAAACGAAGAACAAACTGCATCAACGAATCAATATCATTATTATTTCCGACAGTCTCTTTTCGTAATCCGAGTATTTCAAAGGCAAAATCATGAAACAATGTTTTCATTAGTTCAAGATCGCCGGCTGAAATAGTTTCAGTTCCTGCAGCTACCGAATTGATGATGCGCACAGCTTCAAATAAATTAGCAATTGTAATGGCCGTATTAAAATCATCGTTCATCGCATCATAGCACGATTGCCGCAATGCTTTGATATCGGATGTTGAGGTTGCTGATGATTTTATTTTTTGCAATGTTTCATTCGCATTCATCAGTTTATTGAAACCCTTCTCCGCCGCTTTCAATCCATCGTTACTAAAGTCGAGTGTACTTCTGTAATGCGCCTGCAGAATAAAGAAGCGGATCGTCATCGGTGAATAAGCCTGCTCCAGTAATTTATGATCCCCTGAAAACAATTGATCTAGGTTGATGAAGTTACCCAAACTCTTTCCCATCTTCTGTCCGTTGATGGTGATCATATTGTTGTGCATCCAGTATTTAACGGGAGCCGTCTCGCAAGCGCCTTTCGACTGTGCGATTTCACTTTCATGATGCGGAAAAAGTAAATCCATTCCTCCGCCGTGAATGTCGAATGTTTCTCCCAAATATTTTTTACTCATCGCTGAACATTCAATGTGCCAGCCGGGAAAGCCATCGCTCCACGGAGAAGGCCATCGCATGATGTGTTCGGGTGATGCTTTTTTCCAGAGCGCGAAGTCGGCAGGATTTCTTTTCTCTTCCTGCCCTTCCAACTCACGCCTTTCATTCCCCGCGCCGGCAATTAATTCTTCCACCACACGTCCGCTCAGTTTTCCGTAATCGTGATTCTTACTATAACCGATCACATCAAAATAAACAGAGCCGTTGCTTTCATAGGCGAAATCATTCTCCATGATTTCACGAATCATTTTAATCTGTTCGATGATATGGCCTGATGCACGCGGTTCGATGCTCACATTTTTATTGTTGAGCATACGCATGGCGTCGTGAAAACTTTCCGTGTACAACTCCACGATTTCCATCGGCTCCAGTTGTTCGAGGCGGGCTTTCTTCGCGATTTTATCTTCGCCTTCATCGGCATCATTTTCCAAATGCCCGACATCAGTGATGTTACGAACGTAACGTACTTTGTAGCCGATGTGCGTGAGATAACGACACACCACATCAAAGGTAATGTACGGGCGTGCATGACCAAGATGCGGATACCCATATACGGTAGGCCCGCATACATATAAACCCACATGAGGCGGGTTGAGTGGTTCGAACTTTTCTTTCTGCCGGGAAAGAGAATTGGTAACGACAAGATTTTGTGGCTGCATAATGTGACGGCGAAAATACGGGATTTTTTTTAGTGGAAGTTGGTGATGGCAGAAAGCAGTTGCAGTGGGCAATAGGTTAACAATGGAGGATTTTAAAATCATCAAAAATGTTCCGGAAGCAGTAGGCCTTTAAAAAAAATTCAAAACTCTCCTTACAACGTTATTAAATTAAGAGAAGGGCGACTCCGAAGGAGTCAATGGTTTATAGCAAACAGCCGTTCAAAAAGACCCGATTCTAAAAGGATCGAACAATAAATCTTTCGCTTAGTGACATTGTTCTTCCGGGTATGTTAATTTTCAAATAAAAAAATCCGACAGCACTCGGCATCTTTCAATCCGCAATTTCAAATCCGAATTCAGCAATTCTGTTTCAGTGTTCCACTACCTGCTGAATATGATGCAGCATATCTTCCGTCATCTTTGCCAAATCAAATTCATGTTTCCAGTTCCAGTCTTTGCGCGAGGCACTGTCATCGATACTTTGCGGCCATGAATCAGCGTATTGCTGACGAACATCCGGTTTGTATGAGATCTTAAAATCAGGGATATGTTTTTTAATTTCTTCGGCGAGTTGCTTCGGAGAAAAACTGATAGCGGCTACATTGTAGCTTGAACGGATTTTTACCTTTTCTGATTCTGTATCCATCAAACCAATCGTCGCTTTCAACGCATCGTGCATGTACATCATCGGAAGTACTGTGTTTTCAGAAAGAAAACATTCGTACTGTTTTGTCTTCAATGCTTCATGAAAAATATGAACGGCATAATCGGTGGTTCCTCCGCCCGGACCGGTTTTGTAACCGATCAATCCCGGATACCGAAGACTTCGTACATCCACACCGAATTTCTGAAAATAATATTCGCACCAACGTTCACCAACTAATTTGCTGATGCCATAAACGGTGGTCGGTTCAGTAACCGTATGTTGCGGTGTATTTTGTTTTGGAGTAGTCGGACCGAATACAGCAATTGAACTCGGCCAGAACAATTTCAATTTTTCCTCTTTTGCGATGTCAAGCAACCCGAGAATACTTTCCGTGTTCAACCGCCAGGCAGATTTCATTTTTTGCTCCGCAGTTGCTGACAGCAATGCTGCTAATAAATAAACCTGCTTCACTTTGTATTTGCTGATGATTTCACGCGTCCTTGCAAAATCAAGTACGTCCAGTTGTTCAAACGGTCCCTGGTGGAGAGATTCTGCGGAGGCCGGTTTGATATCCGTAGCGATTACACTTGAATCGCCATATATTTTTCTAAGTTCTTCTACCAACTCCGAACCGATTTGCCCGTTCGCTCCGATCACTAAAACTGATTCTTTCATCAGCATAAGTTTAATTTGTTAATTAACTGTTGAGAGCAAAAGTAAAACAAATTGAAGAATAAACGAGGGAAACACTATTCCCATTCTTATTCGTTATAAGACCTTCCCTACGGGACTTCTGCCTGTTAATATTTTTGTTTTGTTACCAAACGGAAGCTCCTATTGAGTTATTCTGTTTGTAGAAGTCCTGTAAGGACGACCAATTGGTAAAAAGAAAATAAAAGTTCGCTTTAAGTCCCGAAGGGACGACCTTAAATCGTTCCATTTTTTCTTCGTGTATGAACCTGTTTTTTTATCCAATAAACCATCGTGTTTTCATACAGTGCCACTCTCAATTTAAGAATCTCTGTTATTTCAATTTTAGAATTAAATTGCATCCCTCGTATAAACAATTATGGACAAAGCTTCTGGTCAAAATTTTCTGCAGCGAAACCTCTTTCTGATTCTGTGCGCACTTTTATGTCTGCCATTGTTCTTCCTCAATATCAAAACCAGCCACGACTGGGGCGATGATTTCGCTCAATACATCCTTCAGGCAAAAAATATTGTCGAACATAAACCACAGACACAAACGGGATACGTGTACAATGAAAATCTTCCAGTTATCGCTCCTCCGGCTTACCCTGCTGGTTTTCCGTTCATGCTTTCGGTGGTTTACTTCGTGAAAGGAAATTCCATCAGGGCATTCAATTATTTAATTACGCTATTACTCTTCTTTTTATGCATGACGATGTTTTCTTTTTTCAGAAGACATTTTTCGAAATTAACCGCCTTGTTTCTCGTTCTCATATTTGCCTACAATCCCTGGACACTAAGTTTCAAAACTGAAATCCTCTCCGACTTTCCATACACGTTATTTTTTCTCCTCACCGCCATTCTGTATATGTATGAGAAGAATTCGAATCTGACTTTTGCACTTACCGGAATTTCGTGCGGAATCATGATGTCGATCAGAGGAGTTGCTGTTGTATTCCTCATCGCCGTTCTCATCCACCAGGTTTATTTATTCATCAAAGCAAAGAAGTCGGGGAAACTGTTGCGTTTATTTTTTCAAAAGCCATTGATCCTATTCGGGTCCATGATGGTCACCTACATTCTTTTTAACGTTCTCCTGGTAAAAGTTCCCACCGGAAAATTTCTCGAATTTTATTCTCATGCGTACGAAAAATATTCTGTCGGTGAGATCATCCTTCAAAACCTGAATTATTATGTGGATGTGTTTGGAGGATACTTTGATCCGCAATTAGAGAAATGGACGTTCATCACCTTTGTTTCAAAATCTTTTTCGCTCGCTCTGCTACTGATCGGGATGTTGTATTCCCTGCTGCACAAAAGATCATTCATAGATTTACTGGTGTGGATTTACATTCTTCTCTTCATTGTTTATCCTTACTCTGCAGGAGGATTTCGTTTTATTCTCCCTATATTTCCTTTCCTGCTTTATTACATGGTGACCGGTCTCAAACAAATCCACTTGGGTATTCATGCAAACCGGAAAGTTTTGGTTATAGCGGGAGGTCTTTTTGTATTGCTTCAATACCAACATTCCATTTCAAAAATAATCGCACAGCAGCCGTCAACTTTACAGGGTCCGCAGGAAGCCGGTTCCATCGAAACATTCGAATACATCAGGCAGCATATTCCTGAAAACTCAATCATCATTTTTAAGAAACCCAAAGCACTCGCGCTTTATACCGGTAGAAAAACAGCGTCCACGGCGTATTATCAATCTTCAAGTGAAGTAAAAAACATGGTAACCCTTCTCGGAGCAGGTTACCTGCTACTCAACCACGACAATGACCCGGATTTAGGCGATGAGCCGATGAAAAAATATACGGACGATTTCAAAAAGGAAGTTGACCTTATCTGGCAAAATAACAAGTTCCTCTTATACAAAAGGAAGGAGTTGTAACTTGTTTTAACGGGTGCTTCTATAGTGATTAATTTTTCTATTTTTACTTCTCTTTTCTTCAAATAAATCGGCTCAATGTTCGTTGGATTGATGAACGTAAATTAATTTTCAGAAGCATGGTATCTCTATTTAAAAAGATTGTTTCAGTTTTCACTTTCTCTCTTTTATTGTTAACCGTTTTTGTTACATACGCTCAGAATACCGACAACGCAATGGTCGGCATCGGACAATGGCGAATGCACCTGCCCTATAATAAAGCTGTTTCATTGGCAGAAGGAAATGGAAAAATTTATTGCGCAAGCCGTTACGGTTTATTCAGCTACGACAAAAATGACGGCACGCTCGAACGTTATTCGCGTGTAAGTGGATTATCGGATTTTGAAATTTCTTCTATCCGGTATAGCGCAACCATAGGCGTACTGGTGATTGCGTATGAAAACTCTAACATTGATTTATTGTACAACGACAACACCATTGTAAATCTTTCTGATATAAAACGCAGTAACATTGTAGGCAATAAAAGTATCAACGATATTTTTCTGAAAGATCGATATGCTTACCTGTCGTGCGGTTTCGGAATAGAAGTGGTTGACCTCGTTCGGAGAGAAATCAAAGACTCCTATTACATAGGACCTAACGGAACCGCGATTAACGTGAATAGCCTGACGGCAGATGGTTCATTTTTTTATGCCGCGACCGATAACGGCATCTATAAAGCCGATATAAACGACCCTCAGATCTTTATATATTCAGCATGGAATAAAGACATGACAATTCCTGATCCGAATGGCACCTTTACAAGTATTGTCAGTTTCTCAAATAAAATACTGGCTGTTGAATCAAACGTAAGAGGGAACAATGATACGATTTGGGAATACACAAATTCAGCCTGGACAGGCAACACTGTTTACCGTGATTATGATATGAAAGTAATCACCTATCAAAATCATTTACTTGTAAAAATCAGTTATACGATTGATGCCTATAACCAGGCATTCCAGCAAACCCATAGTATGAATTACACGATCTACCCGAATGTACATCCGATGGATGGTCTTGTTTCAAACGACAATACATTCTGGATTGCTGATAATAACAATGGGCTGATCAGGGTCACACCAGAAGGACATTATTCTGACCTCACACCGAACGGACCAAAATCATCTTCTGTTTTTGCCATGCAATGTGTCAACGATGATTTATGGGTGGCGTCCGGAACTGTCATCGGAACATCTGCTGCGTATTCACAAGACGGGACGTATTTATTTTCTGATGCCGCCTGGAAAACATTTGACGGAACCAATGATCCAATATACTCTTCGCTTGGTTACGTGGCAGACGTGTCTTGTATCGCCGTTGATCCTGTTGATTCAAAACATGCTTTTGCCGGAACATGGGGAAGCGGGTTATTAGAGTACCGGGAAAACGGAATTACACAGATCTACGACAGATCTAACAGTACCCTGCATGTCATCAATGATTCCAATGCATCATTTCATCCGATTCAAATCGGTGGTGTAGCTTTCGATAACGATAATAATTTATGGATGACAAATACCGATAATCCAACTCCATTGTCTGTCAGAAAAGCGGATGGATCCTGGCAATCATTTGTGCTCCCTTCCATATTTGCGATTACCTTTATCTATAACATCATCATTGATGATTACAACCAGAAGTGGATGGCATCAAGAGGCCGCGGACTTGGTGTTTTTAACGAGAAGGTTATGGAGAATCCCAACGATAATTCGTTTAAGTTACTAACCGGAGATCCCGGAAACGGAGGACTGCCAAGCACGAATATATATGCGATGGCGAAAGATAAAGATGGAGCCATCTGGCTCGGTTCCGACCACGGTGTTGCGGTTATTTATAATCCGGGAAATGTTTTTACCGGAGGCGATTTTGACGCGCAGAAAATTTTGATTCAACAAGATACTCACACGCAATACCTGTTGGAAACCGAAACCGTTCTTTCCATGGCTGTTGACGGTGCAAACCGGAAATGGTTTGGCACGTTAAGCGGTGGCGCATTCCTCATGTCTGCCGATGGAACGCAACAGCTGCTCCATTTCGATATTGACAATTCACCATTGCTTTCCAATTACATCAACAGCATTGCGATCAATGATAAAACCGGTGAAGTTTTTTTCGGTACCGAAAAAGGAATTGTTTCATATCGAAGCGATGCAACTGCCGGAACTGAAACCTGTGAGAGTTACCTGGTTTTTCCGAACCCGGTGAAACATGACTATTCGGGTCCGATTGCAATCAAAGGACTCGTTAACAATGCTGACGTAAAAATTACAGACATTGCCGGATCGCTTGTCTATCATACCAAAGCCAATGGCGGTGAAGCCATCTGGAACGGAAATAATTTTAAAGGAGAACGTGCGCACACAGGAGTATACCTGGTGTATGCCACGAACGACGATGGTTCGGCAACCTGTGTAACAAAAATGCTTTTCATTCACTGATGCTCCATAAAACGCGCGGCATTGTTTTTCACGTAACGGATTATTCCGAAAGCAGTGTTGTGGCTAAAATATATACTGAACTGTTCGGTCTGCAATCGTACCTGATCAACAGCGTGAGGAAGAAGAATCCAAAAGTAAAACCAACAGCGTTACAACCGCTGACGCTGATCGATCTCGTGGTGTATCACAAGGAAAGAGGAGGACTGCAACGACTGGCAGAAGTAAAAAACACACCCGCTTTAAAAAGTATTCCCTTTGATGTCCGGAAAAGCTCTATCATTCTTTTCATGAATGAAGTGCTTTTAAAATCAGTGAGAGAAGAAGAGTCGAACCGTTCGTTGTTCGCTTTCATTTTTAATTCTGTTCAGCTCCTCGATCTGCAGGAGACACCTCACAGCGACTTCCACCTCGTTTTTTTAATTCAGCTTACGAAGTACCTTGGTTTTTATCCGCAGGAAAATTTTTCTGAAGCCACATCTGTTTTCAATTTGCAGGAAGGAATCTTCCAGGCAGAGGATCCTGTGCTTGCCGCTTTCATGAGGCATCCGTTGAGCGAATACTTTTACATGCTTCTGAAATCGTCGCTGAATTATTCTGACGATTTAAAAATTCCGCTCCAATACAAACGACAATTGATAGAAAAGCTGCTGGAATATTTTCAACTTCACGTTTCGGGATTCGGAAATATTAAATCTCATAAGGTGCTGGAGGAAGTGTGGAGTTAGTTGGCTTATAGTTCTTAGTTGTTAGTTCTTAGTTCGGAGCTATACGTCACCAATGGCAGTCTGCTAACTTGATACTTTTAATGAAGAAATTTATTTGGGCGGTTGTTTTCTTTTTTTCTTTTACATTGCTTTATGCTGATTCTGGCGAATGCATAAAGTACAAAGCGAGATTTAAATTGCGAAACGGACGGTCAGTTGTTGGCTATTTTAATTACTGCACTTACGATTCTTTAATCTTTAAATTCACAGATAAATCTTTTAATACCTTTATTGACAAAATCCTCTCAGAGCCAAATGAACCAAGGGATACATTATTGATTTTTCTTAAAATTCAAACTTTAAAATATCCAAAAGTACCACCTGCCGCCGAAGGCCAATTTCAATATCAGGCAGCTGCGAAAAAAGATATTCTTAAAATTCCCCACAGAGACATTGTTACTTCTCATTTTATTGAATATCTCCCACCTGACGAATGGCATCTTTCAAAAGAACATTGGATTTTTGGTTGTAGTGAAAGGCATGTTATAGAGGAGTTGGCACAAAGAGAAATTGATTTACTTCAACATCCGCCTGTTGCATATTATAATTGCATTGCTTCTGGAGAAGTAATTCAATATGAGTATGAATTATTAAGTTACAATTCAAAAATCAATGAGAAAGAATTGTTTTTATTTTGTGAAAGACTGAAAGGATTGGACAGTGTGCTAAAAAATTGTACTGATTTGCAAAACAAATATGCATGTTACGAAAGAGAGTATAACAAGATTAAGAAAGAGCTTATGGAGAAGAATATAATTTTGTTTCATTGAAGGAACAAGCGAGCAAATTCAAACCACAATGCGTTCCCCGTCTCCGAACACCGAACTAACAACTATAAACTACCTCACGCCAGCATCACTTCTTCTTTCTTAAATCTTTTTCGGATCCAGCGTGGAAGAATAACGGCGCCGATAAATAAATACGGGTAGTAACTCACTAACCGCCACATCAAACCAAGCGAAGCCGCCAATCCTTTCGGAATAAATTCACCGAGGAAATCGTTGAACATAAATTCCGCAAGACCACTGCCTCCGGGAGTTGGACTGAAAAGAATAATAATTCCCATCACGACCTGTCGCGCGTAAATAAGAAAGTTGTCGATGGAAACATTGTGAAAAGCGAGGATCAGGCAATTCACAATCGTGTATCGGGCAGTCCATGAAACAAACGTTCCTCCGAATGACAGGAACCAAAATTTACGGGATTTATTTTTCAGGTGATTCGAGGCGATCACAAGCTGGTTACCGGTTTCCAACGCATTTGGTTTCCACCTGATCAGGATAGGCAAAGAAAACATCTTCAACAAAAGCCACTTTACAAAACGCGGATTAAAAAATAAAGCGTACGCGACAAAAATTTTGTAGGCAAGGATGATGAAATAAACGATCCAGAAGGAATAAAAAAATCCGCTGCCAAATGTGACAGGGCTTAGATTGTTTGTATCAATCGTTGAAAAAAGTTTTTCTCTTCCGCAGATAAAATAAACGACAGGAGCCATGATGGCCAGAAATACACCGTCCTGGAAAGAAGAGAGAAGGACAGCGGTAATACTTTTGCCCATGTTTACGCGTTCGCGGTTGAGAATAAAAATCGCGAAGATGAAACCGCCGCCAATCATGCCCGGCGCCAACGCGGAAGCAAACTCCCACAGCATGATCACAATAAAAGAACTCCGCCAGTTCAATTCATTGTCGGTGAGTGCACGGATACGAACCATGTAAGCGCCATCGCGCACCACCATCATGAGCAATGCAATACAAATCCAGAATGTTGAATTGGACGACCAGTGAATATTCAGAAAAGCGGTCTTGTCGAAATTACGAAGTAAAAGGTACGTTGCGGCTCCAAGCCCGAGCACAACAGGCAACAGGATGCGTGATGGTCGAAAATTTTTTAGTATTTGCTTCGCATCTGTCTGCATGGTTAAAAAATGATTGCATGATGTTCTTCGTTTTATTCCTGCACCCGCTCAGGTTCACTCAACCAGAAATTATTAAAGCCCAATCCCAAAGTAATTCTGATCAGCTGTTCCTGCAACAATTCAAGGATGGCGAGGAACGTAAAAATGGCATGCACTTTATTCTGGCAATTGGTGAGTACATCGATGAAGGTAACTTTCTCTTTTGTTCTGATTAAATCACGCACCATATTTTTCTGTTCAACAATGGTGAACGGATACTGAACCACTTTATGATGAACTTTGTTTTTTTCAGCATCAAAACGTTTCAACACTTTCTGAAATGAATTCAGCAGCTGGAACATGGTGAGGTTCATGAGTTCTTCCGTTTGCGAACTATCCATCGCTATTTTCGCAAGTTCTTTCTGAACATTGCCACGCTCTGCTATGGCTGCACGGTGATCTTCCATCTGGTGCATCTCCACACACGCTTCTTTGTATTGTTTGTAAAGCAGCAGGCGATTAATCAAATCCTGGCGAGGATCAATTTCATTTCCCTGTTCATCAAACTCCGGACGTGGCAACAGCATTTTGGCTTTGATTCTCATCAAGGTAGCGGCCACTAAAATAAATTCACTTGCCACTTCAATGTTGAGTGAACTCATTTGATGGAGATAAACGAGAAAATCATTTGTGATTTTTGAAATCTGAATATCATGGACGTCTATTTCATCGCGTTCAATAAAGAACAAGAGCAGATCGAACGGACCTTCA
>JAYVZS010000017.1:0-17166 GCA_043783155.1 Bacteroidota bacterium | reverse complement strand
TTAATAACAGTCTGCTTTAAAGAAATTTCTTAAAGAAAAAATCTGAAAACTTAGTGCTTACGAATTTTTTGAGTAGTTTTCGGTCAGACACTAATTACCGATAAAACATCAATGAATTCACCATACGATTTCCTCATCATCGGCCAAGGTCTTGCCGGCAGTCTGCTTTACAGGGAGCTGGCAAAAAAAGGCAAGCGTGTTTATTTCATTGACAAATTCAATCCGTCATCCTCATCGAATGTTGCCGCTGGAATTATACATCCTATTACCGGAAGAAGAATAGTAAAAACATGGATGGCAGACACACTTATTCCATTTGCAGAATCAACGTATAAAGAAATTGAGACACAATTCAACGAACAACTTTTCTTCCGGAAGAATATTCTCGAACTCATTCACACAGCGAAGGAACAAAATGACTGGAGCATGAAAAGCTCTTCAGAAGAAATGAAGAATTATTTCAGCGATGAGAAAACAGAAAATCTTTATTCAGATGTGTTGGCGGATGAACCGAAAAAAATATCAATCGCGCAAGCGGGTTGGTTGAACGTTTCAAGAATGGTTCAGCTTTTCAGGAAACAATTGGAAGAAAATAATGCGTTACTCGATGAAGACTTTAGTCATGATCAGCTTTCTTTAAACACCGATGGTATCATATACAAAAATATTCATGCTGAGAAAATTATTTTTTGCGAAGGGTACCATGCTTCTCAAAATCCTTTTTGGAAACATCTCCCCTTTCTTCCCTCAAAAGGAGAATTACTGACGATCTATTCTGAAAAATTGAATCTTGATCATATCATCACCAAAACAATATTCCTTCTTCCACTCGGCAATCATCTATATAAAGTCGGCTCAACTTATTCATGGGACGAGTTGAATGAAGTTCCAACAGAAAAAGCGAAACAGGAATTGACAGATCAACTCAACAAGATTATCAAAGTGCCTTTTGAAGTTGTTGATCACAAAGCGGCAGTAAGACCGACTGTTAAAGATCGAAGGCCATTCATCGGACTACATCCAAATCATCCACAAGTCGGCATCTTCAATGGATTGGGAACGAAAGGCGTTTTGCTGGCTCCGTATTTCGCAAATCATTTTGCAGAATACCTGGTCAGTTCAGCGAAATTACTGGAAGAGGTAGATGTAAAAAGATTTTCGATTAAAGAATAAAAACTCAAATTACTTTTTTAGATTTAGAAACTGTTTAAATTTCTATGCGAGAAAATGATATAGCCAGCGCACCCTTCGACTTCGCTCAGGGTGACATCGTGCGCGGGGTCATGCTGAGCGAAGTCCTAGCATGTGCAATAGCAAATATTTGAAATGAATTTAAAACACTTTCTAAGAAATATCCGTTTTAAAAGAAGTTACTTATTCTTCAGCGCATCCAGTCTTTGCAACAAAGTCGGATGCGAATAATGAACGAACACATAAGCAGGATGCGGCTTCAGGTTGCTGAGATTATCGACAGAAAGTTTTTTCAAAGCACTTGCCAGCGCTTCTCCGTTGTATGTTTCCTTTGCATAATGATCAGCTTCGTATTCATTTTTTCTCGACAACATGTTCATGAGAATACCGAGTATTTCTGAAAGCGGAGCGTATAAAATTCCGAATGCAAGAATGTCAAGATGAAAACTGCTTTGAGATGCTCCCAATGCTTTCGACAATTCAGGATTCCCAAGAAACAAAGAGAGAATAAAAAGCATAACACCGCTTTGCAAGAGCCCGAGCAGTAAACCTTGCTTCGTATGTTTCTTTTTATAATGACCGATTTCATGTGCAAGTACGGCTACAAGTTCATCAGTGGTATGTTTTATAATCAATGTATCAAACAAAACAATTTTCTTCTTTGACCCCAATCCGCTGAAGAACGCATTTGCCTTCGCTGACCGTTTCGAACCATCCATCACAAAAAGATTGTTGAGCTTAAAACCAACTTTGTTGCAGTATGCTTCAATGGCAGAACGCAATTCACCTTCCGGCATCGGAGTCAGTTTATTGAATAAAGGCAGAATGATACTTGCATAAAACATCGTGGCAAATATCATAAAGAATGCAAGAACAGCGAGTGCGTACAACCAGAAATATTTTCCGGTTGCGCCGTAGATCAAGACTAACGCTGCAAGCAGCGCTCCGCCAATAATGGCTCCAAGAAGATACCTCTTTAATTTGTCAAGGAAAAATGTTTTCAATGTCATTTTATTGAAACCAAATTTCTCTTCGATCACAAAAATTTTATACAACGCAAAAGGCATCGAGAGAAAATCGCTTGCTATACCGATGATTCCAAAAAACAGCAATGCCATCCACACTGGCGAGATGGTAAAACTTCTCACATAATTATCTACCCATGCAAAGCCATTGAAGAATAACATAGCGAGCAAAAGGATCAAACTAAAAGTGGATGTGATCATGGAGAAACGATCGTTTACTTTGTAGTACTCCATACTTTTATGATACTTCTCCGCATCGTAAATTCCTTCCGCTTCCTTTGGCAACTCCGGACTAAAACTTTTGAGGTTGAGATAGTCAAGCACTCTGTCAACAACAAAGTCAAACAGGACGATAGCAACAATAATAATAAAGAGAGTATTCATAGCATAATATTCTGTCTGCAGCGAAAGGGCCTTAGGTCTTGATTCTTTCCTCTTGATTCTAAACTCTCAGTACGCTCCGCTTCTCTTCCTCAAAAACCATTCTGTGGAGAGTAGTAGCAACAACAGGAAGAAAACCCATTTCAAATTAATGAGATCCTGCAGCTGATAATGAGAATAAGAAACTGTTTTAATATCATCACGCTGATCAAGTGCCTTTGCCAATGCATCCAGCTGGTCAGGATAATACATCTCGCCGCCGGTTTTGTGTGCCAATGCATACAGGAGCTGGTGATCAGCGACAGTTTCATTCTGCTCCACCTGCAACGCGCTAACGCTGAACTGTCCTTCGCTTGAATACACCCTTTCACCTGCTTTCACAGTCGCTTTGTAACGATAATTCCCGGAAGGAAAATAACCTGCATTTAATGTGTATGCTTTTTCAGTTTTACTGAATGTGAACGGAAACGTTTTCTTCTCATTGTTTGTAATCGTGATATTGATATCCGGAGAATTGATCATCTCATAGTTTTCATTGGTAACTTCAGCGTCGAATGTGATCGGCTCATTTTCAGGAAAACTATTTTTGCTGAGAATACGGAAGTGACTTTTGTTTTCATGTACAATTAAATATTGCATCACTTTTGTAAAGAGTTCATTGAATGCATTGAAATTACCATTGCTGTTGTAATCCGCAAGACGCCACCGCCAGATACCCTCTCCACAAAGCACAGCCGATTTACTCGCGCCGCTTTCGTTGAAAATTAAAACAGGTTTACCCGTATTTACACTTCCAATTTGTTGCGTGAGCATCACCGATACATTCGTCATCGCTTTGTATTCACCGAATGGAGCGAGCAGCGGCGGAAAATTATGAATCTCGTCAGCGGTTTCTTTTCCGACTGTGAACAATGAAAAGTTCGGACTCAGAACAGGTTCCACTTCATTCGACTTATTCAATGTACCCGTAATACTGATCCCTGCATCCAACGTATTGAAAGCATTCAGGTTACTTTCAGTTCCAAGAATATAAAGTACAGGAATTCCGGAAGCTTTGATTTTCGTCAGCACATCAGCAGCGGATTTTGTAAGAGAGGGGATCTGGTGCAACACAATTAAATCAGCGTCATTCACTTTCCCGTCGAACTTATCAAGCATCACCACTTTCACTTCATAATTTTCACTGCTTTCAATTGAAAGTTTTAAAGCACCCAGATCCGGATGCGGTGACGATGCAAGCAACAGGACTCTCTGCTTGCTTTCCATCACTTCAATAAAAACATCCTTCACGTTATTGACGGTAGTAATTTCGCCGCTTACTGCGCTCAGTTCAAGTTTGTAGTGATGCATTCCCTTTTTCTTCGCTTCAAGGAAAACGGGAATCATCGTAAAGAATTTATTTCCGGCGATTGAAATTGTCTTGGAAAATAATGTCAGGGAATCTTCTTTCACAGTAAGTGTTGAAGTAGCACCGTTGCATCTGCGCGCATCCACATTCACTTCAAGAGGAAAACTGTTTCCAAGGAAAACAACTTTATTGAAATTTATTTTTCCGATCAACAGATCTTTCTGAATATTGGTATCTCCAAGTGCAACTGTATAAACGGGAGCCTTCAATAAATTCGGAGCGAATACCGGATTACTTCCGCGGTTGTACAAGCCGTCGCTGGCAATTACTATGGCGCCGATGTTCCGGTTCGCATATCTGACACTCAGTTCATTTATAAGAGCTGTGAAATCAGTTTGTTTGTCCGTATAAGAAAAATTGACCTGATCATTTATCTTATCACCCCAACTTAACATCTTCACATCGTATTTCTTTCTCAGGTCATCCATCAGCGCATTCATCTTCGCCGGATAATCCTTTTTGTAAAACGCTGAATCTTTATTGATGACAATACTCTCGCTATTGTCCTGCGCAATGATCACAATCGGTTTCTCTTTTTCGCGTGTAACGGTTTTGATCAACGGAGTAAGGAGCAAAAAGGCAAGCACACTCACCAATACAAAGCGAAGAACAGTCATCGTCCTTTTTAGCCACGGATGAATTTCGCTCAGCGAACGATCGTTCCGGTAAAGGACAAAAGCATACACGGCTCCCAGTAACAGGCAAAGCAACACAAACCAAAAAGGTTTTTCGGTAATCAGCTGAAAAGGCATAGGCGATTTTAAAACGTTGCGAAGATACAAATAGCATTCAAACGTTATCAGGAATTAATTTCAATAATCTGTTAAAAGAATCTTATTTTTCGTCTCTGAAAATCATGATCAGGAACACCTTCAAACTCTCCGCTTTTTTGATACTTAACCTGTTCTTCGAATCAGGCATATCAGCACAACCATACTTTGACGTCGCCAACATTCATTATATCAACAGCCCCTCAAAAACATTGGTTAATTCAAAAGACAACCCCTCACCCATTCTATATTTCACTTCCCAACTTGGCTTACCGGTTAAAATGCATGAAGACATTTTACTTTTCAATCCGTTTTATGAAAACTACAACCTGAAATTCAGTGAGCTTCAAAAAAGTAATTCTTCGTTTTCAAGTATTGGTTTACCCGTTACGTTTCTGAAGCAATGGAAAAAAGAAAAATGGAAGACTGCTTTTGTTTTTATCCCGCGAATTAATGCTGACTTTGAAAAAATAAACAGTAATCAATATCAATTCGGAGGAGCTATAGTGGCTGTTTATAAGAAGAGAGAAAACCTAAAGTATAAATTGGGTGTGTACTACAACCGTGAATTCTTCGGAACATTCATTCTTCCTTTACTTGGTATAGACTGGAACATCAACGACCGGACAAATTTATTCGGTATACTGCCAGGCAACATGACACTCGAATACAAAATAAATTCTTCCCTGTATGGAGGAATTAATTTTAAATCCATAACAAACTCATTCAGGTTTGATGGATTAACATTCCTGAAAGTTTCAGATAATTATTTAAAACTCTTCCTGGACTATTACCTTATAAAAAAAATCGTGATCAGCTTTGAAGCAGGTCGGTCAATTCTAAGAAAATATTCAATTGGCCATGAAAACGAACCGTTGATTCGAATTGATTTAAATGATGGATTGTTATTAAAAGCAGGACTTGCCTATCGGATCCGACTTAATGAAAATAAATAGGATATATTTCTTCAGCTTAAATTCCGGTCAGTTAACCAATTGCATTAAAGAACTTGCTACACGAAAAAAATTTCAAAAAATATTCGTTTTTAAAGTTTCAGTTTATTCCTGAACTGAAACAGTTGCATGATGCAAAAATTCATCTGTCAAATCTTTCAAGTGCAACTATTTTCGTTTGAAAAAATGAGGATCAAATAGTGACACTGGCTGCCATTCGCATGCTTAGCAAATTAAGAAATGAGTACCCATCAATGGATCCCGGATCGGGAGGCCTTATTTCCCGATTTTCTCTTCCTGCTTTTTGATCTTCTCATTTTCCGGTAAAATATCTTTTGCAAACTGCATCACGGTTTTTGCTTTCGCATCTTTTGAATCAACAAGATAATCGGTATATAGAATAAATGCCTGTGACAGAAGATCAGCCCGATCCGAATCAAACTTTACATTGCCATCGTCCTTTTTTTTCTTCAGCATGTTCATACCCGTTTCTATATCCCGCTCTCCTTCTGGCTTTACGTCGCAATGCAGAAGATAAACGCCACTGATGATTTGTATTGCTTCATCCTTATCATAATTTTTCGCCATGTCGCGTGCAATATTTTGCAGATTCTTAAAATCTTTTTTTCCATCCATGGTAGCACTTTCAAGCAAGGTTCCTTTCAAAAGGTCTCGGAGAAATTCCGCATTATCTTTTTGCAGTTCACCGCTCTTATCCTTCTTCTTAAACCGTCCCATGAAACTCAGTGCTTTACGCAACGGATCTTTATATTTCTTCATATCAAAACTTTCCTGATCCTGATGAATGGCAAAATAAGACATGCTCATATACAGGTAAGGGTAAGGACTGCGCGCTGTGCTTTCGCTTTTGATGTAGCTTTCACATTCTTCAATACACTTTACGAACTTATCCATCGTAAAGAGATTGGCGAGTTTATTGTAAATTTTTTCATCTTCTTTACTGTAATCCTTCTGCTGTTTCTGAGCAATGGAAGACGATACAACTATGAAACAGGTAAGCAGAGTGGCAACTGTTTTTTTCATTTTGTAAGGGTTTTGTGTGCAACCAAATGTAGAAAAAAAATACGATAGCAAATTTACTTGCTTCCAATGAAATTTAGTTTACTTTTGAACGCATAAAGGTTCCCGTGTAAACGGGATTAAAAGGGAATCGTGTGAAAATCACGGACAGTTCCCGCTGCTGTAAGCTCTTTAATTATCTTTTGAAAAAAATACCACTGTCTTAAAATTTTGAGGGACGGGAAGGTTTCAAAAGACAGAGCAAGTCAGAAGACCTGCCTTTCGTAAAACAATTAAACGCTTTCGGGTAAAAGGCAGATTGAAATGTCGGGAACATAGTTTCCCGGTCTTTTAGTTTCCTTTTATTTCGTGTTAGCAAAATTGCCGGTTAGAACCGGCAGGTAAATTTATATGCTGACCAGGGTTCATAAAATAGTGATTTTGCTTTTTTCTCTTTTTGAAGGGAGAACCACGTTCGCCCAAACCACAGTGAGCGATACCACCTATTTATTAAAAGAAGTAGTGGTGTCCTCCAACCGTCTTTTCAATTTTTCTGACGGAACAAAAATCAATTCTATTGACAGCTTATCACGAGCCCAGCATCTCAGCGATAATTTGTCGGATTTACTCGCTGATGAAAGTTCGGTATTTATAAAATCATACGGACCAGGATCACTTGCTACGTCCTCTTTCAGAGGAGGGAGCGCCAATCATACTGCAATTCTGTGGAATGGTTTTAACATTGGCAGCCCGCTGAACGGTCAATTGGATCTGTCATTAGTTCCCGTAAATTTTTGCGATCATATTTCTATTCAATACGGCGGCAACAGCGCTCTGTGGGGAAGCGGTGCAGTAAGCGGAACGATTCATTTAAACAACGATGCAAAATTTAATTCCGGCACTACAGCAAAAATAAATTTATCGGGAGGAAGTTTTTCCAATTACAGTCAACAAGCATCTTTTGAACTTAGCGGCAAGCGATTTATCACTTCTTTAAAATTATTTCACACAACTTCCAAAAACGATTTCAAATACAACAACATTTATTCGTTTCAGGATGAACGTGTAACCCAATCAAACGCCGAATTAAAAAACTATGGACTATTATCCGAAAATTATTTGCTGATTAAGGACAATCAAAAAATCAATCTTTTTTTCTGGGGACAACACACCGACAGGAACATTCCTCCTACCATGCTTCAATTGTCTAACAAATCGAAGCAGGCAGACAATGATTTCAGGATTACTTCAGAGTGGAAATATGAAAAAAATAAAATCACTTCATACATCCGAGCCGCATACTTTAACGAGGCTCTTGTTTATTCAGACGCAATTTATCACCTTGCTGATACAAGCCGTTCTGAATCTATCATTACCGAAGCAGAAGCGAAAATTAATTTAAGCCATTTCAACTCGGTCAATATTGGTATCAACAACACTTTTGTAAACGGAATTACCTCCGGATATTCCGGTAATCGACATCAAAATCGAACGGCATTTTTCGCTTCGTATTCGTATGCTTCAAAGAATGAAAAATTAAAAACAAATATTTCAGGTCGGCTGGAATTTTTGCAAAACGTATTCGCTCCCTTTACTTTTTCTCTCGGTGCGGATTATCAATTTACAAAATGGCTAACGGGAAAAACAAATATTGCTAAGGTTTATCGAGTACCTACTTTTAATGATTTGTATTGGGTACCCGGAGGCAATCAAAATCTGCTTCCCGAAAACGGCTACTCGGAAGACGCAGGTTTAAATTTTCATTTTAAAAATAAAACCATTGCTTTTACCACTGATGTTGCAGTATTCAACCGAAGCATAAAAAACTGGATTATCTGGTTACCCGGAATCAGTTACTGGAAACCGCAAAATATTAAAGATGTATGGAGCAGAGGAATAGAAACCAATAACACCTTTTCAATAAAAATCAGAAAAGCAAAAATCAGTTTTTCAATGCTGACGAGCTATGTTGTTTCCACGAACGAACAATTAACATCGGGAAACGATGCATCAAAAGGCAAACAACTTATTTATGTTCCTATGTACAGCGGAATGGCAAAAGTAAGTTTGGAATACCATGATTTTATATTGTCCTATCGACACAACTATACAGGATACCGGTACACAGCAGCAGACAATACACAATTTCTTAACCCGTATGATTTAGGTTCTGCGTATGTCTCCTGTAAAATTCCGATGAAAAATACTTCCGCAAATTTTTTCTTCCAGGCGAATAACATTTGGAATAAAGAATATCAGGTTCTCTTAAACAGGGCTATGCCACAACAAAATTTTACCGCGGGAATTTCCTTTGAATTCAATCAACCAAATAAATAACAACAACTAAATTAAAGTAAAATGAAAAAACAATTACATAAAATTTTACTCCTTTCCGGCATTGCGATACTTTATTTCACAACTTCAAAGGGACAAACAACATCAACATTTGAGTCATTGACTTTGGCGCACGGTTCCTATTGGAACGGTTACACAACTCCATTGGGAGCCGTGTTTACTGACGGTAATGCCATTTTCCAGAATTTCTACGACACCTCGTTTGGCGGATTTTGGTCTGGTGGCTGGGCTTACAGTAACATGACCGACAGCATCACGGCAGGGTTTGGGAATCTTTACTCGGCAACCACGGCCATTGGTTACAGTGGCTCTCCAAACTACGCAGTAGGTACACAAAATTCCATCATTAATTTGACCGGAGCTGCTTCGGGAAAAGTGGTAAGTGGCCTTTACATAACCAATGCAACAATTGCTGCCATCAGCATGAGAGATGGTGACACATTTGCAAAAAAATTTGGAGGAGTTTCGGGCAACGATCCCGATTGGTTTAAACTGACAGTCCGCAAATATTTTGGCGGCATAATGACAAACGACCGTGTTGACTTTTATCTTGCTGATTATCGTTTTGCAAACAATGCGCAGGATTATATTATAAAAACCTGGCAATGGGTCGACCTGGCTTCACTTGGCAATGTTGACAGTCTGGAGTTTATCCTATCGTCAAGTGATACAAGTAGTTTTGGAATTAATACCCCTCTGTTTTTCTGCATCGATAATTTTATTACTGCGAATAGCCCGTCAGCCATTGCTGAAATAAGCAACCATAATTCATTGCTCGACTTATTTCCAAACCCATCAAACGACCATATTAACATTCATTTTAAAAAAATAAAACCGGATGAGGTGCTTGTAAAAATATTCGATGCTACAGGAAAGTCAGTGTATTCAGAAATCACTGATTCAACATCACTCATAATTCCTGTGGCGCAATTGCAAAATGGAATTTATACTTTACGTGTTACCGGAAATAATTTCTCGTCCAATAAATCATTTATCAAACAATAATGAAAAAAATATTTTTTATTTGTTGCCTCACGATTGTGCATTCATTAACGAGCGCGCAGTTCGCCCCTCCTGCGGGGCAAGTCGGATCTACCGCCATTTATAAAGACAGTTCTGTTTTTACAGAATGGGCAACCGGATGTTCTGTTGAAAGAGGTTACCAGGATATATCGAATCCTTCTCTTGGCTATGCAAGTGCTGGCGACAGCACGATGGCTTTAGGAATGGCAGGAACAAACGGCATTGTAAGTCTTGGTGACGGCGGTAATGCAATCCTGACATTTGTGAATCCAATCGCCGACGGTCCGGGTTGGGATTTTGCAGTATTTGAAAACGGTTTTAGCGATACATTTCTCGAACTGGCTTATGTAGAAGTAAGTTCTGATGGTGTAAATTATTTCAGGTTTCCATGCACCTCTATTACACAAGATACTCTTCAGATCGGAAGTTTTGGAAGTGTAGATGCAACTCTGATTGATAACCTGGCCGGCAAATACAGGGCTTTGTATGGCACACCCTTCGACCTTCAACAACTTTCTTCTCGGGTGGGCTTAAATATAAATGCAATCACACACGTAAAAATTATTGATGTTGTCGGTTGCATTCAGCCGGCTTATGCCCGTTATGATCAATATGGAAATATAATTAATGAATTATGGAACACTCCATTCGCTTCCAGCGGGTTTGATCTGGATGCATTGGGTGTTATTCATACGGGAACAACAGGAATAATTGATAGGTCAGTGAAAAACAATTTGATCGTTTATCCAAACCCTGCAAAAGGTTTTTCATTTATTCAACTGAATATTCCGGATGCGACACACTTAAAAATTTCGATTTCAGATTATACGGGGAAAGAAATAAAGGTAATTTCAACTGCTTATAATAATGCAAGGAATACCATTCAGCTGGATATTTCTGACTTGAAAAATGGTTTATATTTTATCTCTGTTAAAACACTTTCAGGTGAATTAATTCAAAAACTTGTAATTAATAATGATTAGAAAAAATAAAATATTGTTTGTATCGATTGCGTTGTGCTTGCTTTTTTCATGTAGAAAAGATAAACCAGAAAATGTATCGCAGCCCGGCATTTTGATCGGACCCAATGGAGTGTTTATTACGAACGAAGGTAATTTTCAATTTGGAAATGCACAGGTAAGTTACTATGATCCGTCACAGACAACAGCAACTCAGGATTTATTTCAACCCGCGAATAATCGTCCGTTGGGTGATATTTGTCAGTCCATGTGCTTATTGAATGGAAAAATTTATCTGGTAATTAATAATTCAAACAAGATTGAAGTGGTAAATGAAAATACATTTGTCTCATCTTCTGTGATTACAGGATTTACTTCTCCACGATATTTTCTGCCGGTAAGTAACAGTAAAGCCTATGTTACTGATTTGAATTCAAACAGTATTTCCATTGTTGATTTAAGTAACAATATTATTACAGGAAACATTCCCTGCAATGGATGGACAGAAGAACTTGCATTGGTTTACGGGAAGGCATACGTCACAAACAAAGTAAGTAATAAAATTTATGTGATCAATACATCTACAGATATACTGACCGACAGCATTACGATTGGTTATGGCTCTAACTCCATTGTAGAAGATACGAATGGAAAGTTATGGGTGTTGTGCGGAGGAAATCAGAGCATGGCAATAAGCGCCTCATTGCATCGCATCAACCCTGCAACAAATATAGTTGAACAGACATATACATTTTCAAATTCTGTTGATGCTCCCCGGAAATTACACATAAACGGCACGAACGATACATTGTATTATTTGAATGGAGGAATTTACCGGATGTCTGTCCATTCAGGTTTGTTGCCGACCTCTCCCTTTATACAACCAGGAAGTAATAATTTTTACGGATTAGGCATCGATCCCAACAGCAGTATTGTGTATGTAGCTGACGCTGTTGATTATCTTCAGCGTGGCGTTATTTACCGGTACCAGCCCGACGGCACACTAATAAATACATTCCGTGCCGGGATAATTCCGGGAGATTTTTATTTTAAATGAAGACAATACACAACCGAAAAGGATGTAAGCGATGCGCCGGAATCGTTGAATGAAAAGTTGGAAATGTTACGAATGCCAATGGTTCAGATTTGAATTTACCTGTGCAGAAAAAGAATATGTTAAAGCAAAGTGCAGCGATTGCGTATGCACAAATTGCTGAAAGAAATAAAATATGATTCCCAAATTCTGTAAAGATTAAAACAAACATTATATTTGGCACTTAAATTATACACTATGCAAACAGTAAATAAAAATCTTGTTGTGATTACAGGAATGATTGTGCTGGGAATCATCACCCGTTTCATTCAGCATCCGTTTAACTTTACAGCGATTGGCGCAGTGGCATTATTCAGTGGTGCGTACATCCGTGACAAGCGTTTCGCCTACCTGATTCCTATCGCGGCCCTGTTCATTTCAGATGCTGTTATCGGCTTCCATGTTTCCATAATCCCTGTCTACTCCTGTTTTGCTTTCACTGTTTTCCTCGGGACCACTCTTCGTAAAAAACAACAGGTATTGAATGTCGCGTTTACTTCCATCATCTCTTCAGTTGTATTTTTCTTGGTTACCAATCTGCCTTTCTGGTATGCTGATCTTAGTCTTTACCCGCTAACATGGAACGGAACAATGGAAAGTTACCGGATGGCTGTTCCGTTTTTTTTCAACCAACTTGCCGGTGATTTGTTCTTTAACGCTTTGCTGTTTGGAGTGTATGCAGTAGTCAGCAAAAAGTATTTTCTTACTCCTGAAAAAATTCAGAATCGATAGCAAAAAAAAGCCTGCCTTACGGGGCAGGTTTTTTTTCTTCGCTCAGCCTTACGGGGCTTCCGCATTTAAGCAACCTTACGGGGTTACCTGGAAATAAAAATTTTAGCGATTGATCTAAACACATTGTTTTTAACGGTGAATACCTGGCAATAGATGTGATCAAATGAGGTGTTTCCTTACACATATTTCGTAGGGTTGAATGCATTTTTCGGATAAAAAAACATTTTAAAGCCCTTCTCCTTTCTCTTTAAATAGAACATTAGCCAACGGAATTAAACCTTTTGCAAAATAATCTTGAAGAAACCTAAAATTCTTCGCATATTGCTCTAATCTCGATCCGAATCAACGTTAAAGAATGAAATTCAAATTAACCTTACTAGTCTTCTTTTTAACCGCCTTATTCAACCTGAATGGAGTTGCACAGGCGCCTCCTGTTCTCGATTGGCAGGAATGCCTTGGAGGATCGGGGCTCGATTTACCGAATAAAATAATTCACTCTAACGATAGCGGATACATCATTGCCGGAAGTACTACTTCAAACAACGGAAATATAACTGTAAATTATGGTGTCAGAGATATCTGGGTCATAAAAACCAACGCCAACGGAGCCATTCAATGGCAAAAATCATTCGGTGGGTCAGCGTCTGATGTTACTTCCGGTTTGTTTCAGTTAAGCAACAACGATATTGTTATTGCAGGTTCAACATCTTCCAGTAATGGCACTTTCACCGGAAACCACGGTCGTTCTGATTATTGCCTTATCCGCCTTGATCAATCAGGAAATTTAATCTGGCAAAAAACTTTCGGAGGATCTTCAGACGACTTTTGTTATTCAATGGATCTTACTTCCGACGGAGGATTTATCCTGGGAGGAAGCAGTTCATCAAACAATGGAAATGTTTCAGGTAACCACGGCAGCATCGATTTCTGGATTGTAAAAACTGACAGTCTGGGGAATTTAGAATGGCAACAATCATTGGGCGGAAGCGGAGCTGAAGATTGTCGCAGCATCAAAGCAACAAGTGACGGTGGTTTTCTTGCATCCGGTTATTCAAATTCAGTTAACGGTCAGGTTTCAGGAAATCACGGCGGTTCAGATTATTGGGTTGTGAAACTTGATAACATCGGAAATATACAATGGGAGAAAAGTCTTGGCGGTTCATCAAATGATCTTTCTACTACTGCACTTCAGGACATTTCCGGACATTTCGTTGTCGCCGGATATTCAAATTCAAATGATGGTGATATCAGTGATCCTCATGGAAGCAGCGATTACTGGTTAGCCATTTTAGATTCAACGGATGGAAGTTTATTGTCTCAACATTCCTATGGCGGATCCAACTCCGACATTGCCTATGACCTCATTGTAACTGCTGACAGCGGTTACATGCTAGTCGGCGGAAGTTATTCTGTTGATCTCAATGTAACCGGAAACCACGGCGGAGAAGATTTCTGGCTTACTAAAACGGATGCCGCCGGAAACATTGCCTGGGCAAGATCATACGGAGGACAGGCAAACGACCGCCCTTCTTCTATCATTCAAAACGCTGACGGAGGATTTTCTGTTGTCGGTTACACCTACAGCGATCGATTTGATGTAAGCGGGAATCATGGTGCTGCCGATATCTGGTTTTTAAAATTATCATGCCTCACACCGGTTTCAAATTTCATTTTGCCTGTGAACCAGGTGTGCGTTCATTCTACATTGAGTTTTACCAATACGTCTGTTCATTCTGCGCAATCAGAATGGAATATTGATGACGTTCCTTTCTCTTCAAATACGAATACAAATTTTCAATTCAACAGGTCAGGAACTCATAAAATAAGTTTGATCAGTTCCACTTGTTATGAAACTGACACAGTGGAGAAATTCATTCACGTATACGATTACCCTGTCCCTTCCATTTCATCCAGCAGTTCTTATTTATGCCAGGGAAATTCCGCAACCCTTTCAACCATCAATTCCGACAGCTATGTATGGAGCAACGGTGAAACAACTTCTTCCATTGATGTTAGTGCCGGGGGAGCATACTCTGTAACTGTTACCATAAACGGTTGCAGCGCGTCAACGTCTTATTCCATCAATGAATATTCTTATCCGGTGCCCGATCTTGGGAACGATACGGCGATTTGCGTCGGGTCGTCCATTACTTTGCGTGCTCATCCCGGCTATCAGAATTATGTATGGCAGGATGGTTCAACCAATTCTACATTTAATGTGACCGGAAACGGATCCTATTCTGTTAGTGTGAGCAACGGTTATTGCAGTTCCTCGGATACTATTCTTGTTTCAGCAATCAGCAATCCGGTTCCCTCCATCTCTTCAGCAAGCTCATATTTTTGTGCAGGAAATACGGCAACTCTTTCTGTGAATACAGCTGATCAGTACAGATGGAGTAACGGAGAAACTACGTCTTCAATCAATATTCATTCAGGAGGAATTTATTCTGTTACTGTTACAACCGATGGATGCAGTGCTTCTGCCACTTTCCCGATCAGTCAATATTCAAATCCTGTGATTGATCTTGGAAACGATACATCCATTTGTTCAGGATCATCCATCCTATTGCGTGCTCAACCGGGTTACCAGGATTATTTATGGCAAGATGGTTCCACAGATTCAATCATGACTGTAAATGCAAATGGTTTGTATTCTGTAACCGTTAGTAACGGATATTGCAGCTCATCCGATGCCGTTATTGTAACCGTGATTAACAATCCATCTCCTTCTATTGCATCGTCTAATCCATATATTTGTGATGGAAGTTCTTCAACACTTTCTGCACTTGCCGCTGACGCTTATTTGTGGAACACGGGTGAAACAACGTCTTCTATTTCTGTTCTAAACGGAGGAACCTATTCTGTAAACGTTACTACGAATGGTTGCAGTGGTTCAACATCTTTTTCCATTAATCAATTTTCGACTCCTTCACTTGATCTTGGAAATGATACTACAGCGTGTTCCGGTCCGGCAATTATTTTGCATGCCCCTTCGGGGAATCAGAGTTACGTTTGGCAGGATGGTTCAACAGATTCGACATACTCAGTTATTGCCAGCGGATCATATTCGGTTACTGTGAATAACGGATTCTGCAGTTCAACTGATTCGATCAATATTCTTTTGAATAATTGCCCTGTGCTTGCTGCAAACTTCTCCGCCAATCAAACGTATGTTTGCTTCAATACATGTATTGATTTTACCGATCTTTCACAGAACGCGACTTCATGGAACTGGTTCTTTCCGGGTGCAATTACGACCACATCGAATCAACAAAATCCTACAGGTATTTGTTACAGCACTCCGGGAACTTATTCTGTTTACCTTGTTGTGGATGGTTCTAACGGCCCCCAGAATGCGATGATGAAAGTAAGTTACATTACAATCAATCCTCTTCCGGATATTCCGGTTATTACACCAAACGGAACTTTCCTGACCTCTTCTCATGCAAACTCATATCAGTGGCTCCTTAACTCAACTGAAATTCCGGGTGCGACTATTCAAACGTTTGATGCTATTCAGTCGGGGTATTATTCTGTTCGCGTTACGAATTCCAGCGGATGCTCCGCAATTTCTGATTCCGTGTACATAGCAGCCACCATTACAGGAATTGAAAAGCAACCTTTCAAAAATGAAATATTTGTTTATCCCAATCCTTCGAAAGGATTATTTTATCTTTTCTTTGTAAACAACATCACAGAAAAAACGGAAGTTGAGATAACCGATCTTGAAGGAAAAGTCCTGCTTCAGTCTCTTATTGAATCTGCAGACAAATTGTCCATTCAGACGATCAACCTGGCAGATTTTTCAAACGGCGTTTACCTTTTGCATTTAAAAACTGATGCGAAGAACATCAATAAAAAAATCGTGATTCAGAGGTAATAGAATCCGTCTCTTTCTGACAATCTGCAAGGATTGATTACGAATATTAATACTTACAAAAACCGGAGATTCTCATTTTGATTTTGGCGCCTCCTTTGCTTTGAGGTAAAAATAAATTTAGAAACCGTTAAATTTTATTTCACATACTCGTTATTGCCTATAAGTTGACTTCGCTTCATGCTTCGATTTGGCTCAACATGACCCTGCGCAGGCTGTCACCCTGAGCCGAAGTACATAGCGAAGTGGAAGTTGAAGGGTGCGCCGGCTATACTTTTTCTTCCATAGAAAATAAACATCTCCGCCGCAGAGCAGCGGAGTATTTGATGGGAATTCTTTCCGATCGCCCCAAGGGGCGGGGAATAATTCCCATCAGATC
>JAYVZS010000016.1:0-41914 GCA_043783155.1 Bacteroidota bacterium | reverse complement strand
CCCGTCCCATATCTTGCGATCACTGACGCTTCGAAATCAAGATACTCCTGCCACCGTTTGTCAACGTCTTCTCCCCCATTGTATTTCCTGGCAAAACCGATGAACATCGTGTAATGGTTTGCTTCGCTGATCATCAGTTCACGGTAAAACTTTTTCAGCCCTTCGTCTTTCAGATTTTCTGACAACACTTTAAAGCGCTCGCAACTTCTTGCTTCAATCATAGCACCGAATAAAAGTTTATCAACGAGAACAATGTTTCGCTTGTAACCTTTGCGCATAAAGGAAGCGAGTTCCTTCACATATTCATCCGTGCGTTCGCGGCCAAGCACCAAACCACGTTCCTTGATTTTTTCATGCACTTGCTGAAAATGAGTGAGTTCCTCCTTCGCTAATTCAAGCATAGCATCTACGAGATCTGTGTATTCGGGATATTGCACCACAATGGTGATCGCATTGGTCGCTGCCTTCTGTTCGCAGAAAGCATGATCGGTAAGAATTTCGTAAATATTTTTTTCCACGATGTTAACCCATCTTGGATCGGTCGGTAATTTCAATCCTAACATGCTGATTTTTATTTTAAGAGCATACGAAATTAAAAATAATTATGCAAGGAGAATGAATTTATTTCGAGAAATATTTTTAAACCAGAGTAACCAATTCTGTTTTATATTTGTATGACATAAACGAAAATGACAACATCAGTTCTATACGGAAACAAGCTTGCAGTGAAGATCACGAAGGAGTTTAAACAACTCGTGAACATTTCCATTGCAGCCGGTAAATTCATCCAGTTGCATCCGCACTATGAACTGATCAATGAAGCCATGCGCCTCGACGTGTTCCAGGAAGAATGGCTCGATGATTTTGAAATTCATAATTCACAATATGAAATCGGTGAAATGATCAGTTTCGATTCTGAAGAGGTGCTTTTCTTCTACTCTCTTCTTGATTTAAGCTGCCGCATTTTTTTGTGTGATGTTGGTGACGATCTCAAAAAAATGGCGATTAACACCGGTGAAACCACGGAAGAAGAATTTAACCGGGTCAGGAGTTTTCATTTACGCAAAGCGGAAACGTTTCTTCAGCAAATCAGCGAGCAGTTTGCTAATTACGACGAGTTCAACCGCCTTCAGCAGAAATTAGAGCAACTCAATTCCATCGCCGAATAAGAAACTCTTTAAATATCTATTTGAGAAAATTGTATGGCTAATGCATCCTTCGACTTCGCTCAGGGTGACACCGCACGATGGTCATGCTGAGCGAAGTAGAAGCATGAGAAAAATAAATACCGGAAATATATTTAAACGGCCAATAAATTATTGTTCTCCCGGCTCTTCTTCTGTCTTCGGAATGCTGTCGGTGATAACAACAAAGTTTTTCGCCAATCCTTTTAATTCAACATGCGGACGCAACTGATCGTATTCCACCTGGCTGATCAGGTCCTTCTTCAATAAAAAATTAGCGACTACACGATAGTAATCCGCAAAATATGGTTTCAGGTTCCCTTGTTCATCGAAACTGTATTTGAACCATTTCGGTCGCGGCAGTAAACTCGCCAGGAAAACACTTTCCGCAAGATTCAATTCACCCGGCCGCTTGTTAAAATAAAACTTCGAGGCCTCTCCTATTCCATAAATTCCGGGCCCCAGCTCAATGATGTTGAGATACACTTCGAACATTCGTTCTTTGCTGCACAAACGATTGCTTTCAATCAGCCAGACCATCAATGCTTCTTCCACTTTTCGTGCGATCGTTTTATGCCTGGTGAGAAAAACATTTTTAATCAGTTGCATCGAGATCGTACTTCCACCGCGTACAAATTTTCCCGCTTTGTAATTGGCAGCGATTGATTTCCGGAATGCGTCTTCGTTGAACCCGTTGTGAAAGAAAAAGCTCCCGTCTTCAGACGTCATCACGGCATTTTTGAAGTATGGCGAAACCTGTTCAATCGGCGTGAAACCCGGATTGGAAGATCCGACCATAAACGAACGGACAAATTTATCATTCTCATAAACGGAATACATAAACTCACCATTCATCTTCAACAGGTTTTCGCGCCCTCCATTTTTCAACCTGAACTTTTCTTTCTTCATCGTTGAATTGAAAACAAGACTATCGGGTTGCGATGAATCAAGTTTGAAGCAAAGCGAATATTGCAACGTTCCGTCCGCTTCCACTCCCTCCACTTCGTCAAACATGCCGGAAGGAAGAGAAGTAAAAAAATCATTCGCGGGAAGCTGATCAATGCTGACTTTCAACTCATATTTTTTACTTTCATCATTCAAATATTCAAAGACAGGACGAACAACCATCTTGTTGAGTTGAACAAAAGATGAACTATCCAATCCGAAGTAATTTTTTCCGACATGTATGTTAAAACTAAAATCAGCATGATCAATTCCAACCGGCTCATCAGAAATTTTGGGGTGCTGAAGGAAAAAATGATCGACACTTACATTTCCTGAAAGTTCCACCCTTCCTCGCGAATGAGAATATTCACTGAGAACACAATGCAAAGAATCGAAGCGACAATTTGCTTTCACCAACGATTGAAGAAGCGGCACATTGGATTTTTTTGAATCTTCCGGATAAATTTTAAAATCGAATGTACGGTTGCGCTGAGAAAAACTTCCGGCAAGATTCCACTGAGAGCTGTCAGCAAGATTGATCAGAGAACCTTCTACATGCTGATCAGAAGAAACAAAAGAAGGAAAATTGATTTTATCCTCTTTATCTTCATTGGTATAACGGACATTGATGTTTTTGAAATCCGCTTCCTGAGGTACTATATCAAATGCTTTATTCATGATTGAACTGAGAAGCGCAGCGTAATTTCTCTCAGGTGAAATTTGTTCCGTTTCATTTCTCTTACGCTGAAGAAACGCCTGGTAGTTACAAGAGCTGTCGCGACAAACAAGAAACAACGAGGCATTTTTTACACGCGCTTCTTTCAACCGGATTTTGCCGATCAACAATCGGAACAGGTCAGGGCGAACATACATGGAATCGACTATCAGCAAGGTATCCTGCTGTTCCGTAACTATAGCAAGATTCTTAATTTCTATGCCGGCAAAACCTTTGAAGCGTAATTCCGTTAATGAAATTTCTGTTTGATACTCTCCTTTCAGCTTTTTAGCAATGTGATTAAATGCTTTTTGCAGAAAAAAGTTTCGGGTGATGAAATACAAAATCATCAACACCATACATACGATTAAGAGAACCTGACCCCAACGTCTGAGCTTATTCATACTGCCTTTTCAAATGAGCATACGAAAGTGGTGATTCCTTCCGAATGTTTCAAGTCATACACAATCCATCGTTGAAAAGTTTATGAAACAATAAACCGTTCATCCCGGCAGATCAGGTAATTTTCAGCTTCAGATTATTCTATGCACTTCCTACGCCTGCACAAGCTATCCGTATCATTTACCCTTTGGTTTTCAATGACCATCTTGTCCTGTCTTGCCCAGAACAAGTTACCTCTCATTTCATCGCCTGAACATCAGAGGCGGCTGAACGAATACAAAAGCAAGGCAGATGCCTTTTGCGCGAAGAACCTGAATCGTTTCGGGCTTGATGAATTGCAGAAGTATGATAAAGCGCTCGATTCTATTGTCGCAAATGAGCAAGCAGACACACTGGCTTCCATCCAGAAAATTTATGCCGCAAAATTTGAAAAAAGAAAATCTGAAACCGGCGATTTAAAAACACAACTGGAAGAGCTGAATGAGAACAAAGAATCGTATTCAGGTAACTATCAGCGGCTGCTTCGAAAGGCGGGGTTCGCTTTTATTATCTGGCTTGGGTTGGTCTTACTTTTACTTGCTTACAGAAAGCGACTGATCAAAAAATCGAAGGAAGAATTGGATGACAATCTTATTCAATTAAAAACTTCGGAAGAATTTTTTAACGCGGGCGAAGAGCTTTTCAGATCAGCATCCGAAAATCAGAAGAAGATACCTGAGATCAGAAGGATTGCGTCCGACATACAACAATCTGTTTCATCATTAAGTGGGAAGCTCACTCCGGAATTGTATAAAAGCGATTCGTATAAAATACTGGAGAAGAATTCAGAAACAATCCGGGTTTCTGCGAATCGCTTCACCAACCTTACAAATGCAATTGTCGCGCAGTACAATGAACCAATAAAAGAAAAGAAACCGACAAACATCAACGAGCTTTGCGAACAGTATTGCGATCTCGCTTACAGCGGCATGCTGAATGAAGAAGAAACATTTACCTGCCAGCTGACGAAAGACTTTGAAAAAAATCTCCCTTCGGTAAAAATTATTCCTGATGAGATCGGTAGTTTATTACTGAATATACTTGGAAATTCTTTTCAAAGCATCAGCGAAAAACTAAAAAAGGGAACCAAAGGATACGTTCCTAAAGTTTCTATCTCTACCCGTATTCTTCCCCGTTTTGTACAGATACGAGTGAAAGATAACAGCGATGGAATTTCGGATGAAGAACTCGATCAAATTTACAAACCGTTCTATTCAACGAGACCGACGGGAGAGGGCGCCGGGCTTGGTTTGTATTTCAGCGAACAGATCATAAAAGAGAATAACGGAGAAATAAAAATTGAGAGTGAAGCCGGCAACGGAACCGATGTGTACATAAAATTCTTTCTGCAATCGTCATGAAAAAAATAACGATCCTTTTTGTTCTTACTGTTTTCTGCACGTTAAATCTGTCAGCACAGGATACCCCTGACCTTTCACAGATCAATGCGTCCGCGAAAAATCAATATGCAAAAGCGGATGACTTCGACAGACTGCAACAGCAGTTAAGATATTTCGACGAGCATCCTGTTACCGGGAAAGATCAGCAACAATTACTTCTTGAATCGTATCGCTCGATTGCAAACGGCTATTCCACCAATAACCATTTCAAGCAGGGATATGTGGTGTACCAGAAATATCTTTCTATCAAAGAAAATTTTTTATCAATCGAAAAAGCAGGAATTCTCGCAAACGCAAATCGTACTATTGAGGAGAAACAAAAAAAAGATGCAGACGAACTGATCTCGATGCAAAACCAGGCGCAACAACTTCAGCTTGATAATGAATACTTACAGGCAAAGAGAAAATCATTCAAACATTATTTTTCAATCGGCATTATTGCGCTTACGGTGATATTCGCTTTCCTTCTCCTGCAAGGAGGGCTGAAGCTGAATAAAATAAGAAATGATCTGAAGGCAGGAAGAGAACGCCTGATACTGGTTCACCGGATAGCCACTCTTGGAAAACTGACGACGGGAATCTTATTTACGATCAACCAATTCTTTTCCACATTTAAAACCCTGGGTGCCGAAAGTTCAAAACAGATTGATCAGTTAAACCAACAAGCCGGGGGAAAGAACACAGAACTGACCAATTTGCGAAAGCACCTGAATGACCTGAACCAATTGTCGGAAAAAGGTGCTTAATTTTCCTGCCCGGATGGTTAAACCATTTCCTTTTATCAGCGTCCATCAGACTTACTGAGAAAAATCAAAAAGATGAAAAAGCTTATACTCTCCCTTATCTTCCTGGCGTTAAGTATTTCCGTACTTCCGCAGGCAGGCCCTTCGGCACAGAAAAAATCGTTTCCCATTCACACAGAAAAACGGATGTTTATTAAAAAAGGTGATCGTCACAGACATGGAGGACATCATCATCATCCGAAGAAAAATAAGCCGGGAGACAGAAAACATTTTAATGACAGGCATAAAAAGTAACGATCGCTTCGATTTTATAACAACCCCAAAACGAACTTATTTATGACTTTCAAAAATTCAATTCTGCTTCTCTCCTTTCTTTTGTTCAGCATCATATCTTTTGGTCAGAAGACGGCAGATGATTTTATCAAAAGCGGCAATCAAAAAGAAAGCGCAAAGGATTATTCGGGAGCAGCGAAAGATTTTGCGCAAGCCGTTCAAATTGATCCGAAAAATTCTGAAGCCCTCTACTACCTCGGCTACATAAATTTTGAAATGAAAGACTATGAAAGCGCCATCATGCACTTCGACCTTGCAATTAAGAGTGACTCGGGAAGCGTGGAATTATTTTACAACCGGGGAAATGCGAAGTTCGAACTGAAGGATTACAAGGGAGCGATTGATGATTTTGGAAAAGCAATTTTATTGGATCCTCAAGACGAAGAATGTTATTACAACCGGGCGATAGCGGAATATAACATCGGAGAAAGCGAAGCATCTTGCAAAGATTTACAAATGGCTTCAAAACTTGGCGATACGATGGCGGACGCTGTCATCAAAGAATTATGCCACTGATTATTGATTTGATTGGGTTTAATAAATGAGAAAGTCCTTCCGAAATATTCGAGGAAGGACTTTCTTTTTAATTTTAATATATTTTAAAAAGACTGAATCGTTCTTTTAATAATCTCAAGACATTCTTTAAGTTCCTTTTCCGTAATGATCAACGGCGGCGCGAATCGAATGATATCGCCATGCGTTGGTTTCGCAAGCAAACCATTTTCTTTCAAAGCGAGACACACATCCCACGCATCTCTGCCTTTCACAGGTTTAATGACCATGGCAACGAATAATCCTTTCCCTCTCACTAATTGAATCATCTCATGTTTGATGTTCTTCAATTCAGTCAGCAGAATTTTACCAAGACGTTCAGCGTTCTCGACAAGTTGTTCATCCTTTAAAACCTCCAAAGATGCAATAGCAACTTTCGCCGCAAGCGGATTACCGCCATACGTACTTCCATGTTCACCGGGCTTGATACAAAGCATGATGTCGTCATCGGCAAGGATGGCTGCCACCGGTAATGTACCACCCGACAACGCTTTCCCAAGAATTAAAATATCGGGATGAACATCTTCGTGATCGCAGGCAAGCATTTTCCCGGTGCGACCGAGTCCTGTTTGAATTTCATCGGCGATAAAAAGAACGTTGTGTTGTTTACATAAATCGTATGTAGCTTTGATATATCCATCATCAGGAACAACAACTCCTGCTTCTCCCTGGATAGGCTCTACAAGGAAACCGGCAACTGTCGGATCTTTCAATGCATTCTTCAAAGCTTCAATATTGTTATAAGGAATTTTTACAAAGCCAGGAGTAAACGGTCCGAAGCGACTGTATGAATCAGGATCAGAAGATGCGGAAATAATAGTGATGGTTCTACCGTGAAAATTTCCTTCGCACACGATAATCTTCGCTTCATTTTCCTTTACACCTTTTTTATCGTAGGCCCAACGGCGGCAAAGTTTCATGGCCGTTTCCACTCCTTCGGCACCGGTATTCATCGGAAGTACTTTGTCGTAACCGAAATAATTGGTGATGTATTCCTCGTACTCACCAAGACAATCGTTGTAAAAGGCACGCGAGGTAAGCGTCAATTTTTTCGCCTGCTCAATGAATGCATGAATTATTTTCGGATGGTTGTGTCCATGGTTCAAAGCAGAGTATGCTGAAAGAAAATCGAAATATCTTTTTCCTTCTACATCCCAAACGAACACGCCACGGCCTCTTTCAATCACAACAGGAACAGGATGGTAATTATGCGCGCCAAACTGATCCTCTCTTTCAATGGCTTGTTCAGTCTTTGTTTTATCTATCACACTTGTCTTCATAAAGAATATTTGTAAGTCAATTTAGAATGTTAACCAGGCAATGATTGCATTGGCAAAAATACTGAAAGTACATGAAACTCCACTACATTCGCAGGTGAATCACACCTTTTTTATTGAACGAGCTTTGTTTGAAAGTCGCATCCAGTATATAATAGTAAACACCTTCAGGAAGTTTATTCCCTGTTTTATTTCTGCCGTCCCACTGAAACAGGAAGTCATCGGTATCAAACATCAGCGTTCCCCAGCGGTTATAAATCTTTAGTTTAAATGAGTCGAAGCAATCTACCGGCAACGCTTTGATGTGAAATAAATCATTGCTGCCATCGTCATTGGGCGTAAACACATTTGGTATCATGGAATCGAAGGCGCCGTCGAGCGGAGATTTTACATAGATGTCAACGTCGGTCATAGTTTGGAGCAAGCCATAACAAGTATACTTAATACCGGTAAATTTTATATGATACGGTTGATCACGAATCGCATCACAAGTTGTTTGAAGGAAAAAATTCTGCCTGACGGTTCCTGCGTTGCTATCGTTCCTGAAAGAATGAGTCATATTTTGAAACTGAGCTGAAAATAATTCTGACGATCCGTATAGAAATACAGAATCATTTGCATTGCTGTTGGTAACGACTACATCAAATGAAATTGAATCACCGGCAACAATCGTGTATGAGGTATCTGCAGAAGTCGATAAAACAGTTGTTGTTAAAGGCGAAGTAAAAACAGGAGCAACAAAAGCAAGGCAAGACAATACCTGGTATTGAATGTCTCTTCTGATTTCACCGATCTTTATTCCATTTCTGTATTCTTCCACTTTTACAGCAAATACATACACACCATTGAAAACGGGCTGAGCAGTAATGATCCCTGTTTGTGAATTGATACTCATCGGCGGAGATCCTCCCACCGCATTCGCAAGACTGTAAGGAGATAGCCAAAGAACATCGGGATAAGGACCGGGAGTCAGAACAACAGTCAGCGGGAATTGCCCCGGAAGTGTCGGAACGGTGAAACCATTCATCGGTGTCACCAATGAATAAACCAATGAATCACCATCCGGATCATTGCAGGCGAATGATTGAATGTTGATTTGATTCGCGCACATGTATGCATTTGGATACGAGCCGAACACAGGAGAGTTATCATGCAATGAGGGATCAGGAATTTGAACATAGAAGACCATTCCGGAAGAGTCAGGCTGTTCAATATTCAGAATGATGTGATTCCTGCAGCAGCGTTGCCAAGCAATGTAATACCCGTTCGGGTTATCGGGAATCGTAACGAGATTGCTATAAACACCTCGCTCAACGCAGAGATTCTGCGGCGTAAAACAGGTGTCGCCAAGCTGCAATGTATCTCGTGTTAACAAAGGCATCGTGAATGTTTGCTGCGAATCGTTGGTAACCTTATCATAGATTCCCAATTCAATAGTCGGATCGAAATTAGCAGAACCGATAGAGCAATCGCGAAAGAACGTAAGTGTGATTTGAAAACTATTTCCGCTCATCCACCTTACTGCTATATCACCCCCTACAATATGAGTAGCTTGCAGACGGGAAGTCAGAAGACAAAGCATAGACACAACTAAAAATTTTCCGGATATTTTCACCGATCAAATTTAAGAAATGAAACGAGAGAGATCGTTAAATTTTAGATTATGATTTTACCGATCTTAAATGGATTACACAGATTTACTCACTGAATTTAAAGTGTCAACAGAGCTGGCAAGAAATCAGTGGCATCAAATCAAAAATCTGAGTAATCATTTTTTCAAAAAAGACTTAAAAACAAAAGAGTCTATTCCTGAATGATGGTACACATTCAACAGGAGTTCACTATTTTCGCGGCGTATGGAAAAAATCAGGAAGGGAGATTTACTTGAAGGAATTGAAATTACCGATGCCGCTTCAGAAGGCATGGGAATCGCAAAGCGTGACGGGTTTGTTATTTTCATTGAGCATGGCATTCCCGGAGATGTCGTTGACATTGAAGTTTTCCGGAACAAGAAAAATTTTGCCGAAGCAAGAATTCTGAAACTGATCAACCCTTCTCCGTATCGTGTAACACCGGTCTGCGAACATTTCGGTACCTGCGGCGGTTGCAAGTGGCAGCAGATGAGTTACGATCAGCAACTCTTCCAGAAACAAAAACATGTGGAAGAAGTATTGAAACGTATTGGTAAAGTTGCGATGCCGGCGATCTCACCAATCATCGGTTCTTCCAAAACTGAATTCTACCGCAACCGTCTCGATTTTACTTTCTCTGATAAACGCTGGCTAACGAAAGAAGAAAAGGCAGCCGGAATTTCCCCAGAAGAAGATGTAATCGGTTTTCATGTACCACAGCGATTCGATAAAATTCTTGATATTAAAAAATGCTTTTTGCAGGATGACCTTTCGAATAAAATCAGGAATGAAATTAAAGATTTTTCTGTTCAACATAAACTTAGTTTCTGCGACGTGGTAGAACAGACAGGCCTTTTACGAAACCTGATACTCCGCTCCACTTCTACCGGCGAATGGATGGTGATTGTCGTTTTCAGAAATGATGAAAAAGAATCGCGTGACAAATTAATGACTCACATTGCTGAAAAGTTCCAACAGATAACATCGCTGCTTTATATTATTAACCCGAAAAGAAACGATACGATCTTTGATCTTGACGTTCACGTTTTCAAAGGACAGGATCATATTACGGAAGTGATGCCCGTACCAACGCTTTCAGGAAACGGACTGAAATTTAAGATCAGCGCGAAATCTTTTTACCAGACAAATTCTGACCAGGCCTTTGAACTTTATAAAGTAGCGCAATCGTTTGCAGCGCTTACGGGAAACGAACTGGTGTATGATTTATACACAGGAACAGGAACGATTGCCAGTTTTGTTTCATTGAATACAAAACATGTAGTGGGTATTGACTACATCGCTGACGCTATTAAAGACGCGAATGAGAATGCACGTAACAATAATATTAACAACGTTTCGTTTTTTGCAGGAGACATCAAAGACACATTGAATGATCAGTTCATTGCTGAGAATGGTAGTCCGGATGTGATTATCACCGATCCACCGAGATCTGGTATGCATGAAAATGTCGTAAAAAAAATATTGGAGATTGCGCCGCAAAGAATTGTGTATATAAGCTGCAATCCTGCTACACAAGCGAGAGATATTAATTTAATGAGTGAAAAATATCGCGTAGAAAAATTGCAACCGGTGGATATGTTCCCGCATACGACGCATGTAGAGAATGTGGCGTTGTTGGTGAGGATTTAGTTCACCTGTAGATTTGTTATTGGTTCAATTGTTCATTCGTTGTGCACCAACGAACCGTTGAATTAATGAACTATTGACTGTGGATTAAAGATTTAATATCTTCAATTCGTACTTCGTTTACTGCGTTATATTCGCAATCGTGGTAAACAAAATTCTAATATTGATCTTTTGTTTTTTCGGTGTAACGGCTTCCGCTCAAACGGAGCCGTGTACTACCAATGCGGCTGATGACGAACAACAACAACTTGAATTGTGCTACACCTACTCCAACCTGTTCGGCTATGACATTGAAAAGATTGAAAATCCTGAATTGTTTAAAGCAGTTAACGGATGGCTGGGAACAAGTTATTGTTATGCCGGTGGTACCAAAAACGGTGTTGATTGCTCAGGATTTGTCAGCGCTCTCTACAAGAATGTTTTTCACATCGACCTCGAAGGAAGTTCAAAAGACATGTACAAAGACGCAAAGAGCTTAAAGAGAAGTGAGTTGCAGGAAGGCGATTTGGTTTTTTTCAGAATCAGGAAGAAAAGGGTTTCTCATGTCGGCATTTACCTTGGACAAAATAAATTCGCTCATGCCAGCGTTCACGAAGGAGTGATCATCAGCGATCTTGATGAAGTTTACTATAAGAAGTATTTTTATAAAGGAGGAAGAGTAAAAAATTCCTGAATACCATCCTGCTAAAAGCAGATTTTAAATAACGCCGCTCTTCAATTCTGAAATTGCAATTATTTACTTTGACTGAGTTCGTTCAATGAGAAACTTACTTTTCATCTTTTTCATGTTTCAGTCGTTTTTCTGTTCATCACAGGAAACAGAAAAAATAATTATTCACTTTACGTTCAACGAGTATGATCTTGATCCGGGATCCAAAAACAGAATTGACCGTGTAGTTCTAAACTCTTCCATCAGTAAAGTTCATATTGAAGCCCATTGTGATTCGTTTGGGAGCAACCAATACAACGATAAACTTTCCTTAAAAAGGGCGCTTGAAGTCAAGCTATACTTAGTCTCACTAAAGATCAACGAAAACCAGATCGATATTAAAGCGCAGGGAAAAAGAGTTCCGCTAAACGATAACGAAAATAAAAAAGCCCGGGCACTGAACAGGCGCGCGGAAATATTTTTCGTGACGAGTAATTCCGATTCGGTTCATCAATCAAAAGCACCGTTTATTGATACACCGGCAGTAATGATTAAAAGTACGGAGACTGTGTCAGTTCAAGAAGAAGATCCCTCGTATACAAAAGACAACCAGCCACAAGGTATTTCAACCTTTGATATTAATAAAACAGCGGTCGGGACTTATCTTCTTTTAGAGAATCTTAATTTTTATGGTGGGAGGCACGTGCTACTAATATCAGCACAGAAAACATTGAAGATGCTCTTAGATACGTTGAGGGCTTATCCTACTCTCGAAATAGAAATCCAGGGACATATCTGTTGTGAACCGGGTCCGGGTGATGGTTGGGACGAAGATACGTTCACGAAAGATCTTTCGGTTAATCGCGCGAAAGCAGTTTATGGCTTCTTAGTAAAAAATGGAATTGCCTCTTCCCGGCTTTCTTACAAAGGTTTTGGAGCCGGCAGAAAACTTATTAAATATGAATTAACAGAAGAAGACAGGACTAAAAACCGGAGGGTAGAAATTAAGATCATTAAGAAATAAGGTAGCGGCTCAGTTTTAGTAGCAAAAGATATTTCATGCAGAGAAATCGCTGAGGCGCAGGGCGCACAGAGAATATTGCTTGAAAACGTTCTCAGCGATTTCTCTGCGCCTCTGCGTGAAAAAAAGAATAGTTCGTATTGAGACGTTTTATTGAAAATCGAAACAGAGCCACTACTAAAAATAATACCTATTAACCTGAATGAAAAATATTTCTTAATATCGCTTTCAAATGGAACTTTCGAAAACAATTATACTGAACCAGGCGCAGATTTCTCAACGCATCAACCGCATTGCGTATCAGGTATACGAAGACAATGTGGATGAGCAGGAAATCATTGTCGCCGGAATCGTGAAAAGCGGTTTTGTGTTTGCTGAAAAAATGGTGACTGTGTTGAAGAAGATTTCACCTTTGAAGATTCAGCTTATCGAAGTCGTGATTAACAAACACGGCCAGACAAAAAAAGAAATTACACTTTCGTTGAGCACCGAACAACTCCAGGGAAAAGTAATTGTTCTTGTTGATGATGTATTGAATTCGGGCAAGACGATGATGTATGCCTTGCGTCCTTTCCTGAATGCCGACATCAAAAAAATCAGGACGGTTGTGTTGGTCGACCGAAATCATAAACGTTATCCTATCGCTGCTGATTTTGTCGGTATGTCACTGGCAACGACTTTACAGGAACACGTTTCGGTGGAATTTGAAAAGGGCGATGAAGTGGTTTTTCTCAGTTGACTTTTTCACCACGGAGGCACAAAGACACTAAGAATATTTTACTTCAGTTTTTCAATTTTTTGTTGAAGCAATTTCACGTTCAAACTTAAAGCATTCACCTTTATCTTTGCGAGATTATAGACGGGAGCACGTTCAGTCAGGTGGCGGCTGATCTGCTCCATCAATTCAACATCATTCAGATTTTCAAGCAATGGCCTTCCTTGTTTCGATGTAGCAAGGCGATGAAATAATAATCCTTCATTCGCTTCAAGGTAAATGGTAACTCCATGATCATTCATCCATTCGATATTTTCATAAAAGCAGGGCAAACCGCCACCGGTTGACACCACTACCCTATTCATGGATTCTGTTTTGAGCAATGTTTTTCTTTCAAGTTCCCGAAAAAACTCCTCACCTCTTTCCGAAAAAATCTGCTGAACTGTTTTGCCGGTTTCCTCTTCGATCATCACATCAGTATCAAGAAACTTATATCGCATAGCAGCCGCTAACGCCTTTCCCGCCTTGCTTTTTCCGCTTGCCATGTAACCGATAAAATAAATTCTCATACACTCAATTATTTTTTTGCACGAAAATACGGAGGCATAAAGTTAAGTAAGAAGTTTTACACGGAGAATAAAAAAGAATTGAGGGCTCCTACTCATGTGTCATCAGAAAACGCGGGAGTGGACAATGAGCATGGTGCACGGCATATCTGCGAGTACATATTCGAGATCATGAGAAAAGATGCGGTCGAAAATAGTAAGGTGATGATCAGGAGAATTTACGACCAGCAAATCGGCCTTCACACTTTGGGTGAATTGTCCAATGGTGTCGCCGCTCCTCGCTGAAATTGTTTTCAGCTTCAGTTGAATGTTCCTATTATCAATAGATTTCATCAGCGACGTCAACTTCGATTTCTCTTCGTACTCAAAGTGACTCTGAATTTTCATCGCCTGAGGTTCATCAACCGGATCGGCAATACTCATCGACATTGCCGGGACTTCCAATTCATCCACGATCATGATTTCATTCACGCTTTCCTTCTCAGCAAAATACAATGCTGTTTGAATGGTATGAATGGTTTTCGAATGATCATGTCCGTTCACAACTATATTTTTAAATGGTTCCGGATTTATTTTAGGATCGGTGATCATCATCACCGAACATTTTGCTCTCCTGCTTATCTCACGCGATATGGAACCGATGTAATACTTCAGCATATTTTCCTTTTCGAGCGCACCGATCAGAAGCAAATCAACAACATGTTTTTTGCAAACAGCAAGAATGGTATCAACAGCATTTCCATCCTGCCAGTGAACAATGCAGTTTGAATCATTAAAACCGGAATTGAGTAAATAACTATTCAGTTGTTTTTCCTTCACGGACGTCCGCTTGCCGGCATGAATGAAAACAGTTTTCGCACCGAACAATTCCGAAAGACGTTTGGTCTCGGCAATCAATGCTTCCAGACGTGGAGAGAAAGCCACTGCCAAAGCAATCGTTTCAAAAGGATACGATGATTTTCCTTTAATCATGGCCTGCAGTTTTTGAGTTCATACAAACCTACTCTATTTAATCGAAAAGAAAAATTTAAATATTCAACGAAAAAAAATGAATTAAAACGAGGAATACGGAATTCAGGTAAAGTCAGATCGCCTGATGTTTCACCCGTCTTAAACGAATGTTGAGTAATTCAACAACCAATGAAAATGCAAGTGCAGAATAAACATAACCCTTGTCGATGTGAATATGAATGGATTCGAGAAAAAGTAACAAGCCGATGCAAACCAGGAATGCAAGTGCAAGCATTTTAATCGTCGGATACTTGTTTACAAAATCAGTCACATACTTCGCAAAAAATAACATGACAAACATCGAAATAGTAACAGCAGTGATCATGATAACGATGTCGTTGCTTAACCCGACAGCTGTCAGAATAGAATCAAATGAAAATATAATATCAATGATCGTGATCTGAAGAATGGCCTGCTGAACAGAAAGCTGACGCTCTTTGGGTTTATGATCACCATCATTACCCTTCAGCTTAAGATAAATTTCCTGTACTGTTTTATAGATGAGGAAAACTCCTCCCGAAAAAAGAATCAGGTCGCGCCCGCTTACATCAAAAGATGAAATTGAAAACAACGGGTGCGTGAGGTGAACTATCCATGTGATCGTGAACAGCAACATAATTCGCATCAAGAGAGCAAGTGACAATCCGATCACCCTCGCTTTTTTCTGTTGCTCTTTACCGGGGAGAGATCCACACAAAATGGCAATGAAAATGATGTTGTCAATGCCAAGAACGATTTCCATCAGAACCAGCGTAACAAGTCCGATGAGGCCTCCTGTTGTTAAGAGTGTGTCAAACATAGAATACGATATGCATATAATTTCCAATCAATAACCAATTGATTCAATCATCTGTTTTAACCCGTGTGTAGTTATTAAAGGACAAATGTATCAAATTTCCGAATCGGAATTTTGACTAAGGTTTTGTAAAAAAGATTCAAAACTTAAAAAGATTCATAGGAATCAAATCTTTATAAACTTCATTCAGGAATTTCTTACCGTTTTTTTTTTAGTGAAAAACATTTTTCCGTTAGCGGAACGTTCATTCTATAATTTTTTCGAATGGTTCCTCCTTAACCTGTGTTCAAAAAACAATTCTTCTTACAAGATACTCATCGGTTGAGTTATTCAGAAATACACCCTTCTCATTGGTGGTAATTTTCAGGTGTATAGAAATCTCGGGTTTATACCTCTGTACGAGATGCGAATTAAAGCCCTGTTGATATGAAGAGAACGATACACCTGAAAGTTTGGATTTCACTGATGATGCTGCTGAACACATTATTTGTTCAGCAATCAAAGGCAAGTCATGCGATGGGAGCCGACCTCACTTACCAGTGCCTCGGTGGAAATACCTATCGTATAACATTATCCTTTTACCGCGATTGTATTGGAATTCCGGCACCAACAAATCCGTTTGTCAATATCAATTCAGCTTCCTGCGGACAAAGTCTGGGGATTACATGTTATCCGAGAACCGGTACTGGAAAAGAAATCACTCCTGCCTGTTCAAGTGCTGTCACTACCTGCCAGGGCGGGTCCTTTACAGGTATACAGGAATGGGTGTACGATGGTATCGTTACACTTCCGGCGAATTGCACTGACTGGGTTTTTGGTTACAACCTGTGTTGCAGAAATGCCGCCATCACTACCATCACATCTCCTGGCACAAGTACGTTCTATATCTATGCAACGCTGAATAATACGATCACACCAAACAACAGTTCTCCGGTATTTTCAAATAAACCGGTTCCCTTTCTTTGTGTCGGACAACAGTATTGTTTTAATCATGGCGCTTATGATGCAGACGGAGATTCACTCGCCTATTCACTTATCACCCCAAAACAAACTTCCGGAACAACTGTCAATTACATTGCACCCTATAATGCATCCAATCCGTTAAACTCTGTTCCTGCCACAAGCTTCAACACATTCACAGGTGATATCTGCCTGACACCGCAGGCACTGCAGGTAACCGTTATGGCGGTGCTTGTGAAGGAATACCGAAATGGTGTATTGATCGGAAGTGTTGAACGCGACATGCAGTTAACAGTTATGAATTGCAGTAATAATTTACCGACACTTACAGGAATCAACGGAACCAATAATTTCAGCATGGCTGCCTGTGCCGGTCAGCCATTTTGTTTCGACATCTTTTCAAATGATCCGGATGCCGGACAAAATTTAACGGTGACGTGGGATGGCGGAATTCCAGGAGGAACATTTACAACTACCCCTACCCAACACCCTACTTCTACCTTTTGCTGGACCCCAGGTGCGAGTGATATCAGCGGCACTCCTCATGTATTCACAGTACGAGTAGCCGATGATGCTTGTCCGTATGTAGGAAGTCAAATCTATTCTTATTCCATCACAGTAATCGGTTTGAGAGTGAATGCGGGGCCTGACCAGAACATTGCCTGCAGTGACATCGCAACCATATCCGCCACGGCTTCAGGCGGAACAGGAACCTATGCTTATTTATGGAGCACCGGTTCAACGATGCAATCGATTACAGTCCCCGGTGGAACGTATACAGTAACTGCGAGCGATGGAGTATGTTCAGCAACAGATACTGTAGTAATTGCAATGCCATTTAAACCGACTTCGGCATTCAACCTGTCGTCTTCCAATTGCATGAATTATTCAATTCATTTCTACGACCAGTCCACCACTCCGGGAGGAATATTAGATTCGTGGCAGTGGGACTTCGGTGACGGATCAACAGGAACCATTCAGAATCCGGTTCATTATTATGCTGCACCGGGATCGTATCCTGTAACGTTGATTGTTGGGAATACATTGGGATGTTACGATACACTTGTTCAGAATGTGAACATCAATCCTCCGCCAACAGTTGCATTTGCTGCGCCTAACTCATGCGCAGGACAAACCGTTGCATTCACTGATCAATCAGTATATGGAGAAGGCCTGAATTACTGGAGCTGGAATTTCGGCGACACGACAACATCATCAGCCGAAAATCCAACGCATACATATAACTCAGGAGGAACCTATACCGTTACTTTGGTTGCCGGTGATTCTTTGGGTTGTGTTGATACCGCTTATCGGGTGATTCATATATACCCGCTTCCATCTGTATATGCTGGCGTTGACCAAACAGTTTGTTTAGGCAACTCAGCTACGCTTACAGCTTCCGGCGGATCATCTTATACCTGGTCTCCGACAGGGGACACAGCGTCAACAATTGTTGTGACCCCGGGAAGTACAACCAACTACTATTTATCTTTAACTGATACAAACGGTTGCGTCGGAATTGATGTGGTAAGTGTGGTTGTGAACCCCTTGCCTGTTGCGACTGCCGGTCCTGATCAGAATATTTGCATCGGAAGTTCAGCAACATTAACTGCGATTGGCGGAACGAATTATACATGGAGCCCGGGCGGTTCCAACTCTTCTTCTGTTGTAGTGACTCCCGGAAGTTCAACAAATTATTTGGTGACAGTGACGGATGCAAATGGTTGCACGTCGAATGACAGTATTCGAGTAAACGTAAATCCGTTACCAACAGCGAATGTAACACCGACAGTTCACATTTGTTCAGGATCAAGCACAACACTCACAGCAAGCGGTGGTATTTCTTATAACTGGATTCCAACGGGATCAACGACTCCTTCCATCAACGTTAACCCGACAACTACTACCACGTACACAGTTGTTGTTACAAATGGAAACAGTTGTTCCGATTCTGCAGATGTGGTGGTAAATGTTCATACTGCTCCTGTTGTTACTCTGCAATCATTGTTTATATGCAGCGGAGGAAATGCCACACTCGATGCGGGAAATCCGGGATCAACCTATGCATGGACTCCTTCAGGAGCAACAACTCAAACGATTAATGTTAACACAGGCGGAACGTACTCTGTTACAGTAACCGATGCGTATGGCTGTAATTCATCGTCATCCTGCACCGTTGCTTCGGGTGCTTCACTGAATGTAAATAACGGAACCATTTCATTTTGCCAGGGCGATAGTACTACGCTTAATGCAGGTCATCCGGGAATGACCTACTTATGGTCTCCAACCAGCCAGACAACACAAACTATTACTGTATATACAGGAGGAACGTATTCAGTGATGGTAACGGATACATCCGGTTGCACTGGCTCCATTACCACTACAATCGTTGTAAACCCGATTCCTGTTCCCAATTTTACAGCTACCAATATTTGTCTCGGAAATGCGACATCGTTTACCGATGCATCATCAGTTGCCACCGGTTCTATCAGTACATGGCAATGGGATTTCGGTGATGGAAATGTTTCCACCCAGCAGAATCCCACACATACTTACCCATCTGCCGGAACATACAATGTGACACTTACTATCAAAACAGCAAGTGGCTGTATCAACTCAATTACCAATATTGTTACTGTGAATCCTTTGCCCGTTGCGAATTACAATTTCATAAACGCCTGCCAGGGCAGCTCCGTTATTTTTACAGACGCTTCAAGTGTGTCTACCGGGAATATCACCGGCTATTCATGGGCTTTCGGGGACGGAGTTACTTCCTCTCTAAAAAATCCGATTCATTCCTATTTGACTTCTGGAAATTTCAATGTTTCGCTGCAGGTAACTACTGCAGGAGGATGCTCGAATACAATTATTCAGACGATTACGGTTTATCCTTTACCAGTTGCGAACTTTACTTCGACAACAGTTTGTTCAGGAAATCAAACTGTATTTACAAATGCATCAGGCATATCAACAGGATCAATTACGACATACGACTGGGATTTCGGAGATTCATATACCTCGTCACTGCAACAGCCGAATCACACGTATGCGTCAGCAGGTACATTTAACGCAAGTCTGATTCTCACTTCATCAAATGGTTGTACCGATACACTTGTTCAATCTGTAATTGTGCATGCGTTGCCGGTAGCAAATGCAGGTGCAGATCAAAATATTTGCAACAGTTCAAATGCGACACTAACCGCAACCGGAGGAACTTCTTACAATTGGTCACCAGGCGGATTGAACACATCCGTAATCGTTGTGACACCCGTTTCGACAACAACTTATTCCGTTACCGTTACAGATGTTAACGGATGCCAGACAACCGATAATGTTAACGTCAATGTGAATCCGCTTCCAACGGCAAACGCGGGTCCTGATCAATCCATTTGTGTCGGTGGTTCTGCTCTCTTAACTGCTACCGGAGGATTAACCTATTTATGGAGCCCAGGTGGTTTAATCAGTTCAAGCATAATGGTTCATCCCGTTGCTACAACAAATTACATCGTAACCGTAACGGATGCGAATGGATGCAAGGCAACTGATACTACAACCGTTCTGGTAAATCCACTGCCTGCAATAAGTGCAGGTCCGGATCAGACGATTTGTATCGGATCAACGATTTCAATTTCAGCAACGGGCGGTTCAACATATACCTGGAATCCCGGTGGATCAACTTTATCTTCTATCCTTGTTACACCTCTTTCAAATTCGAATTATACTGTTATCGGTGTTGATGTTAACGGTTGTCAATCGACTGATACGATGCGGGTAATTGTAAACCCGACTCCCGTTGTAAACATACCGACAACACTTGTCTGTACAGGTTTCAGTACAATGTTGGATGCAGGCAACCCCGGAGGGACTTACCAATGGTCAACAGGCGATAACACTCAAACCATTTCAGTTACCGACTCAGGAACGTATATTGTTATTGTGAGCAATGCCTTTGGTTGCACAGCAATTGGAAGCGCATACGTTACGCTCGCGGGATCATTCAGTGCAACCCCTACACGTACTTCCATCTGTTCAGGACAATCTACTATGCTGAATGCAGGTAACCCGGGTTGTACGTATCTGTGGAGTAACGGCGCAACAACACAATCTATCAATGTAAATACAGCCGCAACATATTCTGTAACTGTTACAGATCCGAACGGATGTTCAGCAACTATCTTCTCTGCAGTTGCATTAAATCCAAATCCGGTTGCGGCGTTCACAGCACCCGCTACCTGTTCGGGAACAAACACGTCCTTCACTGATCAATCTACTGTAAGTTCGGGAACAGTTCAAACATACAGTTGGGACTTCGGAGATGGTTACAGTTCATCGCTGAGAAATCCTGTTCATGCATACCAGGCAGCGGGAACGTACAATGTTGTACTTTCAATTGCTTCGGCAAGCGGATGTCCTGCAACGATGTCGCATCTTGTCGTGATCAATCCTCTTCCGGTCGCTGATTTCAATAGTACGAATGTATGTCAGAGACTGGCGACAACATTTAACGATCTTTCAACTGTGAGCACCGGATCAATTACTTCATGGAGCTGGAATTTTGGTGATGCAACAACTTCTTCCTCACAAAATCCTTCACACATATACACAGCAGCCGGTAATTACAACGTGACATTGATCGTTACCTCAGCCAACGGTTGTACAGGTACCAGTACAAAAAATATTAATGTGAAAGGCCTGCCTGTTGCTGCGTTCAGCGTACCCGCTGTGTGTGCGCAAACCTCCGCACAATTCAACAACTTATCATTTTCCAGTAACGGAAGCATAACCAGTTACAACTGGAATTTTGGAAATAGTACAACTTCCAATGCGATCAACCCGGGAAATTTATACACTGCTGACGGAACATACAACGTTCAATTAGTGGTTACGTCAGCGCTTGGATGCTCGGATACTGCTACACAACCAATCACAATATATCCTTTGCCGAATGCTGACTTTGCAACAAGTCCGGTGTGTGAAAATTCTCCGGCACTCTTTACAAATAACTCAACGGTTACAAGCGGGGCAGTATCTTCTTTGTATTGGAATTTCGGAGACGGTTCCGGTTCAAATCAAATCAATCCCTCACATGTATTCGGATCAACAGGTTCGTATACTGTTACGTTAATTGCTACAACCAATCATCAGTGCAGGGATACTGTCATACAAAATCTCACCATTCATCCAATACCAGTTGCAAACTTCACGGCGCAGGATGTATGTGTAAATTCACCCGTTAATTTCGTTGACGGATCAACTGTTGGCGCGGGTTCAATTGCCGCATGGTCATGGAACTTCGGTGACAATTTAATTTCTTCCGCAAGTCAGCCGGTGCACATTTACACAAATGCCGGAACCTATTCTGCCGTCTTAACGATCACTTCAAATTTTGGCTGCACGAATACCTACAATTCAAATGTTAACATCTTCCCTGATCCTGTCCCGGCATTTGCTGCAGCAAATGTTTGCTATACCAATGCGACTCAGTTCTTCAATCAATCATACATCGCAGGTGGAAGTAATTTTACTAGCATGTGGGATTTCAATGACGGCACAACTTCAACATTAAACAGCCCTTCACATTTGTACTCAAATCCGGGTATGTATAATGTTACGCTTACCGTTACTTCATTAAACGGATGCGTGAGCCAGGTTGCGCAAAATATAAGTGTATATATCGGGCCGGTCGTTGCATTTACCGCAAACAACGGCTGTCTTGGAGTACAGACTATTTTTAATGACCATACACAGTCAGCCGACGGGAACGTATCTGCCTGGAACTGGCAGTTCGGTGACGGAGCATCTTCGAATGCAAACTCTCCGTTACACATGTACAGTGACTCCGGTCATTACAATATTACACTGACAACTACCACCAATTACGGATGTTATAATTCTGCATCGGGTAATGTCCTCGTTTATCCTTCACCATCTCCCCGAATCAGCAGTCATGATGCATGTATGGGTGCACCTGTTGCATTGAATGATATGTCGGGAGACAATGCATCCGGAAGTCTCGGTTACTTCTGGGATTTCGGCGACGGTTTTTATTCAACCGATTCCATGATGACGCATACTTTCCTGAATCCGGGAACATTTGAGATTACACTAGTCACGTCGAATTCATACGGTTGTTTTTCATCAGACATCGCTGATGTAAATATCTATCCGCAACCGGAAATTACATTCAGCGCTCCTGCCGCGTGTTACCCGTCCGCAACGCAATTCAGCAATTCATCATCCATCGGAACAGGAAACATTTCAAATTATGTCTGGAGTTTCGGAGATGGAAATGTTGCGTCTGCTTCGAACCCTTCACATACGTATCCTGCACCTGGTATATACCTTGCTACCCTCATTGGTACATCTGATTTCGGTTGTCAGAATACAGATACTGTCATGATTAAAATAAATCCGAAGCCACAGGTGCAATTCGGTTCTTCACTTAAAGGTTGCAGCCCGCTCAACGGAAGCTTCCTGGATTCATCATGGGTGAACAATGGAAGTATCACAGCGTGGTTATGGGATTTCGGAGATGGTGGTGTTTCAACCTCGCAAAACCCCAATCACCTGTTTGATCAATCAGGTGTATACTCAATTACACTTACTGTGGCTACCGACGAAGGTTGTCAGACAACTCTTACGCAACCAAACTATGTGACTGTTTACCCCTCGCCGGACGCGGCCTTTAATGTGAACCCGGACGTGATCGATATTTTGAATCCTGTTGTTCAATTTATTAATCTGTCACAAGGGTATGTTTCCTACACATGGAACTTCAGTGACGGAACCAATATTAACAACATCGTTTCACCGACACATGTATTTTCGGATACCGGAACATATTTCGCGCGTTTGATTGTGTTGAATTCGTATGGCTGTCTTGATACAGCATTCAGGAGAATTGACATTCATCCTCACTCAACACTCTTCGCACCAAATTGTTTCACTCCAAACGGAGACGGCAAAAACGATATCTTCAAACCTGAATTTACGGAGATGACGAACATACAGGTTTGGATATTCAATCGCTGGGGAGAATTACTTAAAAGCTGGGATAGTTTGGACGGCTACTGGGATGGTTATTACAAAGGCAACGCATGCGAACAGGATGTGTATGTATATAAAATAAAGGGGTTAGGTGACGATGGAAAAAATTATGAATGGACAGGTCATGTGAGCATTGTTCATTAAGATAGTGCGTTTGGTTTTCGTGGTGTGTGAAAAGCCTTCCCGTTAATTCGGGAGGCTTTTTTTCTCTTTAGCTAACTACTTTTTCACCCAGAGGCGCAGAGATCGCAAAGAAGGAAAGAAATATAAGTACTAAGACAGAACTCTGTTTCCTCTGCGTACAATATAAAGCGAACCAAACGTGAGAATACTAACCTAAAAGATGCACATGCAAAAAGCCCTCGATTTCCCGAGGGCTTTCTCCCACTTAACGAGTGAAAATTTGCAAAATTCACCTAAACAAAACCAAAAAAATATCTTAGGCAGGTATAAGGTAACGGTCAGCAAAAAGTTCAAGTTGGAAACACGGGACTTGTAACCAACCGTTACCAAAAAAAATTTCAGAGGTGAGGTTTGAGGGATAAGGGGGTTCACGGCTCAGAAATTAATTCCTGCACTATCTTCAAATAAATTTCATTGCTGAAATGTTACTTGTTTATATAAAGAACTTGTTGACGCGTCAAATGTATTTTAAAAGATATTTCGTTATCCGGCTTTTTTGTCAATGGAATAAAGATTACGGTAAATGATCATATTCTAAAGGTGAATATTTGAGAAAAAATAAAAGATGAGTAGCACCGGGAATCATTCCCTCTTTTCAACATCAAATTAGTTGAGTAGATTCGTGACCTAAAAAAAAACACATGAAAAAATCTGTTGTTTGTTCTATCGCTTTATCATTGGGGGTATTAACAGGAGTCGCTCAAAAATACCCGGTTGCACACAAGGTCGATCAGGTGGATGACTATTTCGGAACGAAAGTGGCGGATCCATACCGGTGGTTTGAAGACGATAACTCAACTGAAACAACGGAATGGGTGAAAGCGGAAAATAAAGTTACCAATGAATACCTGTTAAAAATTCCCTTCCGTGATAAAGTGAAGCAACGGCTTACCACGTTGTGGAACTTCCCGAAATCCTCGGCTCCGTTTAGAGGAGGAAAAAATTATTTTGTATTTACCAATGATGGTTTACAGAATCAATTTGTACTCAACATCATTCATGACTTGAAAGAAAAACCGGTTCCGTTACTTGATCCCAACACACTTTCGAAAGATGGAACGGTTAACATCAACGGTCAGGCCGTTTCTCATAGCGGAAAATTCCTTGCGTATTCCATTGCGCGTGCAGGCAGCGACTGGAATGAAATCTATGTCATGAATACGGAAACAGGAAAACAACTGTCCGATAAAATTGAATGGGTAAAATTTTCCGGCATCGCCTGGAGAGGAGATGGATTCTATTATTCCCGGTATAATGCTCCTGATTCTTCCAATGTTTTGAAAGGGAAAAATGAATTTCAAAAAGTGTATTATCACAGTGTTGGTCACGATCAGAAAGAAGACCAGTTGATTTACGAGGACAAAGAACATCCGTTGAGAAATTTCGGTGCCGGGGTTACTGAAGACGAGCATTACCTCATCATTCATGCAAGTGAATCAACCAGTGGAAATGAACTCTATGTAAAAGATCTGTTTACACAAAATGCTCAGTTTGTTACGATCGTAAAAGGTTTTACCACGCAAAACGGCATCATTGGGAACGACAGCAGCATGCTATATATGATTACCACGAAGGATGCTCCTAAGAAACGCCTTGTCGCTGTTGATCTGAACCACTCCGAAGCTGAATGGAAAACGATTATTCCTGAGCAGACAAATGTGCTGGAAGAAGCAAAAATCGTCTTCAACATGATTATTACAGAATACATGAAAGATGCAACGAGTCAATTAAAGTTGTTTAACAAAACCGGATCGTTTCTGAGTGATGTGGCATTGCCGGCTATTGGAACTGTAGATGAACTTTCAGCCTCTACATTCGACTCAAAGATTTTTTACTCCCTTACCACTTTCACTGCGCCTACAACTATTTATCAATATGACTTACGCGGACGCAAATCAACCGTTTACTTCCAACCCAAAATGGATTTCCCGACCGACTCATTCGAAACCAAACAGGTTTTTTACACCAGCAAAGACAGAACAAAAATTCCGATGTTTATTGTCGCTAAAAAAGGAATTAAATTAGACGGAACCAACCCTGTTTTGCTTTTTGGCTATGGCGGATTTAACGTTAGCAAAACACCTGAGTTTAAAATTGAGCGGCTAGTATTTCTTGAAAACGGCGGTGTGTTTGCGATGCCAGCTCTTCGGGGTGGCGGAGAATATGGGGAAGCATGGCATGAAGCCGGAACCAAATTAAAAAAACAAAATGTGTTTAATGATTTTATCGCGGCTGCTGAATACCTGATCAATCAAAAGTATACCAGCCCTGAGCATCTTGCTATCGGTGGACGATCGAATGGCGGATTGCTTGTTGGCGCTGTGATGACTCAACGACCGGAACTTTTCAAAGTCGCTATCCCTACGGTTGGAGTTATGGACATGCTCCGTTATCACAAATTTACGATTGGCTGGGCATGGAAGGGTGACTACGGATCGAGTGAAGACGAAAAAAATTTCCGGAACCTGTATTCCTATTCACCGCTGCATAACATAAAAGAAGGAAAAAATTATCCGGCAACTCTTGCTACAACAGGCGATCATGATGACCGTGTTGTTCCCGCTCACTCATTCAAATTCATTGCGACTCTTCAGGAGAAATACAAAGGGAAAAATCCTCAATTGATACGTATTGATATGAATGCCGGGCATGCAGCGGCAACTGTTTTGGGATCCAGCAAACCCGTAGCAAAACAGATTGAGGAACAAACTGATATCTTTTCATTCATGATGTTTAATCTGGGAATGAAAGTGAAGTGAGGGCGTTATTAGTTCCTGATTTTTAGTTTGGAGTTCGGAGGATAAAAATTAAACAAAAATGTTGTTTACCACAACTCCCCGTTCACAAATTAATGATTTCTGTACTAACTTAGTTATGCAAACTTTTTTATCTTTGGTTCGTAAAGCTATTATCGGTTAAAGCATGAATTCGATATAGATCTAAATTACTATTAAAATGAAGCTACGTTACATCGCTATTGCAACCTTGGTTGCAGCAAATTCATTCGCACAAACTCCTCCTGTACCAAAAAAGGAGCACCAGCGTGTAAAGGCCGGTTTCGGTGTTACTGTCGTTCAGACGCAACCGGAATTTATCGGTGGCACTGACAGTCTTGAGAATTTTCTGAGAAAGAAACTGACGTATCCGCCACAGGCAAAACTCAATGGCATTCAAGGAAGAGTGTACGTTGGCTTCCTGGTAGATAAAACAGGAAAAATCAAAAATGCAAAAGTATTAAGTGGAGTAAATGAAGAACTGAACACTGAAGCATTGCGTGTTGTTCAGTTATTCCCCGACTGGAAACCCGGAACGCGAGGCGGCTATGCCGTGGATGTTCAGTATATTCTTCCGCTCGATTTTATCGTCCCTCCCAAGAACGAAAGACATTAAAAAAATCACTTCAAATAAAAAAAGGCTGTCGCTTATATGCAGACAGCCTTTTCTATTTTTATTGATCGTGGATTATTTATCAAGAACTAATTTCTTCACAATTTTTGTATTCGCACTTGTCAGTTCCACAAAGTAAACTCCCTGAACTACTTGATGCAGATTGATGTTAAACTTATTCAATCCTGATTCCGTGGTAAACGTTTCCGAACGAATAGTTCTTCCAACCATATCAAAAATACGGATGCTTACTTTTTCATCCTGAACTCCGTTGAAAGCAACATTCACGAGATCCGTTGCGGGATTCGGATAGATGACCATATCTGAAACAGCGACTGCTTCCGTGATGGATTGATTTTCGTCAACCGTTCTGAATGCCGCGCTACCGGTTGCAACTTTCAAATCGTAACACTGTGTGCTGCTGTTCGCTCCCGCATAACCGTATACCCGAATATAATAGGTTCCTGCAGTTGTCGTGTTACGGATGATCTGCTCACTTGTAGTTCCTCCATTCTGTGAAATAGCCAACTGGCTCTTATTCGAATTATACAACCTGATATCATAATCGCCCGGAAGATTGGTAAGGGTAATCTTGATATTTGAGTTCGGACTTGTTGTAACGAAATTGTACCAATCGTATTCTCCGCTGGGTGTAATCAAGGCATTGATGTCTACGTTCGTCGGGATTTGAGCGGAAACCGTTGACGTATTATTCGGCTCATATATATCCGAACACCCTGTTGCAACAGCTGATGTAGTGAATGTAGAAGAACCTGTGAACGCGCTCGTACCTGCGGAACAAACCGTTTGAACCTGCCACTCATACGTCGTTGAAGCAGCTAATCCACTCAATGATTTTGAATTTGTAGCAGACGTTGTCGAAGTCCATGTTGCACTTCCATTTACACGATATTGAAGATTATAACTGATGGCTCCTGAAACTGCTGTCCAGTTAATAGTGGCAGAAGAAGTTGTAATTCCTGTCGTAGCATTTGCTGTTGAAACTCCACACGTTACCACAATGGCTGCTGTTGTAAAAGTAGAAGAACCTGTGAATGCGCTTGAACCGGAAGCACAAACTGCCTGAACCTGCCACTCATAAGTTGTAGACGCTGCTAAGCCGCTCAATGCTTTTGAATTAGCTGAAGAAGTCGTGGATGTCCAGGTAGAAGTTCCATTCACACGGTATTGAACGTTGTAACTGGTAGCTCCCGAAACTGCCGACCAGTTAATAGTGGCAGCCGAAGTTGTAATTCCGGTTGTCGCTTGTGCTACCGGTAGTCCGCAGGAAACCACAACCGGAGGTACACATCCCAACGAAGAAAGAATACCAACTCGCTGACCGCCGGAAGCAAATATCGCTTGCATTCTGGTAGTTTGTCCTGCAGTAAACATATTCATGCAACCATCGTCTGTGTAATCCATGTAGTTCATGAACATGTCACCATTAGCTCCGTTTGAGCATGTAACATGAGGATAGCTTGGGCAACTGAAGTTCGATGTTTGTTGAGTAGGAGTATCACCCACAAAGTCATTACCACAATTTGCGTCTCCCCAGATATGACGAAGATTTAACCAGTGCCCGATTTCATGAGTAGCTGTTCTTCCTAAATTATAGGGTGAAGCAGTTCCTGGCTGAAGCATACTTCCGATGGAAGAATATAAAAATACAACGCCATCAGTAGAGGCAGTGCCTCCGGGAAATTGCGCATATCCTAATAATCCACCGCCCAAATTGCATGACCAGATGTTCAGATAGTTTACAGATGACCATGCATCGTCGCCTCCTGTTGAGTTGTGCTTCACATTATCATTCGAGGAAAAAGAAGAAGTAGTCGTAGACTTATGAATAACACCTGTAGTAGAATTCCCATTTGGATCACGTTGAGCGAGACAGAATTGAACCTGTGTATTTGCTGCAACACTTAAAAATGGAGCCGGTGCATTCGAAGCATCTGTGTTAATATGCGCATAATCAAGATTTAACTGGTTTAATTGTGCGATGCATTGCGCATCAGAAATATTCTGAGCCGCATTCGCATAGACAACGTGAAACACCACAGGAATCGTAATGATCGACTGCACGGTATTCCCCGGGCTGTTCTGCGCGCGCGCTGCAACGTAAGCGGCTGTTTGATTTTCAATTTGCTGCATTCTGCCTGCCAATGCAGGATCTTCCTGGAGCAGTCGCTGAAGATTATCCATTGTTCCGCACGACCGATGAGCCGGAACCTGAGCAATTAGCATCGCAGAAGCAATAGAAAGAAGAAATGTAAGTACTGATTTTCTCATTTTTTTAGGTGGATTTTTATTGGATTAAATAATAATTTTCTCAATGATAGCACGGAATTCTATAAACAAAATGAATTTTGTTTATCCGGCTCAAATCTGATAATGAACAAACTTATACCCGACTCCTCGTATGGAGAAAAAGTATTTGGGCTGTTTAGGATCCTTTTCGAAGTACTTTCTGAACGATAAAATGAAATTATCAACGGTTCGGGTGGATGGATAAATGTCGTATCCCCACACGGTTTCAAGGATTTGTTCCCGTGAAACCACTTCATTTCTTCGCTCAATCAATAGTTTTAAAAGTAGAATTTCTTTTTTTGTCAACGGAATTTTTTTCTTGTCCTTTCCTGAAATCTCATAGGTAAGAAAGTTTACTTCGAAATCATCGAACCTGAATGTATCATTTAGCTCCGCCTTCTCCGATCGGCTCATGCCGCGTTTGATAAGTGCTTTCACCCTTAATAAAAATTCTTCGAGATTAAACGGCTTCGTCATGTAATCATCTGCGCCTCTTTTCAATCCCATAATTTTATCCTCATGTGTATTCTTTGCAGATAAAAATAAAATCGGCACCGATGAATTGTAAAGACGAATCGCTTCACACACGCTAAAGCCATCCATTTCAGGAAGCATCACATCGAGAATCACTAAACTGAACCGTTCCTGTTTAAAAATCTTCATAGCAGCAGTTCCATTCATCGCTGCTGTTACCCGATAGCCATCGAGCTCAAGATTTAACTTGATGACTTCAAGAAGATGTTCTTCATCCTCTACCAATAAAATACGGAAGACATTATCTGTATCCATCTGTTACAAAGAAAGCAATTTTTCCCGTGAGTGTACCATGAGATGTGAATTTTGACAAAAGTGTGATAAATCCTTGGTCTCGCAAACCGGCAGGCAGGCAGTCAGGTTTGCGAGAAATCGTTTTCTATCAATCACATTTTCCTTTACCTTTGATCCATCTCTTTTAATACCTTTCATCATGTCAGAAACCCTTCTTCAATCTGTGTTTGACAACAAAACTCTTACATCCGAATTAAAAAATATCGCGGATAAAATTTTTAATCATCAGCGTATTTCTTTTGATGAAGGCGTGGTTCTCTTTGAAAAAGGAGAGCTCGGTTTCTTAGGATCACTTGCCAATTTCATACGGGAAGAGAAAAACGGGAACAAAACTTTTTTCAACCGAAACTTTCACGTTGAACCGACCAATGTATGCGTGTTCACCTGCAAGTTCTGCTCCTACTCGCGTGTATATAAAAACCGCGAAGAAGGATGGGAACTCACCGAACAGGAAATTCTCGACAAAGTAAAATCCTTTGATGGTAAACCGGTGACAGAAGTTCACATTGTCGGTGGTGTTCATCCGAAAATGAACCTTGATTTTTTCGCGAATGTCATCAGCAAGATAAAATCGTATCGTCCGGAATTACACATCAAAGCATTCACTGCTGTTGAACTTGATTACATGTTCCGCAAAGCGAAAGTTTCTATAGAAGAAGGATTAAAAATTCTGAAGAATGCCGGAATGAATTCGATTCCCGGCGGTGGTGCAGAAATTTTTGACGAAGAAATAAGGAATCAGATTTGTCACGATAAATGTACTTCTGATGAATGGCTGAACATTCACGAAACTGCTCATCGCCTCGGTATGCACAGCAACGCGACGATGTTGTACGGCCACCTTGAAAATTATTCGCATCGTATTGATCACATGGAACGTCTCCGGAAATTACAGGATCAAACTGGTGGCTTCAACACTTTCATTCCTCTTAAATTCCGGAACAAAGACAACGACATGTCGCACATTCCTGAAGTGAATGTAACGGAAGACTTACGTAATTATGCGGTGTCAAGAATTTACCTCGACAACTTCAATCATGTAAAAGCATATTGGCCGATGATTGGAAGAAGCACGGCGCAACTTTCACAATCATTCGGAGTAGATGACCTTGACGGAACGATTGATGACACCACGAAAATTTATTCGATGGCCGGATCAGAAGAGCAAAAGCCAGCTTTGTCAACGGAAGAATTAGTCAACCTGATTTTACTAAGCAACAGGACTCCTGTTGAACGTGACACACTTTATAACGTGGTAAAAGATTATTCGGATTACGATTTCTCGGAAGAAAAAATTCAGCAATCGTTTTCAAAAAATTAATGCGATACTGAACTTTGAATTCTTTTTTCTTCAGAAATGGATTGAGAGAATATTTTCATGATAGGAAACTCGCCATAGAAATACTTTAATTTTGCCCACTTCCTGCTTCCTTCCAATTTTCAGCTTCTAACATGCACTTCACCCTAACCACTTCGGACAAACATTCCAAAGCCCGCGCCGGAGAAATTACCACGGATCACGGAAAAATTCTCACACCCATTTTTATGCCTGTTGGTACTGCCGGCACGGTGAAATCGGTTCATCAGCGAGATCTTACCGAAGATATCAAAGCGCAGATCATTCTTGGTAATACCTATCATTTGTATTTGCGTCCGGGTTTAAATATTCTTGAAAGAGCGGGCGGATTGCATGGTTTCATGAACTGGAAAAAACCGATCCTCACCGACAGCGGCGGCTACCAGGTATATTCTCTTGCTGATAAAAGAAAAATAAAAGAGGAAGGAGTTTCGTTTACGTCACACATCGATGGATCAAAACATTTCTTCTCACCGGAATATGCCATTGACATACAACGAACTATTGGCGCCGACATCATCATGGCGTTTGATGAGTGTACACCGTTTCCATGCGAACATCGTTACGCAAAAAAAAGTATGGAGATGACGCACCGATGGCTGAAGAGATGTTGCAACCGTTTTGATGAAACCGAACATAAATACGGACATGCACAAACTATATTTCCGATTGTGCAGGGAAGCACCTATAAAGATTTGCGTATTCAATCAGCGGAAGCCATCGCGGAAGCGCAACGGGAAGGAAACGCCATCGGCGGATTGTCGGTCGGCGAGCCAGCTGAAATGATGTATGAAATGACGGAAGTCGTCTGCAACATTTTGCCGAAAGACAAACCGCGCTACTTAATGGGAGTCGGTACACCCGCCAATATTCTTGAATGCATTGCCCTCGGCATCGACATGTTCGACTGCGTGATGCCCACGCGCAATGCGCGCAATGGCATGTTGTTCACCAAAAATGGAATCATGAACATGCGGAATGAAAAATGGAAAGCTGATTTCTCACCGATTGATGAAGAAGGAACTTCGTTTGTAGACACATACTATTCGAAATCTTATCTGCGTCATTTGGTGATTAGTAAAGAAATGCTGGCCGCGGAAATTGCGACACTTCATAATCTTTCATTTTATTTGTGGCTTGTAACCGAAGCAAGACAGAAAATTTTAGAAGGATGTTTTATGGCGTGGAAGAATGAGATGGTAGGGAAACTTGCGAACAGATTATAAAAAGTTTACGGTTTACTTGTTTATAGTTGCGGCTTCGTAAACAGTAACCATCAAACCATTCGTGTATTCGTACATTCGTACCCAATTCGTAATTCGCTACAGTTATTTTGAAAACACTCGACAAATACATCATCAAAAAATTCCTGGGAACTTTTTTTCTTTCCCTTGCTTTGATCATTGTAATCGCCGTTGTATTCGACATCTCCGAAAAGATCGATGATTTCCTGGAACGTCACGCCCCGCTTTCAGCAATTGTATTTCAATACTACCTGAACTTCATTCCCTACTTCGCCAACCTGTTTGCGCCTTTGTTCGTGTTCATCAGCGTTATTTTTTTCACCGCGAAGATGGCGGCGAATACGGAGATCGTCGCCATACTCAACAGCGGTGTGAGTTTCAAAAGAATGCTTCTCCCCTATTTTATTTCAGCGGCGACCATTGCCATCATCAGCTTTTATTTCAACGGCTGGGTGATTCCTCATTCGAACAACACACGGCTTGCATTTGAAAATGTATACATCCGAAACCCGGTGGAGTTTAAAGACAGGAACATTCACCGACAGATTAGTCCGGGTGTTTTTATTTACATGGAAAGCTACAACACGAATGAAAACATGGGCTTCCGCTTTTCGATGGAAAAAATTCAAGACGGAAAGCGAACTTATTTTCTCAACTCTGACAGAATCACATGGGACAGCACCCTTAGCAAATGGAGGATTGATAATTATTACATCCGCACCATCAATGGATTTCATGAGCACCTGACCAGTGGATTGTTTATTGATACAACTCTTTCTTTTTATCCATCTGATTTTAAACGACGGCTTACGATTGTTGAAGCCATGGATACGCCTGCATTAAACAGATTTATAGAAGATGAAAAACTACAAGGTTCCGCAAGCATTCCTATTTACCTGATTGAAAAATACAGACGGGGTGCCGTACCAGTGGCTATTTTTATTCTTACGCTGATGGGAGTCTCTCTCTCCAGCCGTAAGACGCGCGGCGGGATCGGTGTGCAATTAGGGATCGGAATCACCCTGAGCTTTACCTATATTTTATTCATGCAGATTTCAAATACATTTGCAACGAGCGGATCCGTTCCGCCTTTGCTTGCCGTGTGGATACCAAACATTATTTTTTCCGTGATCGCGTTGTTTCTTTTGAAGATCGCGCCGAAGTAGTTCTGCCTTCAACATCATGCAGTTGATCGCTGAAAAAAATATTTTTCACCACCTGTCCAATCTCAGAAACCTCATTTGTTATGGAGTATAGTTCATTAAATCACTAACAATTAAAATCAAAACAAAATGAAAGAATTCTTATTTGTATTCAGAAGGGATTTCACAGCTTCTGCAATCCAACTGTCACCTGAACAGTTGCAATCGATGATGAAACCATGGCAGGACTGGATGGGCGGTCTCGCTGCTCAAAACAAATTGGCCAGTTCAGGCAATCGATTGGCTTCCGAAGGCAAGGTGGTGAAGTCGAGCAAGGTGATTACCAACGGACCGTACGTTGAAATGAAAGAGGCCATTGGCGGTTACATTCTTGTAAATGCGAACAACATGGATGAAGCGGCTGAACTTGCAAAGGGTTGTCCGATCTTAACCATTGGTGGCAACGTAGAAGTTCGACAAGTTGTTCCAATGGACGACAACAGTTGATTTTTCAAAAAACCTCCCGAACTTTCGGGAGGTTTTTTAATTATGGCTAATCAAAACGAATTGATTCCTCATTTGTTCCGGACAGAATACAGAAAGATTATTTCTGTTCTCTGTAAACGGTTCGGCTTTGATCATATTGAAATCGCGGAAGACATTACAAGTGATACTTTTTTATCCGCCTCCGAAACATGGGGATTAAAAGGCCTTCCGGTAAACCCGACCGCATGGTTATACAGTGTCGCGAAGAATAAAGCAAAAACCTTCCTGCAACGCGATTCTCATTTTCAAAATAAAATTGCTCCCGAAATAAAATCCGCGTTGTCGGGAATTCAAGAACCGGAAATAGATTTATCCGATCAGAATATAAACGACAGCCAGTTGCAGATGATGTTTGCAATCTGTCACCCTTCGATTTCAACAGAAGCACAAATCGGTTTGTCGCTCCGCATCCTCTGCGGGTTCGGAATTGAAGAAATAGCCGATGCTTTTTTATCAAACAAAGAAACCATTAACAAAAGATTATTCAGGGCAAAAGAAAAGTTACGAACTGAAAAAGTAAAGATTGAATTTCCGAAAAGTTCAGAAATCAATGAGCGATTAGAAGTTGTATTGACCACTTTGTATCTGCTGTTCAACGAAGGATATTATTCCACCAGCCAAAATATGACTCTGCGTAAAGATCTTTGCCTGGAAGCAATTCGCCTGTGCTATCTTCTTGTAGAAAATAACAACACCAATCAACCTTCTGTAAATGCGCTGCTTTCGCTGATGTGTTTTCATGCTTCACGTTTTGAAGCGAGGATCAATCAAAACGGTGAACTTGTTTTATACGACAACCAGGATACTAAATTATGGAATGCGGAGTTGATCGTAAAAGGTGAACATTATTTAAACCTTGCCGCAACCGGAAATAAACTTTCGAAATATCATCTTGAGGCAGCGATCGCTTATTGGCACACCAACAAAACAGATACAAAGGAAAAGTGGGAAAATATTCTTCAACTCTACAACCAGCTGTTGCAAATAGAGTACTCACCGATGGCAGCGCTTAACAGAACCTATGCGCTTTCAAAAGCAAATGGCAAAGAGGAAGCAATTGTGGAAGCAATGAAATTAAACCTGGCGGATAATCACTTCTACTTTACTTTGCTTGGTGAACTGTTTACGGGCATCAACAACAAGCGGGCTTTGGAAAATTTCCAGATCGCCCATTCGTTAGCAAAGACACAAACCGACAGGCAAACCATTCAATATAAGATCGACAATCTTTAAAAACGCCATCTCATAACACTGAGAAACTGTTTAAAAGTTATTTCAAATACTTGCGATTGCGCATGCTTCGTTCGCTATAACATTTTCTTGCACAAAAATTTAAACAGTTATTGCAACCATTTTTCCGCATTCATTGACAATTACTTCGTTTTCTTTGCTGACTATTCTCTCCATTCAGTTCATCGACATTAATAAAAAATGAACAAATCGCTTAGAAGAAATTTCGTATTCACTGTTTTGAACACGCGGATTAATCGGCGGTAACATCATGTATTTGCTTACACGTCATACAGCAAATATTACAGAACGATTTTCCTGGTGCTCTGAGCATTGGTTACATCCTTTCCGTTCTCCTGTTTATTCTGCAGGTTAATTGAGAATCAATCGTGGCCCTTGTCAAAAAAAATAATAATAGTCAGGGATGAAATTTTTTTTTTACGATCTTTTTTTATTTTCTCATATTATGGAAAAACAGTGCAGGCACAATTCCGACAGAACCGTTCAATAATTTTTCTTACTTCGATTCTGTTGCTCTGCATACATTTTCGCATCAGATGGATCGAGAAATAACAAATGAGGCGCTTGCGCTTTTTTTATAAAGATCATTTTCCGACTCTCAGAAAAACAGATCCAAACACAGGAGACGATATTCAACTCGTCATTTTTTCGCGCGACAAAGTTGAATCACCTTTCTATTTCGACAACGGAACGAACGTAAATTGATTCATGATGATAAACACGTTTACTGTAATGAATATTTTTGTAAGAGTGAGAATTTTCATGCCGGATTTTACTTCGGCCTCTTTAACCGAACTTTATTTTCCGATCGTTCAATAAAAAATATTGCTGATGAAAAAAAACAGAGGCGCAAACTGAAACCTTTTCCTGTTTGTATGAGTACAAGACCATATATAAAAACTTAAAAAACTATACACAATGGCAAAAGCAAAAAAAGCGGCTAAGAAAAAGAAAGCTGCTAAGAAGAAAAAGTAATCACAAAAACATCTTTTCTAAAAGACCGGGATTTTCTTCCGGTCTTTTTATTTTTAAACAATTTGCGCGAAAAAAAAGCAGAAAAATATTCAGAAACTGTTTAACATTTATTTCAAATACCTGCTATTGCGCATGCATCAACTTCCCTACACTCGTCGACTCCGTTCAGTACGACCCTGCGTCGAAACTCATAGCAAAGTTGAAGTCGAAGGGTGCCCAGGTCATACTATTTTTCCAGAAAGAAACTTAAACAGTTTTTAATAAAATCAAAAACAGATTCCTGTTTATTTTTTCTTTTCTCTCCAGTGTCTTTTTGTACCTGCCAACAACCCTCCTAACTTCCGAAATTGTATTACCTTTATCCTGAAAACACAACAGAATATTTACAGACATTTTTAATCCGAAAAGAAAATGGAATTTACAGCTAAACAAATTGCAGACTTACTGAACGGTCAGATTGAAGGTAACGCCGATGCGAAGATTACCAAACTCTCCAAAATAGAAGAAGGTGAACCCGGCTCTATTTCATTTCTTGCCAACCCAAAGTACACGCACTATATTTATACAACAAAAGCTTCACTGGTTATCATCAACAAAAATTTTGTTCTGACAGCGCCTGTTTCCACAACTCTGATTCGCGTGGATAGCGCTGAAATTGCTTTTTCAAAATTGCTGGAAATGTACAACCAGATAAAACTTAACAAGACCGGTATTTCTAAACATGCATTCATTTCCGAGAGCGCAAAAACAGGAAGTAACCTGTACGCAGGAGAATTCTCCTTTATAGGCGAACACGTGCGCATCGGGAACAATGTAAAAATTTATCCGCAGGTATATGTTGGCGACAACGCCGTAATCGGTGATAACACAACATTGTTTTCCGGAGTAAAAATTTACTCTGAAACGCAAATCGGGAAAGACTGCATCATTCATTCGGGTACTGTTATCGGGAGCGATGGCTTCCGGTTTAACCCTCAGAACGACAATCAGAAAATTCCGCAGATCGGGAATGTAATCATTGAAGACAATGTGGAGATTGGTGCTAATTGCGCCATCGACAGGGCAACATTGGGATCAACCATTCTTCGCAAAGGAGTTAAGTTCGACAACCTCATTCACATCGCACACAATGTTGAAGTTGGTGAGAATACGTACATCGCCGCACATGGTGTAATAGCCGGCTCTACCAGGATTGGGAAAAACTGTATGTTCAGCGGACAAGTTGGAATTGTAGGTCACCTTGAAATCGCTGACAACACAACGATCACAGCACAATCAGGCATTTCAAAAAATATTTTGAAAAAAGGAGAAGTCCACATGGGCTCTCCCGCATTCGATGCTCACAAATACAGAAAAGCGTACATTCATTTTCGAAATCTTGATTCAATTGTGCAGCGTATAGATAAAATTGAAAAACAAAATAAGCTGCAGGAGAAAGAAAGCTGAACGTTTCTTCCATGCTCACAGAACCCAGTTACTCTTGCAAGCGCTGACATATAGCTGCTCTTTTCACCAAGTAAGAAGTCGTCCTTACCAAAATCGGGGAGAAATAATTCCCGATCCTTTTAAAAAGCAGGTAAATTTCCTTTGCTTTTGACTGAACCATTTCAACATCGCAAAAGTCGATTTTATTTTTATTAGAAAACTAAAACAGTAACGGCAGACCAGCAGATTCATTCGCACTATTCAATCGCAATACCCTCCGGCTTCACGCAAAGACAACCTGATTTATTTGCAATAAAAAAAAATACAAGCGGATACACTTGCGGGGATAAATGATTACCTGATGAAACCATTTTCGCCAAACCAGTTGATGGAAAAAGTAATCCGGAATGTATTTGTGGATGAAGATGGGAAGAATGAAAAAATAGAAATATTTCGTAAAGAAAACGATTCATCCATGTCGTTTAGTAAACACTCAGGGTACCAACGTGCGCTGTGGCGCACTGAGCGGAGTTGAAGTGTGGAACGAAGTCGAAGCATGTGCAATTGAAAGTCTTTGAAATAAATTTTAAACAGTTTCTTATTTCATTATCAAAATTTTCTTACTCAGGGTTTCTGTCCCTTTGAAAATTTTAATTATATACTCACCACTGTACAGAGTTCTGGTATCAAAAAAAGCAATGGTACTACCCTGGTACAAAATTGTTTTTTGAATAAATCGTCCGGTGATGTCGTAGAGTTCTATATCAAGATTTTCCCTGTTCAGATCATTGCATTGAATGGCAACCAAATCAGCTGCAGGTACCGGGAAAACACGGACATTTAATTGTTCTGTTTCAATGGTGGACACCGCGGTTGACGTGGGTATATAAATCGTAACCGGTTCGGTGATAGATGTAATCTTCACGGCAGTTTTTACACCATAAAAAGTTGGCCCTACAACGTATGGGTAAGCCGAATTCCAATTGGAGTTCACTGTGGCGAAATAGCAATAAATTCCATTTGGATATTCCGGCGTTATACAAAATCTTCCATTGTGTTCATCCAAATAATCCGGTGTTGCTGCGGAAGTTGCAATGTATTCATAATCCTCTCTGAAGTAACCTAATGGATAGGTAACACTAACCAGCGGACCAGCAGTTACAGTCGATCCATTTGCATATTGAGTCCGGGTTGTTATATTTCTTAAATTATAACTCGATTTCATGCGCACGATACCCCCCGTGCCATTGACATTCAGATAACCATAAGCACCATAAATAGGAAATCCATCATACGCAAAACCAAGCAATGGCGAGTGTAGTGCGCTATCAATAACATACAATCCATCTGAGGTATATAAATTACAGACCGTTGAAATCACATTGAGATCCAAATTAAATGCGCTGGGGTTCTGATGATGATGATAATTGCCCATGGCCGGATGCGCTTTAGAACAATCGAAACCCAACCGTTCACCAACCACTGCATCTCTGTTCCAAACTCCATCACCCGGACCTCCCGGTATTGGCCCTCCGGCTAAAGAACTGGTAGAATTTTTCCATGAAACACCATCTCTATAATCGAACAGAGCAACTCCGTTAATAAAAACTCCAATATTTCCGCCGGTCGTATTCGTCGACGTTCCAACATTCAGAACAGGATTTAACGGAAATTTGAAAATAGCATTTTGATTGGTTGCAACAGATGGGTTGCCATCTAAAAAAGGTCCTGATATGTATGAAGGTATTCCTTTCGTTCTGATATATACCCAATTTACCGAGTATAATATAGTTTGAACATTTGCCGAATCATTATCGTTTATGGGAGTTGAGTTCCCACTAACATAATGTCGACCCATAATACCGGTTGTGTTATGAATCCAGGATGTAATGGCAGGATTTGTTTGCGAGAAAGCGAAAACGCTACTCAATAACACAGATAATAGAATGCAGTTTTTTTTCATACTTAACAGAATTAAATTATTTTAGGAGTGATTTATATTATTAGATGCCCTTTTAATTTTATTCTTGTGGTGGAGAGTGAAATATATTTTTGGGATAAGAATACTTCTGATTAAACAGGAATTCTTTATCCGTAAGAGTCAGCAAAAAAGCAATGACATCCACCCGGTCGTTCGAAGACAATTCTATCGGTTTCAGTAATTGTTTAGCAAGCGTTTTACTTTTATGAATACCAGTGGCATAATGATTCAAAACATCCGCTAATCTTTTAAAACGACCATCGTGCATATAGGGATAAGTAAACTCAATGTTCCGAAGGGTAGGCACTTTAAATTTTAATGAATCATCCGGATTATGAGTAACCTTCATTCTTCCATAATCATTGAGTGTAGTATCTAATGCCAAACCGTTATTTTCAAATTGAAGATTTGTGAACAAAGGTTCTGCATGACACGAAGTGCAATTTTCCTGAAATAATTTATACCCGTTTTTTTCCTGTATACTGAATGTTGATTCGTTCCGCATCACACTGTCGTATTTGGAATTGGCACTTACAACAGTCAGGAGAAATTGTGAAATGGCTTTCAATTGATGTTCACTGCTAATGATGCTGTCTCCAAACGCCTTATAAAATAATGCGGGATAGATTTTTGAAGTTTGAAGTTTGCTGACGACGTTGCGTATGTCATCATCCATTTCATCCCGATTACTTATTGGTGCTAATGGCTGTACATCCAAATGATTGATTGCTCCATCCCACATGAATGAATTGTGCCAGGCGAGATTCATAAGCGCCGGCGCATTTCTATTTCCGATCCTGTTATCAATACCATGACTTAAAGCGTGGTCAACATGTGCGAAAGCCGTGAATGGAGAATGACAACTTGCGCAGGAGATCGTATTGTTTCCTGAAAGGATAGGATCGTAAAACAAAGCTCTTCCAAGCTCAACTTTTTCAATGGTCAGCGAATTTTTAGAAAAATCATATTTCGGGATAGGCCAGTTTTTCGGAATGATAAAAAGTGCATCCTTTAAACCACTAAACGCGCATAAACCGAAACAAAAAATAACTGAAAGCAACGCCCGTCTTTTCATTGGTCATGAAAACTAAAAATTCCAGGCAATTTTTCTGACAGCATTGCAGCTTCTTTACCCGGAGACATGATGTGATTTTCCGTTATCAGATCAATAGCAGAAATAAATTTCTCAATGTCCATAACAACTACCTGCATTTTTTGTTTTCTGACAGGCAAAATAACATTTTGAAGTGTACTGAATGGCTGCAGATATCCTCCTAAATGAAATTGAAATTCACTATTCCGTGTTTTACACTGGTTGCTGCTGCCTTCTAATTTAAAATTGATATATCCGCTTTGCCAGGTCCAGTACATTCCGCGAGTCGGATCCAAATCACCCGATAAAGCCCCGGAAACATTCGTTATACTATCGATACCAATATTGAATTTAATTTTATTAAAAAAAATGGTTTGCTTTATGTTTAATAAAATACTCAAAGATTGAATTACAGAAGCATCTATCAAATGAAAACTATTTCCTTCCTTCCAAACGAGTTTGTCATCCTTTACTAATTCAATTCCTGAAATATAAAATTTTAATGTTTCAAATTGAATGCTGTCACCGTTGGTTAATTTGTAAAATGAATCACCCAAAT
>JAYVZS010000015.1:0-108476 GCA_043783155.1 Bacteroidota bacterium | reverse complement strand
ATTGGTGGTGTGGAGAACTGGAGAGATGCTGTTGAATTTATTTTACTCGGTGCCTCCACCGTTCAGGTTTGCACGGCTGTGATGCATTATGGTTTCGGCATCATCCGCGAAATGATTCCCGGACTTGAGAAATACATGGATGAAAAAGGTTTTACGACGATCGATCAGATGGTTGGAAAAGCGTTGCCGAATGTAAAACATTGGGAAGACCTCAACCTGAAATATAAAGTTGTTGCCGACATCAACGAAGACAAATGCATCGGCTGCCAGTTGTGTTATACGGCTTGTGAAGACGGTGCACATCAGGCGATTGGATTGTCAGAAGACATGTTGAACCGCAAGCCATTTATCATTGAAGAAAATTGTGTAGGATGTAATTTGTGTTCACTCGTTTGTCCTGTTGAAGGGTGCATTACCATGGAACGCAGAGACGATGGCAAACAACAACTCACCTGGAAAGAACGGACACTTGCCGGAAATATTCCGACCAAATTTAATGATGAACTCGCTGGCGGTCTCCATCACTGGGTTCCGCAGCCGGCTGATGCGTTGAAGAAATTAAAGCCGAGACATTATAGTCTTAAAAACTGATCCTTACTTTTTTTCTGAAAGGAATCAATCATATTTCACCAGCTTGAAAGTTTTTTGCGCATCTCCTGTTTTGTATTGCATCAGGTAAATTCCTGCCGAGAGATCAGAAAGATTATACTCTTCATCGAAAGTCGTGGTGAGTGAATTGTATTGCCACGAAGAAATAATTTTTCCTACAATATCTCTCAATACAATATTTATGAGGGCTGGTTTTTTGCTGATTGCAAACACATGAACGGAATGATGAAATGGATTTGGACTGATTTGGAGTGCGACGAGTTGATTGAAAGAAATGATGCCCGTGTGAATAAAAGGTAACCCTGAAGATCTTGTTGAACAACCGCTCGTATGAGAAATTTCAATCTGGTAGTTTCCAGAATCGGAAGGTATTATGTAATTTAAGTTTGCTCCCGAAATCGCTGTGCCGTTTAAATACCATTGGTAGGAAGCAGCCGGAATCGAACAGTAAAAAGTGTCACCCGACAAGGATTGAAAAATTGAAGGAACAGAATCACCGATGACAACTATTTTTACAAGGCCGGAACTCATTCCCGGAATCGGGCAGAAGTCATCATAAAAAGTAAAATTAAAAGTGCGCTTGGTATTAATGAGCAATTAATTTTTTGTAAAAGATCGCATGAGGTATGCCAGTTAAAATCGGTCGCGTAATTAATCATTGGAGAATATCCGATCGGAGAAGGATTTAAAGTAGCGCACGGAGGAAAAGGACAATTGCCTTGTGCATTTGTGTAGGATGAATCGAATTCGATACCGGAAGCAATCAAGTGCAGATATTGAAAAATAAAATTCGGGTCAGCATCCAGATCCTGTCCTGACAAACTAAATGAAACCGTATCTCCGGCATGGATAGTATCTGTAAAAAGCGTATGCAAAAAGTTAGTATCAAGGAAAGGAGGAGTAAGAAGAGGAGGATGATTTGGAGACCCGGGTAGAATCTGAACACATGGAAACAATACCGCCTGGATATCACGATATACCTCGGCAACTTTTTGTCCGCATTTGAAGGCGGTTACTTTAATTGCCAATACATATGTTCCCGCTGTGTAAGATGTAAAACTGATTTCACCTGAATTGTTATCAAGTATGGCAGCAACATTATTTGGGTTTTTTGAGGAGTCAGGTAGCGGGCTGTCGTAACTATAACTGCTTTCAAATGGAATTGGCAGAGCATTAAATAAAGTACCCGAAAGATTATCGTTTAAAGGGTAATCCCAATTGTAAACCAAAGAATCCAAGTCATTATCAACAGCATTGTTATTCATAGTAAACGGATAACCACTGCAAATAATAGGTCGTGGAGGTTCGGAAAAATGCGGAGAACTGTCATAACACGGATAAGCATTTCTTCCATTGTAAGAATACATCTTAGCCCGAAGCGTCATTGCTACGGAGCCGGGATTGGCAAGGTTCGCAATTGCATTATTCCGGCAACATATATTCCACCAAAACGCCCAGCCGTTCGAAGGAGGAACTCCGGTTAGTGTTACAGAACCTGATCGAAAAATAAATTCTTCCACCGCTCCTGTTGAATTTCCAGTTGCACTGTCGCAGGTTATATGCGGACCGTTGGCATTACAAACCGGAGAGTTATCAATTTGTGAAACCAAGTGAAGCGCAATGCCAGTCGTAAATCCAGGGGCATCCGTATGAAGTATTGCAGAAGTAGGGCCGGGAGAGCCATTGCAATCACGATATATTTTCATTTGAAAAATATAGCCACCTTGCGACAAACATGCCCATGTGATTTCGCCACCCATCATGTGTGTTGCAAATAAAGAATTTGTGTTCGTGAGGAGATAAAAAGCGAGAAGGGGCAGATATCGTTTCATGTTTATATTTTTGTGTGAGAATTTTTCAACTGATGTCAACTTCTGTTTTTAGTATCTTGAAGAAATGTACAAATTTATATGCAATGGCTGAAAAATATTTTAAGCAACTGTCTTTCTGTATTGCATTCATCATTTCAGGTTTCTGCTTTTTGTTTTCCTCCTCAGATGCAGATGCTCAAATAAATTATCGAAAGAGTTTTCGTGAACTAAGTTGTCCAGAAAAACGTTGGGTTATTTTTCATCCGTTCATCGCGAAGAAAGCGCTCCGGTTAACGTTGCAGGCAAGAGCAGCTGCAAAGGAGATCTCAAAAAATTCTTTATTAGATGGAGATGAAAACGGCGGACAGGTGGATGCATTCCGACACGCTTACTGGATGGCTTTGTTGTCACAACATATTTGCTGGAGAAAAGCATTGCGTCTCGGCAAAGCACATGAGAAAGGAAATTACATTCAGTTTAAAAAACATAAGTTTGAAGAAGGAGTACTTCCTGATTCAGCAAGCGGTGCGATGGATTTGTTCAATAATAATATTGGAATTGAAATCGGCAGACCAAATAAAAAAATACCAGAAGAAGAATTGAAAAGAACCGTCCGCGATTCAGTGCTTGCCGGAAGAATGATCGTGATTCGGAAAAACAGAACCGGTGATCCCTTCGATTGCGAAGGCAACAAAATCGATCTTTCAAAATACAGTCACCAATGGAATATCCCGAAATGTCTGGTCAAATCTGATTTTAAGGAGTGAAGATTACAATGATTTGTAATTTTCCTTGGCGACTCTGGGAGAAATGTTTTCGCGCAGAGGCGCAAAGTTCGCAGAGATAGGGCATTCCGGAAACATAATTTTGAAGGCCTCAGCACTCTCTGTTCCTCTGCGGCTCCGCGTGAAATATTTTGTCTATAAGAAATTCGGCTTTTAATTATTGGTTTTGCTTCTATTTCAATTAATCCGAAAAAAATCAAAACTTCTTTACGGCTTCTGCGGTCTCTGCATGAAATATTTCCATACAGAACTCAGGATTACGGAAACCGAATAATATTTTTTACATTTACGGAATCAATATTATACCTATGAAATACGAAGCCATCAGCAAAAAATTATTCAGCGAGAACAGGAAAAAATTTACAGCTCACCTGCTGCCTGATTCCATCGCCATCTTCAACAGCAACGATGAAATGCCGCGCAACGGCGATGGCGCTTTTCCTTTTCGTCAAAACTCCGATTTGTTTTGGCTCTCCGGAATTGACCAGGAACAAACCATTTTAGTGATCGCTCCGAATCATCCGTTACCCGAATACAGGGAAATATTGTTTGTGCGTAAAACGAATGAGCATATTGCTGTTTGGGAAGGACACAAATATACAAAGGAGGAAGCTCGCGAGGCATCCGGCATTCAGCATGTATATTGGGTGGATGATTTTCAGGCGATGCTGCCGGTAATGATGCATCACTCGCTGAATGTTTACATCAACTTAAACGAGAACGATCGTTTCGTGACAGAAGTTCCGTATCGTGACGAACGTTTTTCTTTGGAGTTAAAAAATAAATATCCGAATCATCAGTATCATCGTTCAGGATTGGTGATGGCAAAACTTCGCTCAATCAAATCGCAAACGGAAGTAGAACTGCTTAGCGTTGCCTGCGATATTACCGACAAAGCATTCCGGCGTATTCTGAAATTTGTGAAACCCGGAGTAATGGAATATGAAATTGAAGCGGAGATCACGCATGAGTTCATACGTAACCGTGCGAACGGTCATGCTTACTCGCCGATCATTGCCAGCGGCGCCAGTGCATGCGTGTTACATTACACCGAGAACAACCGTGCGTGTAAAGATGGCGATGTCATCCTGCTTGACTTCGGTGCTGAGTATGCGAATTATGCTGCCGATCTAACGCGTTCAATTCCTGTGAATGGAAAATTTACAAAACGTCAGCGTGATGTGTACAATGCTGTGCTTCGCGTGATGCGTGCAGCAACAAAAATGCTTGTCGTAGGAAATACGATTCCGAAATACCATGAAGAAGTTGGAAGAGTGATGGAGCAGGAGTTGATCGGGTTGGGTTTGCTGAATGCAGATGATTTAAAGAAACAGGATGCGAAACAACCGCTTTATAAAAAATATTTCATGCACGGGACGTCACATTTTTTAGGATTGGATGTGCACGACATTGGTAACCGTTACGTGCCGATGCAAGCCGGAAATGTGTTTACCTGCGAGCCGGGTATTTATATTCCCGAAGAAAATCTGGGCATCAGGATCGAGAATGACATTCTTATAACTGAAAAAGGACCGGTTGATTTAATGGCAAAAATTCCTGTTGAAGCAGACGAGATTGAGCAGATGATGGCGGGGAAGAAAGTGGCTGTTGGTAGCTGAGTTTGTTATCTTGTGAATAATTTTCGTTGCTGTTAGTTTCTCCACGGAGTTATGTTGGAAACATCTTGTTTATTTATAGTCTGACTTTTAATGGTTTTCTTATTTGTATTCGGAGAAGTAAATTCTCTTTTATTAATATTCTTTTTTGTCCGGTATGTTATCATTCCTCTCAGTCATGTTGGAAACATCTTGTTAAATCATAGTTGAATTTTAATCTTTTTATTCATGCGTATTCGAAGTTTACATCACAACTAATCCCGGCAAAAAAGTTCTCTACACCGGAATGACCAACGATCTTAAGAGACGATTGACTGAGCATTATGAAAGTCGTGGAAAGCAAGATCATTTTGCTTCAAAGTATTTCTGCTATAGATTATTGTACTTTGAAAAATATGATACACCCCAAGAAGCCATTTATAGGGAAAAGGAAATAAAAGATTTTAGCCGGGAAAGAAAGATGCAATTGATCAGGACAACAAATCAGGAATGAGTTTTTTAATTATTTGAATCCGTTGAAAGTGGATGAGTGCTTTTTTATATTTTTGTGGAAGGAATAAACAAGATTCCTCCTGAATGACTTCCGCTTTAGTAAACATATTCGCTATGAAAGATCAACTCACCAAGTACATCCGTTACAACATTTGGGCGAACCAACGTGTTTGTGATTTTGTCAAAAATAATCTCAGCGAGGAGCAACTGAATAAAGAAATCATCAGCAGTTTTCAGTCGGTGAAGAAAACCTTGTTTCATCTCTGGGATGCTGAAGTGATCTGGTTGCAGCGTCTGCATGGAAAATCACTTTCGTATTTTCCGAGTAAAGATTTTAAGGGAAGCATGGAAGAAGGAATAAATTCATTGCTCGATAATTCCAAAGCATTTTCTGATCTCATTGCTTCCAAAGAAAATTCTTTCTTCGAAACGTCCATAAAATACACGAACACGAAGGGTGTTGAGTTTGAAACGAAAGCCAGCGATGTTATAATGCACATCATGAATCACAGCACTTTTCACCGCGGACAAATTATAACCATGTTTCGTCAACTTGGATTCACAGAACTTTTCTCAACGGATTATATTGCTTTTTGCAGGTAGAAGTCATTGCTTCACGAATTTCCTGACGGCAAAGGTTTCTGCATTGCTGACTTTTATAAAATAAATTCCGGAAGAAAACTCATCAACGCTTATCGTGTTGTTCTTATTTGAGAAAATTATTCCGTTGCGGATTTTTCGACCGGTCAAATCTGTGATCTCGAGGTTAAAACTGCCATTGTGTTTACTGCCGACCAAAACAGTTAAATTCTCCTTTGCAGGATTGGGAAATAGATTTAATGCGATTGGATTATTTTTTATTTCATTTATTCCAATGCTTGAATTTTTGCAAGGGAAACTATCTGTATCGAACCAATGTTTTACCTTCATAATATCATGCATATTCGTTGACCATGATGTATTCAAGCCGTTTGGTCCCGTTGTATTTCGTGTAAATACATATGCAAAGTCAACAGATTTTTTTTCATGTTCACGTAAACTAAACGGACCAGAAGATTGGACAAATCGTCTATCACCCGGAAAAACACCTGAATTTGTTTCGTTCCACGCAGAAGTTGATGCATCGTAAGGATTTGAAGGGAACATAAAATCAGACGGGTCGCTTGTTGTGCCAGACCCTCCTCCATGCCCGTCTCCTCCGAATGTTACAGGCAATCCATTTCGCCAAATGGATTGCATATATCTATAATAATCATACATGGTATTCGGATTACCGTATACCGATCCGTCATTATCCCAATATTGAAAATGCGACATCATATCATATTCACCGGCCTCATCGACAACTCCGTTGTGGTTGTTGTCGATGGAATCATTTCTTCCAACCACAGGTCCTTTAAGCAGAAGACAATTAATCATTGGAGGATTTACTCCATATCCCAATAATCCTTCATCATCCAAGTCGTCATTATAGCAAAACGCAAAATCATTGGTAGTATCACAACCAATATAATCATCATTGTAATTGCCAAGGTCAGGATCGGTAAAAATTCCTATATAGACATCATTGTAATTTATATTGCTTCTGTTGATAATATTATAGTGATAAAAAGTAGTGTAATTGATCACACTATCGCTATCAGCGACATTGGAACAATCAAAAGCATACGCATAGGCCTGAATTTCCACTTTTAAAGGTTGGCCTCCTGATATTCCATGATATGAATAATTATCATTCATTATCCACCACAGCATTTGATCGCCTTTCATGTCAGGATAGTCACCATCAAGCGCATTGTAAATCCCGTCGTGGTTGTAGTCAACGAATGGAGCAAGGTTGCGAGAGTAATTTCCGGAGCCTTGTGCAGGCCAGTTTAGGATGATATCGGGAATGGTATAACTTCCATTCGTTACATTTCCGAGAGTAAACTGAGTAGTAAACTGATTAATAGTATTGCGATCGATTTTCCAGATTTTGTTATATTGTGTTTTAGTAATGGAATCTATCGTTGCTGTAATTGTATCAAGAGGGCCAGGCCAAAAGTCTGATGCTCCCGGGTAATGTGAGGTATTATGAGCATACGCTTGAGCAGCTAATTTCAGCTGGCCGGTTGAATCCAATCCACCAATCCAAAGACCACTTGATGAGATTGCAATTTTACCACTTCCAGCAGGAACTTCATACTTGCCGGAACCGATGTGATCGTTAAACATATCGTTATCATTCCACAGCCTGGCTCGAACCTGATTGGCGTCTAACAGGTAACAATTGTCCTCCAGCAAATAAGGATCAATGGCACTATAGTCGAAAGAATATAATTTCCATCCAACCGGTTGAATAGTTTTACTACAGATCCATATTTTACCAACGGAATCAATGTCAAAGGCAAGTAAACGTGAAAGTGGTCCTGAATCCTGCAAAAACAAATTAGAAAATAATTGACGGTAAACAGTTTCGTTGATCTGATCTGCTTCTACCAGCACCACTTCATTATATGCATTGCTCGCATTAACAACCGCTTTTCCGTTTGTGGATTTGCCGATCAGGCCTGCATAAATGGGCACTCCCGAACAGGAACTGAAATATTCTGAAGCTCTGTATATAGTGGTGCCGGTTGAAAAATATATATGAATAGAAATTGATTGAAGCCATATTGTTCCCTGGTAATCGGATATTAATTTTACAATGTTATTTTCGATCAAGTCAGAATTGGCGGTGGTAAAATTGGTGAAGGTTCCGGAAGAAAACTTAGAAAGCCCTTGCGTTGTAGCAATCCAGAGCGTGTTAGCTCCGGCCTTTACAATATCCTGGATTGAATCACCAACTATATTAGAGTTAGCAGACGAATAATGCGTCCACGTTGTTCCGTTTAATAAAAACAAGCCATGGTTTGTGCCAATCCAGAGATTATTTCCATCAGCCATCAGACTACGAACATAATTATCAGTCAATCCTGAGTTTAAACTGTCATATAAAGCATGAACAGCACCGTTGATTCTGACTAATCCATTTCCGGTTCCGATCCATGTAAAAGAAGGAGTAAATGCAAAACTCAATACGCTATCTGAAGGGAGGTAGTTATTTGCTCTGTCATAAACAGTCCAACTTCCTCCGTCCCATTCGAATGCTCCGACACTTCTGAACCCAATCCAAACATGATTTGAAAGATCAATTTTTAAAACATTCTTATAGCGTAATGAGGATGAGCTATACCCGGGTGGCCAGTTGACAGTATCAACGACTGCTTGGGCATTTATTTTCAACGCATAAGAAAAAAAGAGAATGAATACAGCTGTCGCAAATTTTTTTACTGAGTATAAAAAATCAGGATTATTATTTTCAGTTTTCATATCTGGGTAAATTTTGATTTACTGAGCAAAGTAAAAAATGAATGGACATAGAACAAATTATTTTTTTCGGATTAATATACACGTCTGTCAAATACTCATTGTAAAAACTACGAAATAATACCTTTTATAAGTTACATTTCAAATATACTCTTTTCGCCCCGGTATTATTTTTCATTTACTTCTTTCTTCCCCGAAAAGGATTTACTTTTAAGAAGTGAAATTTGGTGCTGTCTTCCCTGTACATGTTGTTTTCATTGGAGGAAGAACAAACGATTTCGATAATCGAGTGAATCGAAGTATTGGAGAACTATTAAATTGAATCGGAGTTTTATTCAACCTAAATTCGTAATTAATATACATGTCTAAGAAGCCAACCGATAACTTGTTTCGACTAATTAAGTCCATGAATAAACCTGAGAAAAGGTACTTCAAGATTTATGCGTCACGCCATTCGAGCGAAGAAAACAATTACCTGAAATTATTTGACGCCATAGAAAAGCAGAATGAATACAACGAGGAATCTATTCTCAAAAAATTTCAGAAGGAAACGTTCGTGAAGAAGTTTCCGATTGCCAAAGCACGCTTGTTTGATACTGTTCTCAGAAGTCCCGATGCCTTTCATGCCAACAGCTCCATTGATGCCCAGCTAAAGCGCCAGCTTCACTTTGCTGAGATTCTTTACAAGAAGAGTTTGTACGATCAGTGTGCTCGTATGCTTGAAAGCGCCAAACGACTGGCAACGAAGTATGAAAAATATTCTACACTGAGTGAAATATTTCACTGGCAGAAAAAATTGATTGAGAAGGATAACTATTCCGGTCACGAAGAAGGTGACTTGCAAAAATTATTAATCGAAGATGAACGTATCGCAGAGCGAATCAAAAACTTTAACGACTATTGGAATATTAAAAGTCGCTTGTTTGTCTTGTTGAACAAGAAAGGAAAAGTTCGTACGAAAGAAGACCTGAAGAAATTCAAAAAAATTATTGATAACACCTTGCTTCAAAAAGAAAGTAAGGCGCTTTCAACGGAGACGAAATATTTGTTTCATCATATTTACAGCGCTTTCAATTTCGGAACAGGCGATTATAAAAGGAGCTACCAATACCTGAAAAAAAATGTAGCGCTGATAGAGTCCAACACCGAACTTTTTAAAGAAGAACCCAATCTTTATTTTTCCCTTCTTACGAATACCATTTACATCGGCAGCCAACTCAAGAAATTCGATGAGGTAATGGAGAACATGAAAAAACTGAAAGCCATTCCCGAAATTCTTGACACAAAGGGGAATGAAGACATGGAGATCAAATTATTCTCCAGCGCTTATAGCATTGAGATTACTTTGTACATCACGCTCGGCGAATTTGAAAAAGGAATTCAGCTTGTTCCGAAAATTGAAGCCGGACTTTCGCGGTACGAAGAGAAACTGAGTCCTGTGCGCAAAGCATATTTTTATTTCAACATCGCAGTCTTGTATTTTGGTGCAGGAAAATATTCTGTCGCATTGAAATGGATCAACCGTTTGCTGAATGACAATGCCATCAACGAAAGTCAGGACATTCATTGCTTTGCCGAGATATTCAACATCATTATTCATGTCGAGTTAAAAAATGCGGATCTGCTTCCATACATGGTGAAATCGTTGCAGCGTTACCTGAATTCACGTAACCGCGTCTATAAATTTGAAACCATCTTCCTCGAATTTGCTAACCGGCTGATTACGGCTTCTCCGAAGGAAGCACAAAAACTTTACAAAAAATTCTACGACGACCTCATCATTCTTTCAAAAGAAAATTTTGAAAAAACTGTTCTCGAATATTTTGATTTTATCGCATGGACGGAGAGTAAGATCGATCATGTCGCGTTCAGGAATATCGTGGAGAAAAAAGCCAGCAGTGGAGGTTAACAGTGCTGAAATAATAGTCGACAGCAGACAATAAAAGAAGCAGACAATATTGTCGACTAATAATTTTGCCTATTGTCTATTCAAGAGAGCATCCCATCCCTGCGCTTTCATCTTCACTACATTTCCTGATTTATCAACGAGGTTCACACCTGAATTTTTATCTGTGATATGACCGATGATAGAAATATCCATGTGCGCACGCAGTGTTTCGTAATCACTTTGCTGAATGGTGAAAAGTAATTCGTAATCTTCTCCACCGCTCAATGCGCAAACGGTTGCATCAAGGTTGAACTCACGAGCTTTGTCATACGTTTGAGGATCGATTGGAATTTTGTCTTCATAAATTTCCGCGCCAACATCCGATTGATGACAGATGTGTAAAATTTCGGAAGAGAGCCCATCGGAAATATCAATCATCGAAGTGGGTTTTACTTTCAGCTCATGCAGCTTCTCAATAATTTCTTTCCGGGCTTCGGGTTTCAGTTGTCGCTCTAAAATATAATCACTTCCGCTCAGGTCAGGTTGTATTTTCGGGTTCTCTATAAAAATTCTTTTCTCTCTTTCAAGCAACTGAAGTCCCATGTATGCACCGCCTAAATCTCCGCTCACACAAATGAGGTCATGTTCTTTCGCTCCACTGCGATATACGAGATCGTTTTTATCAGCCACTCCAATTGCAGTAACAGAAATAATCAATCCCGAAGTAGAAGATGTTGTATCGCCTCCTACTAAATCGACGTTGTAATGTTCGCAAGCCATTCTCATTCCACCATATAATTCTTCTATTGCTTCCAACGAAAATCGGTTCGAGAGTGCAATGGCAATCACAACCTGTTTCGGAGTGGCATTCATTGCATACACGTCAGAAAGATTGACGGCAATAGATTTATAGCCGAGATGTCTTAACGGATGAAATGTCAGATCGAAATGTACGCCTTCAACCAACATGTCTGTTGTTACAACTGTAAGCTTTGATCCGCTGTCGATCACAGCTGCATCATCACCGATACCTTTTATCGATTCGGGATTCTTCAGCTCAATGGCTTTGGTGATATGTTCAATGAGTCCGAATTCCCCGAGCGCACTCAGTTCTGTCCTGTTCGTTTTATTTTCAAACATAGTATTGAATTAAAGCGCGAAGGTAACACTCATCGGCAAATCTGATCAATAACTTTTAATCTTCTTCCGGTAGATTGTGAAAGTTTGCAGGAAATGTGTTTATACTGTAGATTTACTTTTTCAACGGGCAAAAAATTATCCGGATCATTGTTTTATTATACTTGCAGGAAAATCTAACGGCAAAGAATTACGTATGGCAAAAGCGATTACAAAGAAACAGGTACCTCTCAAGACAGGTAATCCGGCTTTAAAGAAGGACAATACGCCCTATCTTTATTTTCTTGTATGCGGAATTTTCATTCTCGTTGGAATTCACAATGCCTATACCAAACGGTGGGTTGGGGATGATATCTTTATCGGGTTGAGATACATTGAAAATTTTTTGAATGGGCACGGACTCATCTATAACCCTGGAGAACGTGTCGAAGGTTACACTGATTTTCTTTGGCTCATGATTGTTTCTTTTTTCATGTGGTTGAAATTTGAACCTGTTGCAACTGTCATGACGTTGGGAATTATTTCAAGTGCTGTTGTGCTCATCACCTATATGCTGATTGGTTTAAAGCTGAATAAGTTTTTCAAGAATAAATTTTCTGTGCCGATGACGTTGGCAGCACTCGCTTTAAATTTCGATTACGGCGTATGGTCTACCAGCGGACTGGAACCTGCTTTTTACCTGATGCTGATTTCCGGCGCCTTTTATATTTTCTTCTTCAGCGATCTGTCGCGGAATAATCGCATCCTGATTACGGGGATGTTATTATGCTTTGCTGTTCTTACACGACCCGATGCAATGATTTTTATCGGTCTGTCGAATGTGTTTTTATTACTCAGCAACATTGCGCAGAAAAAGAAACTAAGTGAATTGATAAAAGAACAACTGAAATTTATAGCGCCTGTACTGATTATTTATATTCCTTATTTTTTGTGGCGCTATAATTTTTACGGTGAAATTTTTCCGAACACGTATTATTCCAAGGTTGGTTATAAATCAGCGTGGGCAAGAGGGTTCGCCTATATCTGGCTATATCTGCAGGTCTACATTTCGTCGATCCTGTTTTTTGTCGCCGCTTTATTTTTGTGTTTTAAATATGTGTTGAAGAGTATAAAAATCAGGCAGACATTTATTCAGATCATCAGCGATCGAAACCTTTCAGGAATTTTATTTGCGCTTTTAACAACGCTTTCATATTTGTTTTTCTTTGTCGCGAAAGTGGGCGGAGACTTTATGTATGGCAGGTTCATGATGCCGGCCATCCCATTCCTGTATCTCATTACTGAATATGCCATCAATGTTCAGTTTCAAAAGAAAAACGGGTTGAGAACAGTTCTTCTCATTCTGATTCCAATTTCTGTTTTATATGAAAGCTCTGTTCGGAAAGATTTTTTCCTCGAAACAGAAAACGGTAAAACGGTTTGTAAAGAAAAAGAATATGGTGTAGCTGATGAACGGTATGTGTACCTGTATCAATACGTCTTGATGAATGATAAAAAAATTGGTGTGGCCCTGGCTCCGTATGTGAAAGACATGGATGTTACCATATTAATGAGAGGCGGCCAGGCGTGCTTTGCCTACTATGCAAAATTTAAAACCTGCGTTGAAAACCACGGCTTAACGGATCATTACATCGCTCACATGCCGGTTACTGAGTTGGTTGGAAAGGTCGGTCATGAACATTCCGCTCCGTATGATTATATGTTGAAACGCGAAGTGGATTTTGTTTTCCGCAGATCGCCATATAAAAATTTACCGTACAGAATGGCGTATTTTAGTTTTGGCGTGATGCAGGAGCGAGCAGAGATTATTATTTATCACCGTTCAATTATCAAACAATTAAGAGAACGGATGGGTGAGAACTTTCATTATACAGACTTTGAAGCATATCTCGATAACTACATCAACAATGATCTGCGCTCAAAACCAAAAGAGGAAATTGAGAAAGACTACAAAGAATTCAAAGACTATTATTTTTTGCATAATGATGATAAAGGAAGAGAGCAGAAATTTATTGATAGGTTATCATCGTAAAGACAGACCATTACGTTCAATTTTGTAAAGCGACTTTTTTTCTTTCTCTATGTACCTGAATTTGGGTGTTGGTTCTGCTTTGTAAGGCAGTTTGTAAGGGATTTTTGATGATTCTTTTACCATTCATGAAATCAGGTAATATTCATCCGAATCATTCTTTGGTATTCCCTCTTTAATGGCTTATCTTTGTGTCTGATTTCTAAGTAAAAGGAGGAAAAAATGATTACAGTAACAGAAAGAGCAAAATCTAAAGCATTGAATATCATGCTGGAAGAGAAAAAGCCAGCCGATGCATTTATCCGTGTCGGAATTGAAGGTGGCGGTTGCTCGGGGTTAACTTATAAACTTGAGTTCGACAATGTTGTTCGCCCCGACGATAAGGTGTTTGAAGATAAAGGAATGAAAATCGTTTGCGACAAAAAAAGTTTTCTCTACTTGGTTGGAACGGAACTCGATTTCACCGATGGCTTAAACGGAAAAGGTTTTGCCTTCAATAACCCGAATGCAAGCCGCACCTGTGGCTGTGGCGAGAGTTTCTCAGTTTAATTTTTTTTTGTCTAAACTTTAAGTTTAGAATCAATCCAAATAAGATGGCGGAAGATTTAAAAATATTAGAGGACCTGTCCCGAAGCGAGTACAAGTGGGGCTTTGTGAGTGATATCGAAAGCGATAATGCTCCCAAAGGTCTTAGTGAAGACATCGTTCGGTTTATTTCTTTGAAAAAAAATGAGCCGGAATGGTTACTTGAATGGCGTCTGAAAGCTTTTCGTCACTGGGTTTCTTTGAAAAATGAAGAACCAACCTGGGCGAACATTCATCACCCGGAAATAAATTTTCAGGACATCATTTACTATTCCGCTCCGAAAGCTAAACCTCAGTTGAATTCACTTGATGAACTCGATCCGGAAATAAAAGCGACGTTCGACAAACTTGGAATTTCTCTTGAAGAACAAAAACGATTGTCAGGTGTTGCCGTTGACGCGGTGATCGACAGCGTTTCTGTCAAAACAACTTTCAGAGACGAACTCGCTAAACTTGGAATTATTTTTTCTTCCTTCAGTGAAGCGGTGCACGAACATCCTGAGTTGATAAAAAAATACCTTGGCTCTGTTGTTCCGATGACGGATAATTTTTATGCTGCATTAAACAGCGCCGTGTTCAGCGACGGTTCCTTTTGTTACATTCCGAAAGGCGTTCGTTGCCCCATGGAACTGTCGACGTATTTCAGAATTAACTCTGCCGGAACCGGACAATTTGAACGTACTTTAATTATTGCTGACGAAGGAAGTTTTGTGAGTTACCTCGAAGGATGCACAGCACCGATGCGTGATGAAAATCAGTTACACGCTGCCGTCGTTGAAATTTATGCGCATGATAATGCACAGGTAAAATATTCTACCGTACAGAATTGGTATCCGGGAGATAAAAATGGAAAGGGTGGCATCTACAACTTCGTTACGAAACGCGGACTTGCTCTTACGAATTCAAAAATCAGCTGGACGCAGGTTGAAACCGGAAGCGCTATTACATGGAAATACCCGAGCGTGATTTTGAAAGGCGATAATTCAATCGGTGAATTTTATTCTGTTGCCGTTACGAACAACATGCAGCAGGCCGATACGGGAACGAAGATGATTCATCTTGGAAAAAATACGCGAAGCACCATTATTTCCAAAGGAATCAGCGGTGGAAAAAGTGACAACAGTTACAGGGGCTTGGTGAAAATAAATAAGAAAGCAGAAAATGCCCGCAACTTTTCTCAATGCGATTCATTGTTGCTCGGAAGTAAATGCGGCGCTCATACATTTCCTTATCTTGAAGTGCATAATAAATCGGCAAAGGTTGAACACGAAGCAACCACGAGCAAGGTAGGAGAAGACCAGATTTTCTATTGCAACCAGCGAGGCATCTCAACAGAAGATGCAATCGGGTTAATCGTGAACGGATATTGCAAAGAAGTGTTTAACCAGTTGCCGATGGAATTTGCGGTGGAAGCGCAGAAACTTCTCGCGATTAGTTTAGAAGGAAGCGTCGGGTAATTTTTGAAACGAAATGATGAATAGTGAAAAATAAAGAAATGTTAAGCATAAAAAATTTAAAGGCGAGAGTAGAGAACAAGCAAATTCTCAACGGGATTAATTTTGAAGTGAAACCCGGTGAAGTGCATGCCATCATGGGTCCGAACGGTTCAGGGAAAAGTACGCTGGCATCGGTACTTTCAGGTCGTGACGTGTTCGAGGTAACGGAGGGAGAAATTTTATTTGACGGCGAAAGCATTCTCGACATGTCGCCCGAAGACCGCGCGCGCAAAGGATTGTTCCTTGCTTTCCAGTACCCGATTGAAATTCCCGGCGTAAGCAATGCTAATTTTTTAAAGACAGCATTAAATGAAATCCGGAAGTCAAAAGGATTGGCGCCGCTCGATTCAAAAGATTTTCTCATTCTGATGAAAGAAAGAATGAAGCTCGTGGAGATGGACAAGACCATGACACAGCGAAGTGTGAATGAAGGATTCAGCGGAGGAGAAAAAAAACGAAATGAAATTTTCCAGATGGCTATGCTGGAACCGAAGTTGTGTGTGCTGGATGAAACCGATTCGGGCCTCGACATCGACGCGCTTCGCATTGTTGCCAACGGCGTAAACGCATTGCGGAATAAAGAGCGTTCATTTATTGTCATCACGCATTACCAGCGGTTACTCGATTACATCATTCCTGATTTTGTACATGTGTTGTACAATGGAAAAATTGTTAAAAGCGGAACCAAAGAACTGGCGTTGGAACTCGAAGAAAAAGGATACGATTGGATCAGGCAAGAGTTAGTCGTTAATAATTAAAGTTCTACAGGACGTAATCAATGACAAACTATTCAGAACAATATAAATCGATCGCAGTAAAAGAATTTCCTCTTTTGCAGGAGAAGGCGATGGCACATTTTAATCGCATGGGATTTCCTACGTCAAAAAACGAAGAGTGGAAATACACCAACATCGCACCAATTGCTTTGAAGGATTTTTCTTTTTCTGTTCAGGAAACAAAAATTTCAAAGGATGAAATTCTTCAGCAGTTCCCATTTGTAAAGGATTCAATTCTCGTGGTGATGGAAAACGGAAGGTTGAATGCAGATGCTTCTGATTTTAAAAGTCTGCCTTCAGGAATAGAAATTAAAACGCTCCGCGAAGGGAAAAATAATCCATTCGTTCAGAAATATTTTAACCTGTATGCCGATGTTCAGGCAGATGCATTTGCTGCGTTGAATACCGCTTTCGCGAATGACGGATTGCTGATTCACATTCATCCGAAAGCGATCATTGAGAAACCTGTTTTCATCATTCATGTTTCTTCTTCTCACGAACAGGCCGTTCTCACAAATGATCGTTTGCTGGTGGTTGCTGAAAAAAATTCGTCGGCAAAAATTTCGGGTATTCACGTTTCAAAAAATAATATCTCAGAAACATTTTCAAATGTGGTGAATGAAATTTTCATTGATGAAAATGCTTCTCTTGAATTTGATCTGTTACAAAACGAGAACAAACAATCGTTCCAGGTGTGCGGAACGCATGTGTACCAGTCTGCGAATTCAACATTCAGGATTAATACCGTTTCTATCGGAGGGAGCATTGTGAAAAACAAATTGCATATTAAATTAGACGGACAAAATGCCGTCAATTACATGCATGGATTATATGTCGCCGACGATTCGCAACTGATGGATAACCACACGGCCGTTTATCATGTTCAACCCCATTGCAACAGCAACCAGCTATACAAAGGAATCATCGGCGGAAAAGCACACGGTGTTTTCAATGGAAAAATTTTTGTGGAACGTGACGCGCAGAAAACGAATGCATATCAATCGAATAAAAATATTTTACTGAGTGATGATGCTGTTGTCAACGCAAAACCGCAACTTGAAATTTATGCTGACGATGTTAAGTGTTCGCATGGAGCCACCACCGGACAGATGGACGAAGATGCTGTGTTCTATCTGCGTTCGCGTGGAATCGGTGAGGACAATGCAAAGGCATTGTTAAATGTTGCTTTTGCGAATGATGTATTAAATAATATTACACTTGATTCTTTTCGCGAATATGTTTCCTCTGTGGCTGAATCAAAATTGAAAGACTCTGTGAAATGAATATAGCGGAAGCAGCAGATATGAAGGTAACTTCTGATTTTGATGTGAGGAAGGCGAGAAGGGATTTCCCTGTTCTTTCTCAGCATGTTTATCCTTCTTCTGATGGTTCCGGTGGCAAGCCGTTGATTTATTTTGACAACGCCGCGACATCGCAAAAACCACAAGTAGTAATTGATGCATTGATGAATTATTATTCATCTTACAATGCGAATATTCATCGCGGGGTTCATTACCTCTCGCAAAAAGCATCAAAGGCATTTGATGATGTCCGTGGAAAAGTTCAACATTTTATCAACGCGAAATCACCACGAGAAATAGTTTTTACCCGGGGAACAACTGAATCCATTAATCTTGTCGCAGCTGCTTATGGCAGAAAAAATATTTCTATCGGTGATGAAATCATTATTTCAGCGATGGAACATCACAGCAACATAGTGCCGTGGCAGATGTTGTGCGAGGAAAAGAAAGCGATCCTGAAAGTAATACCAATGAATGACAGCGGAGAAATAATGCCGGAAGATTTTATCCGGTTACTATCTTCAAAAACAAAATTTGTTTCGCTGGTTCATACATCCAATTCTCTTGGTACAATTAATCCTGTAAAGGAAATTATCCGGAAGGCACATCAGCATAATGTGCCTGTATTGATAGATGGCGCACAGGCAGTCGCGCACGAACCTGTTGATGTGCAGGATCTCGATTGTGACTTCTTCGCTTTTTCTGGACATAAGATGTTCGGGCCAACCGGCATTGGTGGACTGTACGGAAAAATAAATATTCTTGAAGAGATGCCTCCGTACCAGGGTGGCGGAGAAATGATTCACTCTGTAAGTTTTGAAAAAACAACTTACAACGAGGTGCCTTTTAAATTTGAAGCGGGTACGCCGAACATTGCTGATGTGATCGCATGGGGCGCAGCCATTGATTATATTCAGGCATTGGACAGGAAAAAAATTTCAGCGTATGAACATGAGTTGATGTTGTATGCTTCGAAAAAACTTGGCAACATTGACGGATTGAGATTGATCGGAACAGCGAAAAAAAAGGCGAGCGTTATTTCGTTTGTCATGGAAGGTTTGAATGCGCTGGATGTCGGCATGTATCTCGACACTCTTGGTATCGCGGTTCGCACGGGCCATCATTGTACCGAACCCGTGATGCAACGATTTAATATACCGGGAACGATTCGCGCTTCTTTTATGTTTTACAATACAAAAGAAGAGATAGATGCGATGGTTGAAGGAATAAAGAAAGCAATTGCTTTGTTAAAAAAGTAGGCAGCAGACAAAAGACCAATAAACAATTTTGTCGATTGTATACTGAAAAATGAAAGGTAGAAGATTGAGCATGCAAATTAGCGACATTGAAGAAGAAATTGTATCTGAATTCGAGCTCTTCGATGACTGGACAGATAAATATCAGTACATCATCGAACTTGGACAAAAACTTCCTGTGCTTGATGAAAAATATAAAGTGGAAGAAAATAAGATCAAAGGTTGCCAGAGTAGCGTGTGGCTGAATAGTTATGAAAAAGATGGTCGCATATTTTTTGAAGCTGACAGCGATTCAACATTTGTAAAGGGCGAAATCGGCTTGCTGATTCGTGTGTTGTCAGGACAAAAACCGGAAGACATTGTAAGTACAGATTTAACGTTTATTGATAAGATCGGATTGAGACAGCACGTTGCAGTGACAAGAGCCAACGGGCTGGCAAGTATGATCAAGCAGATGAAATTGTATGCGCTGGGATATCAGACAAAGTCAAGTGCATAAAATAGCAATTGCCAAAGGCGAATTTTAGATTGCTCGCCAATTCGCAATTTAGAATCCGAAATCTGAAATGGAATAATGGAATAATGGAAGCACAGGAAATAATAAAATCATTGGAAGAAAGAGTAAGGGACGTACTGAAGACCTGTTACGATCCTGAAATTCCCGTTAATATATTTGAGCTTGGTTTGATTTACGAAGTTCGTGTTGATGAAGGCAATGATGTGTTTGTGAAGATGACATTGACATCTCCCGCCTGTCCTGTTGCAGAAACATTACCGGTTGAAGTGGAACAAAAAATTAAAGATATTCCTGACGTGAACAATGCGAAAGTTGAAATCACGTTTGATCCCCCATGGGAAAAAGACATGATGAGCGAAGAAGCGAAGTTGGAACTTGGCATGTGGTAACAAGATGCAAGATGAAATCATAAATAAAGTTGCGGAAAGCGGTCTTGTACAGATTGACCTGGAAGAATTATATCTTCCCGGGGAACGTATTTTGTTTGACCTGAAAGGATGGTTGTTTGAAGAATTGATTCTGAAAGAAAAAGATTTTCGTGAGCAGTTAAAAAACCATGACTGGCTCCAATACCAGGATAAATTTGTAGCCATAGCTTGTACCGCCGATGCCATTGTTCCAACGTGGGCGTTTATGCTGGTGGCCGCAAAGCTGGAGCCGGTTGCAAAAAAAATAGTCTTTGGAGATTTGAAAAAACTGGAAGAAGAATTGTTTCATGAACAGATTTTTAAAATAATCCCTGAAAATTACCGCGACCAGCGTGTGGTAATCAAAGGTTGCAGCAAAGTGGAAGTTCCTGCTTCCGCCTATGTTGAAATAACTTTTTTACTTCGGCCTGTTGTGAAAAGCATCATGTATGGTGAGCCGTGTTCGACGGTTCCGGTTTATAAGGCGGCGGTTTCTTCAAAGGAGAAATAAAACTGAAAAATTTTGAAACGGAGAATCGGTGAAACGGAGAGCGCTACTCCGATTCCCCATTCCCTGTTTCCCGGCTTCAAGAATTAATTCCCACTTCTCAATTTTGTTCATATTTTTACCGTCATGAACCTCGTTAATTCCCGTTATCAAATTAGTGGTATAGATGTGCTCGACTTGTGCAAAGAATTCGACACACCGCTTTATGTATATGATGCAGAGAAAATAGCTTCTCAGTATGAAAAATTAAAAAATGCTTTCAGCGGTGTGGATCTTGAAATCAAGTACGCCATTAAGGCATTGTCGAACATTTCCATTCTGAAACTAATGAAAAAGATTGGCGCCGGACTCGATGTTGTTTCTATCCAGGAAGCCATGATCGGGTTGAAAGCCGGTTTCAAACCATCGCAAATTCTTTTCACTCCCAATTGTGTTTCCATCGAAGAAATAAAAATGGGGGTGGAACTTGGTCTCAACATCAACATCGACAATATTTCTATTCTTGAACAATTCGGACATGAATATGGAAACAAAGTCCCGTGTTGTGTCCGCATCAACCCACACATCACAGCAGGAGGTCATTCGCATATTCAAACGGGACACATTGATTCTAAGTTTGGTATTTCAATTTACCAGTTGAGGCATCTCACTCGTATTGTCGCTGCCAATAACATTCGTGTTGTCGGACTTCACATGCATTCAGGGTCTGATATTCTTGATGCCAGTGTTTTTATTCGTGGAGCAGAACTGCTGTTTGAAGCGGCAGAAAATTTCAAAGACCTTGAGTTCATTGATTTCGGAAGCGGGTTCAAAGTTGCTTACAAAGAAGATGACGTTACCACTGATATTGAAGAGTTAGGCAAAGAACTTTCGACACGTTTTATTGAGTTCTGTAAAAACTACGGACGGAAACTTCAGCTTTGGTTTGAGCCGGGAAAATTTTTAGTGAGCGAAGGCGGATTCCTGTTGGTGAAAGTGAACATCATCAAGCAAACGATGGCCACCGTTTTTGTGGGAGTGGATTCGGGACAAAACCATCTCGTCCGCCCGATGTTCTACGATGCGTATCATCACATCGTGAATATGTCGAACCCGAATGGCGTACAACGTGTGTATACGGTTGTCGGATACATTTGCGAAACGGATACGTTTGCATGGGACAGAAAATTAAACGAAGTACGCGAAGGAGATGTGCTTGCGATTCTGAATGCAGGCGCGTATGGTTTTTCAATGAGCAACAATTATAATTCACGTTTCCGGCCGGCAGAAGTTTTGATCTACAAAGGCAAAGCACAGCTGATCAGGAAACGGGAAACGATTGATGATTTACTGAGGAACCAGGTGGATGCGGAGATTTAAAATGAGGTGAAAGATCCATATCACTGTCATATAATTCGTAAATGTGAAAATTTTTTTATTCAAAATGACCACCATCATCATACAAACAAGTGACCTATGCTCAGCAATTGTATCGTAAATTAAAAGCTGATAAAAATCTTACAGCAATGATAAAGGAGGAACATCCCGTTTCAAAGAAAAAAAAATCAATGAGATAGAATTGGTTTTGCCCGGTCAGGCACCTACGGATGAAGAACTCTTGCATACACTTTCCAATGCATCGAGGGGTAGAAGCATTTCATTGAATGATTCAAAGAATAGAACATTGTCTAAGATTGCTTCATGGCGAAAAAAGAAATAAAGGTTTTTTTTAAAACGTCCGCCGAAAGACAATTGACAGCTATAAGTGTTTTTTATTGAGGAACAGGGCTATCCGGGAACGGCGGAAAAATTTGTAAATCAACTCTATTCATTTGCAGCTTCACTTGCTATACTTCCTTTAAAAGAACCTGTATGCAGAAGAGAGGTATTGGCAAAAAGAGAGTTCAGGTATGCTGTCTTTAAAAAGAATTCTATTTTCGTATGCAAGATTTTCGGGAACAGAGTTACCGTTTACCAGGTTATACACGCAAGCCGTCTTAGGTAGTACTCTTGAAAGGCGAAACGATTGATGATTTGCTGAGGAGCCAGGAGGATGCGGAGATTTAAAATTTTGGACCACTTCAATCTCCATATTGTCCGGGACGAGTTCTTAATAACTCACTTTTGATTCTTGAAAACTAATCAGAATATTTTTTAATTCTCGTTGCATTCGTAATTATCTTCGCCGGTAATATGTCGCAACAGTCGCACGAATTTTTAGTCAAGGCCGAAAACAAGGTGTTCGATAAAGAACACAGGCGGAAGCTTGTTTTTAATATTTCTCAGTACGATAAAAAGGTAGTAGACGGCAAACACCAGTTTGAAGACCTTGAACTTGCGAAGCAGCGTGCGGCAAATTTAAAATGGAAGGCGATTGAGAACCTGGAGAAATACCTTACCGAGTTTGAATTCAATTTTTCAAAGCGTGGTGGAAAAGTAATCTGGGCGCAAAACGCGGAAGAAGCAATTTCTGAAATTAATTTAATCATGAGGCGGGCGAATGCAAAAACTGTTGTGAAGTCGAAGTCGATGACGACAGAAGAAATTCATCTCAATCATGCATTGGAGAAAGCAGGTATTGAATCGGTGGAAACGGATTTAGGTGAATACATTGTTCAGCTTCGTAACGAACCTCCTTATCACATTGTAACTCCTGCCATGCATCTTTCGAAAGAAGATGTGGCGAAAACTTTTAATAAAATATTCTCGCTTCCGATTAACAGCACGCCTCAGGAAATCACCGCTTATGTGAGAGAAAAACTGCGCGCAAAATACCAGGAGGCAGAAGTGGGTATAACCGGCATCAATTTTTTAATCGCTGATATCGGTGCTGTTGCCGTCACCGAAAATGAAGGGAATGCTTTGCTAAGTGTTGCGTTCCCGAAAGTTCATATTGCGATTGGCGGCATTGAGAAAATTATTCCATCACTCACTGATCTTGATTTATTCTGGACGTTGCTTGCAACGCATGGCACGGGACAGAAAATGACGGTTTATAATTCCATCATGACAGGTCCGCGCCAACCGGAAGAAAGCGATGGCCCGGAAGAAATGTATGTCATCCTGCTCGACAACGGAAGAACAAATTTACTGGCGCAGCAAAATCAGCGTCAGGCATTGTCTTGTATCCGTTGCGGTGCCTGCTTAAACGGCTGTCCGATTTACCAGGGTGTTGGCGGTCATGCTTACGGTACTCCTTATAGTGGCCCGATCGGTTCTGTGATTACTCCACATTATAGTGGTATGAAAGAGTTTAAACATCTCAGCTTTGCTTCATCGCTTTGTGGAAAGTGTACGGAAGTCTGCCCGGTGAAAATCGAATTGCATAAACTTTTGCTTCACAACCGTCATGATTCGGTTGAAGAAGGCCTTGCATCGAAATCAGAAAAATGGATCTATACATTCTGGAAAAAGGCCATGTTGAAAAGAAGCCTCATGAATAAAGGCGGATCAAAAACCAAGAATTTTGTCATACAGAATTTTTTTAAAAAAAGTTGGGGTAACAGAAGAGACCTTCCGAAAGTAGCACCTCAATCTTTTAATGAGTTGTGGAAGGAACGGATGAAAAAATAATTTTTCCGCTCCAGGAAAAAAAAACGTCCCGCTGTTCTGCGGGACGTTTTTTTATTCGCTGTTTATTTTAGTAAGCAGCACTTGTGTCAGTTGTTTTTCTTAAGGACGTATTACGTGTACAATTAATAATACATTCGGTTCAACACTATTAAAGTCTGATCCGTCCACGAGTCCGTCTCCGTTTACATCCGTTGCGTAATAACCCTGGGCAATAGCAAGTACGTCCGGCTCTATCACATTGAAGTCGGTTCCATCGCACAAGCCATCCTGATTAACATCTCCGTTATATACTAACCATGCATTTAGCGAAGACACAAGCTTAAGATTACCTCCGAAAGCAGTTGCAGCACTTGTTGAGAAGTCATATACGCTCGGTGCGGCGGTAAGCAATGCCGGGAGAGCACTCCACGTTTCAATTGAGTTGCGATGTTTGAATACAATGTAGTAAGAGCTGTCGATCACCGCACTTGAGAATGTACAGGCAATAGTACCTGCAGTATCCATCACACCCGTGAAACTTTCAATCAGTCCATTAGGAAAATCATGACCATGCAATTCGATTGTAACAGTATCAGTCTGATTACTGGTTGCACCCACCACCCGCTCATTCATCATCACCGGATACATCACCATATTTGTAGTATCTGTGTAATTTTGAATGAATGCCTTAACCGTAACGGTAGTATTTGTAACGCAATTAACGGTGAATGAAGTTGTACTTGTTACTGAGCATGTTCCCTTTACAACCGTGATGAATCCTGAGGTGGCGCCTGCCGGAACGGCTGCATCAATTTCGCCATCGTTTGCAATTGTGAAACCTGCAGCACTCATTCCGTTAAAGAGTACATTGGTAGCGCCTGTGAAGTTAGAACCGGTAATACTGATAATATCTCCGTTACAACCATGCGGGAAGAAGGCATTAATTACGATAGGAGCAGGTTCGGTGATGGTATCTGTAACAGAACCTGAACAACCTGTACTGTCAAATACAGTGTACGTATGTATGCCAGCGGTAACTCCGGTAAATGTTCCTGTGCCGCTCGTATAAGGACCTGATCCGCCGGTTGCCGTTACGACCACACTCGTGGTTCCTCCGTTACATGTAATAACACCCTGTGTTGCTGTTACAATAATTCGGGAAGGCTGGCCGATTGAAATGGTTACTGAACCGATACATCCTTTATTATCGGTTACGGTATATGTATGTGTACCGGCAGTAACATTACTAAAAGTTCCGGTTCCGGATGAATATATACCTGAACCACCCACAGCACTCACCACGACATTAGTCGTTCCGCCAAAGCAGGTAATTGAACCTGCGGAAGCGGAAACAGTGATGACTGCCGGATTAGCCACAGCTGTATCTGCTTTGGTTTTGCAACCATTGGAATCGGTAATTGTAACAGTATAATGACCTGCTTTAAGTCCGGTTACAGTTGGTGTTAATTGAACAGGAGATGTATTCCATGAATACGTATAAGGTGTTGTACCTCCACTGGCAATAACAGAAACAGTTCCGTTACTATCATTGTGACAACTGACATCAGTACTACTTGCAAGAGCAGATGGCCCCGGAATAACTTTTACAGTTACACTTGAAGAAGGACTGTTGCATCCTGTTGTTAGGTTAGTAGCGACAACAGTATATATAACGTTTCCTAATCCGACAGATGAAGGTGTTACAGATCCGGGACTTTTCGCTGAACTCGTAAAGCCGGTCGGTGATGATGTCCATGCAAACGCAATCGGATTGTTGAAAGTGATACTCCAGCTGTTGATGAAACCACTGTCTACCCGCGCGTTATCGGAAACATATAACTTCCATGTTCCGTTCGGGTTTACCCCGTTGAAAGAAGCGAAGGCTGCTGAAGCCGTCGCAGAAGTATCGGGCTTGAATGTTCCCGTAAACGGAGATGATGTAAGTGCAACAGTTGCTGAAGAACTGAATACAGTGTTGGTGAAGTTGGCACCAAAACCTCTTCGATTCGAAAGTGTCAGGTATCGCCCGTCTGGAGCAATGAGACGAATAATTAAATCACCATCATACGTATGAGTAAGACTGTTGATTTTCACACTGGCGATTTGTCCACTTGTTAAACTTGTTGAGTTAACTCCCGAAACAACAATTGATGATGTGACTGGTACAATACCATTCGCAACAGAACTGTCAGGAATTGCAACTGGTGTTGAATTCGTGAAAGTTAAATTCGTGGATGTTGTTCCTGTTGAACTCAGGCTCACCGTTGCACCCTGGCAAATAACCGTATCTGATGTTACTGCCGTTACAGTAATCGCCGATGGTTGAGTAATAGTAGTTGAAGAATCCTTTGCAATACAACTATTCGCATCGGTTACGGTTACAGTATAGGTTCCTGCAGTAAGATTGCTTGCGGTTGCTGTTGGCTGAACGGGAGAGGTATTCCATGAATAATTTAATGAACCTGTTCCTCCGGCCGCCAATGCTGTTGCGCTTCCATCGCTTGTACCAAAACAACTTGCATTGGTAATTGAAGTAATGGAAACAGTCGGGTTCGGATTAATTTGTACAACAACAGGAGCAGATGTAGCAGGACAACCGGTGCTTCCTCCCGATGTTACTGTATACGTTCCGCTCGTTATAGCAAGAATAGATTTTGTTGTTTCATTTGTTGGAGACCATGTATTGCCGTTTAAAATATTTGAAGTAAGACGAACTCCGCCGGTTCCACAAATGATTGTTGGTCCAGATGCAACAATATTTACAGTGGAGGTTATTCCTGTAAGTTTAACATCATCAATTCTGAACTGACCAGTGGTTGAATTTTTCGAAAACCGGATTCTGAGATTTGCAGTTGCAGGAATAGAACCTACAGCAGTATCAAGAATCCATGTGGTGTTGTTTGAAGGGTGTGTAATAGCTAACTGGGTATAGGTGCTTCCATCGGCACTCACTTCAACTTTTACAGAATCAGTACCCGCATCTCTTTTTAATCCGAATGTCAATCTCATTCCGGAATATCCGAGTGTATTAATTCCGGAAATGATAAAATTCCTGTCCGGACTTCCGGTAGAGAATCCCATGAATACATTTGAATTTCCGGATGCTCCTGTATACCCTGATGAGTTCGTAGTCGTTCTTACATCACTTTGCGATGTTGAAGTACTTGAGAATACAATCGGTGCAACTGAGTTTTGCCATCCTGTATAAGCGCTGATTGAAGAGGCAGTACCTATTCCTACGCTTTCAGAGAAGATCGTCCCGTTCATCGCGAAATTATTCACTGTAACGGTTACGGGGAAAGAAGTTTGAATACAACCTAACCCATTATTAGCAGTTACGGTATATGTGCCGCTTGTCTTCACAACGATTGATCGCAAAGTATCCACAGAAGGATTTGATGACCACGAATAATGACTTGCACCTGCGCCGGCAGAAAGTGTTACCGAATCACCGTTACAGAATGTTGTTGGTCCGCCTGCTGTAATCGTAGCAATAGCGGGAAGCCCGATGGTGGTTGAGGCACTTGCAGTACAACTGTTACTGTCAGTTACTGTCACTGTATATGATCCTGTTGCAAGACCGGTTGCAGTTGCAGTTGTTTGCACCGGAGAAGAATTCCAGGAATAAGTAAATGGTACGGTTCCATTTGCAGCAAGTGCTGTAGCACTTCCACCGGAACAACTTGCAGGAGTTGTAGATGGAATCGTAACCGTTACAACAGGAACGAACCTGACTTTTACCGGTGCTGATGTTGCTTTACAACCATTCGCGTCTGTTATTGTTACAGTATAAATTGTAGTGGAAGGAACGGCGGATGTAGCTGTAATTGTTTGAGTAGTTTGATTGGTAGGAGACCAAAGGTTTCCAGTGAGTACACTGGATACTAAACTTACACTTCCTGCACCACATATAGTCGTCGGGCCGGTTGGAAGAATACTCACACTGTTTGTAAGACCTGTCACCAAAACATCATCGATGCGGAACTGGGATCCGTTGTTTTTTGAGAACCGGATTCTGAGATTGGCGGTGACCGGAATTCCGGATGACACAGTAAACTGAGACCAGTTAGCAGTGCTTGCAGTCGCATAGTTACCAATGGTTGAATACCCGATACCATCGGTACTGACTTCCACCTTCATTGAATCATTTGATAAACCGATTGCAGATCTGATTAATCCGAACGATAATGAAACACCTGCATAACCGGTTGTATTTATTCCGGAAATATTAAAGTTGCGATCCGTAATTGAATTCGCTGTTCCAAAGAAAATATTGTTGCCTCCACTTGCATTGGCATAGTTAGAAGGTGTGGAGGTTCTTACATCTGTTTGAGCAGTATCTACATTCGGTGTACTTGAAAAGATAGCGGGAACTCCATTATGCCATCCTGTATAATTGTTCACCTTCGTGGTTGAACCAACGGCAATATCTCCCATGTTTTCAAAGAAGATTGTTCCGTTGATTGCGAAATTATTTACGGTTACTGTGATCGGCAATGATGTATGAGGACAACTGGCAGTTGTAACAACTACGGTATAGCTTCCGCTTGTTTTTACAACAACGGATGATAAGGTATCAGAAGAAGGATTTGTTGACCATGCATAATGATCAGCTCCTGCAGGAACTGATAATTTCACAGAGTCTCCGTTACAGAAAGTAGTAGAACCACTTGCTGTGATCGTAGAAGAGGCTGGTTGACTAACAGTAACAGAGGTATTTGCAGAACAACCCTTGCTATCATTTACAGTGACCGTATAACTTCCTGAAGCAAGACTTGAAATGGAAGCAGTTGTTGCTCCATTACTCCATAGATAAGATAAAGAGCCGCTTCCGGTTGCTGTTACAGTTGCAGTTCCATCATTAGAGCATGTAACTGGTGTTGAGGTAATGGATGAGATGGATACCGAATTCATTCCAGCATCACTCAATGTTAAAGTAGCAACACTTCTCCTGGTGATGGTTGTTGTGTTTGCTCCGCTTGGCCAAACTCCATCGGCATCTGTAGCGAAATTGAAAACGGAATTGTCGGCATTTCTTGCTTCAATTCTTCTTACACCATTCGGATTGTTAGCGCCGATTGGAATCACTGCAGGATAATCTCCGGAAGCCGAAGTTCCTGCCTGGCGATACACATCATTAATCGCAGTAGGCAGGTCCGTTTGAGTAGCATTTGTATCAATGGCCGGTCTCGACTGATAGGAGAAGAGAGGGTCTCCTGCCGGTGCGATAGAGTCGTACACTAAAATATATTTGCCGGCTACACATGGTGCAGAAGAACCTTTCAGGAATGCACCGTCGTCAGCGGTTGTAACGGTTCGTGCGATTGAAGAAATATCCAGCGCCTGAATCGTTTTTGTTCCGATGAAGTTCGGACTTGATGGCATGGTGCCTCCGCTTGCAACAAAACCAAGTCGAAGATGGTGAAGTTGTCCTGCGTCAAACTGCAATGCAGCTCCCCCGGTTGGTTGTATAATAATCCAATAAGGTCCGCTGCTTCCTGAAGCGTTGGTGGTGAAAGCTCCCGGCAAAGTTTGTGTTGAACCATTGAAGGAATTTGTAGGGGTTCCGATGTTACCAGCTCCATAAGAAGTGACAGCTGCAGAGGTAAGTTCAATAGCTGCTTTGATATCATAAAGTGTATTGGGTGCAAGGTTGTCTAACCGCACACAAATTGCAATTGGAGTTCTTGCAACGTTCGTGGTGGTGCCCGTTTTACTTCCGATATATTTCGGTACAACAAGTTCCGTCATTATCGGAATGTTGGTGATAATAATCGTATGGCTGATGATACCATTCAATCCTGGAGCATCTGCACGAATCACGTAGGTTCCTACCATATCAAAATTGATGTTGTTGAAAGTGGCAATACCGCCTATCGCTGATTTTATGGTTGTGCCTAAAAGATTTCCCGGGCCTGAAATTTTTGTGAGCGTAATCGTGCCGGAATAATTAAAATCGAGTGTGGAATCAACACGAAGGGCTCTTACCGTAAAGGTATTTAACAATGAATCTACTATGGCGGAAGCAGGGACACCAGCAAACACTAACAGGCTTGCAGAATCACTTACATCAAAAGAAACACTTTGACCAGCTGTTAGCACATCGCCTGATGAAGCACTCGCGTTTAACTGAACTCCTAAATCAGGTGTATCATAGATGACACCATATATAGTTACAGTGTCTGCTCCTGTTTGAATGACACCGGAGGGAATACCGACTAAATTATATAGTCCGCTGAATACTGAAAGATCAACAGTTGTGTTGGTTCCGACATTCTGTGGATTCCCGCTGCCGTCCTGCGACCGAACAACAACATGAAATGGTTTCCCGGCAACAATGTTCGTCGGGAAAGAAGGAGCAACGCTATCATTCACAGAAATGATTGCAAGTTGTGTTGCAGCAGAAGGAGGATTTGTTGCCTTGCTCTTTGGATTGTTGAATGCCGTAACCGTATTGTATTTGGTAGCACCACCGGTTCCGTTGTATCCAAACACCCTGAAAAAATAAGTGCTGTCGGCAGAAAGACCTGTAACAGTTACAGAGGTTCCGGATCCGTTATAAACGACTTGTTCTCCCGAACCAACGTAAAGAGAAGTTGCAGCGTAAACATTTCCATCAACAGGATTACTGAACGAATTTGTCTTGTTGATTTTCACAATCCGACTTGCTCCGTTTCCATTCAGCCAGTTTGTTGTTATCATTACGGTACTGACACCTGAGAATGTAATGGTGCTGTCTTGTGCTGTTGGTTTTGCAGGTGGAACGGCAACAAAAGAAAAGTCATCAATAGCGAGACCATCGTCACTCAGGTTATCATTGGTATCATCCCAGCGAAGAACCAGGTTTTGCCCCGGCAACCAGTTTGCATTCAGATCGAAGGTGAGTGAAATGGCTGTTCGGTTATTTGCAGCATTGCCATTAAGAGCAACATTGGAACCGGTGTCTGTCGGAGCCTGGAAATTCAATGCGGGAAGAGCAGTAAATGTTCCCCCTGTTGTGAGATTGGTACCGTTAACGAGGTAAGAAAAATAAAGCGAGTTAGCTGCACCGGTTCCTCTTTTCCACTCTTCACCGGTGTATGTAACGGTTACACGTGATAAAATATCGGGTGTGTTGTTTTTTAAAACAACACCTAATCCACCGATTACAGAAGCTGCAGCAAGAGATCCTAAAGCTCTGTCAGTTGAACCGCTTGAACTTCCATAGCTGTATAATGAACCAGTCGTGGAATTACCAAGATTGTCACCATTGAAGATAAGGTTGGCACCGGTTCCTGAAGTTTTAGCAATCTGCCATCCGTTTAAAGCGAAAGAACAAATCGGACTTCCAGAAAGATAGAATGGACCGGCTCCGACAAATGGAACAGCTCCGGTTGCAGCCGGTAGAGTGTTAAAGTCCTGTGAATAGGTGCTTCCTGTTGTTGAATAAGAAACTGGTCCCGGGTTTGTTTTACTTCCCGATCCAAATGATGATGTGAGATAATTCACGCTTGATCCTGTTCCATTGTATTCAAATACTTTTACAAAATAAATCGTACCAGGAGTCAAACCCGTTACCACAGCAGATGTTGTGGTGCCGTCAAAAACAATTTTATTTCCAGATCCCTGGTCTGCCGCCAAACTGAAATTGCTGTTGACTCCGGTTGGAGCGATAAAATCAGCAGGTGTAAATGATACCGCACTTCCGCCACTCATCACGACAATTCGTCTTTGACCGTTACCGCCGGTGAATGTCATGCTGATCGTATCAGCACCGTTGCAACCGAAAGTAACAGAAGACGCCGAAGTGGTTGGTTCAAGAACCGCAGTAGATTGGCTGCCGGTTCCTGGAGATATTGTTAGATAGTTAATCGTTACTCCTGTGCCGTTATATTCATAAACTGCAAACTGGTAAACCGTGGAAGCCGTCAAACCGGTAACGGTATCTGTATTTCCTGTTCCGTCATACACAATTTTATTTCCGGATCCCTGATCTGTCGCTGATGTAAAAATAGAATTTATTCCGGCAGGCGGAATAGTATCTGTTGGTACAAATGTAACCGCACTAGTTTGTCGTGCTACCAGGATTCTTCGGGTACCGTTACCTCCACTAAAATTTACCGCAATGGATGTAGGAGTAATAACTCCGAATGTGATTGCTGACTGAACCGTTGGTTCAACTGCCTTCGCTACCCCATAAACAGATTTTAATTTAGGTGTTGCATTGGTACTTGTATCGGAAATATTTCCGGTTGTAGTTCCCGTTACCAACGGATTGTATCGCACCTGTACAGGAGTGGTAATTACATTTCCTCCACTTTGAGCTAGCCCGATGTGTGAAGAGCTATTTATCCATGTTGTTCCATTCAATGATATTTCGAAAAGCGCAGGCGGAAAAATATAAATGGAATCGGTTAGATTTGATCCAGTAACTGTATATGTTTGTGATGCACTTGGCGTTCCCGCTGTTGTTACGAATGCTGTAAGTGCAGGAGATGAAAGTGAAATGGTTGGCACTGTCGCGGAATTGGTTGCCTGAGAATTCGGGTTTAACACGGCACTTGCTGTATCATACACCGTTGTCACTCCTGCACCATTGTAATTATATACTCTGAAAAAATATGTGGTAAGCGGACTCAATCCTTTTATGTTAAAAGAATTTCCTGTAGAATTATAAACCACCTGTTCTCCGGATCCGGAATATACATTGTTTGCGGAAGGATTTGTTCCATTAGCCGGATTGGTGAAAGAATTTGCTGTGTTGATTTTTACGATGCGTGAAGTCCCGTCTCCATTCGTCCATGCAACATGCATTGAATCGGTTGAGATGGCAGAGAAGGTAATGTCGTGATCCTGGACGGCTGGTACTTGTGACCATGATAAATTATAATCATCAATCGCCGTAACAGGTCTTGATCCGCTGCCTGTTGTTGCGGATTTTGTTACAATCCTGATCCACACAGGGCCTGCGTTATTATTCAGTACAGTTCCAAAATTAACGGTTACATTGGTCGTTCCCCAATCGCTGCCAAGAAATGTCGTGATTGTAGCAGGTACTGTTGTTGCATTTGTAAACGCAGTCGGCGTTGCGCCAAAACCATAATCTACGTTCCATGTTGCGGTTCTTCCTGCAGTAGCTGTCGGATCTAATTCCATCAATTTAAAACTCAAACTGAAGTTGACTAAGTTGGTTGTGTTAGTTATTTGTAAAACGAAAGCGGCGCCGTTATCACCAACGGTACTTGTTTGTCTTAGACCAAGGGCTCTGTCAGTTCTCGTATTCTGAGTTACTTGAAGGTCTGCGGAGGCAGAAGGAGAATTTGCCGAAGCATAATTTGCAAATTGTCCGGTAGCAGTACTCCATTGTATTTGAGCGATGTTTAAAGATGCTGAAGCTCCGAGTACTGTATTCCCGGCCCCCGTTCTAACCGTCCAGCCGGTTGGTAAAGCAGTGTTTATTGTGTTAAAGTTCTGCGTGTACGGAGATGTGGTAAGTGTTAACTGTCCGTAGCTGTTGTGAAATGTAAATACAAGTAAAACAATAAAAAGTTTTACCAAATTTTGGTAGGTAGTCTGTTGTTTCATGATACGTTATTTTGAGTTGTTTATTTTTTACATGTTGGTTTCGCTGATGATTAAATTAATTCTTAATCACTCGAAGTGTTTGAGTTGAATAATCATTTTTTATTTCAAGCGAATAAATTCCTTGCGACAATTGGCTGATGTTGATCCGTGCAATTTCTGCAGGGTTGATATTCACTTCTAACTCATGAATTAATTTCCCTTCCATGTTCCTTATCAACAGCTGGTAGCGCCCTTTTGCAGCACTGGCAAGATACATAATATCCCTTGAAGGGTTCGGAAACACTGAGAATTGTTGATTTCTTAACCTGATAACGGAGACGATTCTGCTAAATGTAAAATGGCCATCAAAATCAGTTTGTTTTAACCGGTAATAAGAAATGCCTTCTAACGGATGTTCGTCAATGAGAGAATAATTCAACGTGATGCTACTGTTCCCTGCGCCTCTTACCTTTCCTGTTTCAATAAAATATTCTCCGTCTGTGCTTTTTTCAACGGTGAAATAATCGTTATTGATTTCTGAAGCTGTCGACCACCTCACCTGAACAACTTCATCTTTTGACTCTGCATTGAATTCCAAAAGCTTGATGGGCAGAGGAGAGTTAATGTTCACAAGTGCCCAAACTCCATACGATGTAGTAGCAGGAATGGTAATAAAATTTGCTCCGATTGTTTGTCCGAGAGGTACTGGTAGTTGCCAATTACCGGCCACACCATCATACCATTGTCCGCGTATTTCTGTTGTGACGTTATACGGTGCCACGGCTAATTCTGATGCCCTGTATGTTAACGTAAGGTCTGTGGCAACCGGGTTTATAGCATTAAAATACCAGAAGCGGTCGATAACTGCATCTGAGTCATCTGTCTGTGTGAAAGAGGAATTCAAACTTGAGATAGCAATCGGCGTTACAGGCCATGGAAGATTTCCCCTTGCTGTACCATAAGTTGCAATTGTTACATCACCAATGTCGGACGCGTTTGTCTTAGCTACTTTTACAGGAATGTAATTGGCTGCCAATAATGGTAACGTGCCGAATGGAATCGTGTATGTACCCATGCTTGTTCCAATCTTCCATTTAACCTTTGAACTATTATTTGTTTTTTCCGATACAATATACCTGGATGGATTAGCTGTATTATTTATTCCGGCAGTTGTAGAATTTCGAATGGTAAGTGTATTTGAGTTTAGATCGATAGGACCATTATTTGCAAACTGAAGTAAGCTAATCACATCCACAGGCGAGTTAAATATTAACGTGCCTGTTGCAGTATTCGCATAACGGAGTGTATAAAAAACTTCACCACCCGGACAGGTAATGTTCTGCGCAGTTGCAGTTGTTCCACTAAAGAAAACAAGGTTTGTTTGTTCATTGTAACCAGTCTCATTGTAATTACTCCAATCGCCTCCAACGGTAATGATAGCTCCGGTTGCAAAGGATTTTAAAATACAAGAACCCGAAATTGTCAAATTATTTTTAATAACAATAGCTCCGGCAATGGAAGTGGTTTTGTTTCCTGAACCTGAAAGAATCAAGTTCGAATATTGCTGAGAAGCGGTTGCAGCGGCAGCGAATTCACCTTGTATTCTTACCGTTTGATTACCTGTAGGAGATGATGAGGAATAATTCACCGTGCTGCCAGTATTGAAATTATAAAAGTTATTGGTAGGACTAAGACTCACCCACGCAGAATCACCTGAAATTTCCAGCGTACCTCCGGGGTTAACGATCAGTGAATCTTTTGCAATGCCACTTGGTGAAGCAATTATACGATCGGCTTTTAATAATCCATTTACAATCCATTTACATGATTGGGCTGCAGTCGTATTGTTTGTTGTGAGATAAAGTCGCCCGGAAATATTCATGGAGCCGTCAATGGTAAATACACCACCCTGGTTAAACGCTCCTGTCCCGTCAACCCCATCAATGGACGCATTCCCGCCAACGGCTGAATTTCCAATCAGGCTCAGGGTGGAACCACTCGCAACGGTTACATTAAAATTGGTAGTGCTTGTAGGACCGGCACTTCCGGCATTGTTATAAATCTGCGTGGAGGAACTTGAACCAAACCGCAGGTTGACATTGCGGCGGATATTGAGACTGGAAATTAAATTATTGACATTGTTTTTTCTGATCCGTGAAGCATCAAAAGTGCCGATGATTCCTGATATGGTATCGGCTGTTCCTTCAATGTTGAATGAAATATTATCCGTCAGTACCCCATTTCCGATGGTGGCATTGCAATAAATATTTCCGAATAGGGTGATGTAAACATTGCCGTTTAAAGTTGAATCGTTGGAGTATAATTTAGCTCCGTTACTTACCCAAAGGTCGTTGAGCTGGGCAGGAACGTCTAACACGACAACACGATTTGTATCAATGAACACGCTCCAGTTTGTGTTGTTTGGATAGGCGCCAGTGGCGGTTGAAAAAGAAGTTCCATTCCACAATCGCCAGATGCCAGGGGTGCTCCAGTTTCCGCTTGAGATGGCTCCGAAATCACCTACAACCTGAGCGCGTGATGACATTGATAACGTCATCAAAAAAACCAACGTCAAATAAAAAAGTCCTCTTATTTTATTCATTGTTTAACACCAACCGGTTTCAGGCAAGAATGAATTATCAAATAGCCGTACAAAGTACTCCAAATTTTTTTAATTACATATTATTTAAACATTAATTTGGGATTATTTCTTGTATTTATCCTATGATTCAGCACTAATGATCCAAGTTCCTTTAAATGACGAAAACCCCGCTATAGGAGCAGGGTTTAGGAATTTCGTTTTCGTGTTTTTTTATCTGTACATGTTGATCAGTTGCTGTCGTTCGTCCATCAGTTGCATAATGATTTTATAATCGGCCAATGATACCGGTCCGATGTTCTGTAGATCATCTGTATGAATTTTTTTGCTCAGCCGGCCACACGTTTCAGTGTCGTATTTTTCAAATGCTGATTTGTAAGACTGCATGTTGTGATGAGCGATAAAAAAGTATTCTACCTGTGCAGTGGAAACATTGTATTTGTTTACGACAATACCGGGGATTTTACTCCCGTCTTTGAACGAAAACATACTGTAGATGTGAAGAAAATCCTGGATCTCAATGGAAGTCATACGCTGTAAATTTTCATGTTGAGGATTCTAAAATACTCCCTTCCGGCAATATAGTCAACAAGAAATTGGTCAACGATAGAAGATCACGGATGAAAGAAAGGGATTACATGGGGGACAAAAAAAGAGACGAGAATTAAGAATCAAGAACCGAGATAAACCTTTATTAAAAGCGGATACTTATTAAGTTAAGAAGGGTGTTTTTAGTGCATAGACTCTACCCGCAGGCCTTTTCTCCAAACTAAGAACCAAGAACTAAAAACCAAGAACTAAGAACCAAGATGAATCCTGCAAACAATCACATGTTTAAACAAATTTCCAGTCGTGCTGATCAATCTCCTCCAGACAACAGCTCAGCAAATCGATGCAAGCCCTGATATCATTCTTATCAGCCATCTCAATAACCTGGTGAATATGACGCGTTGGAATTGATATCGCTCCGGCAATGGAACCTGTTTTACTCATGCGCTGAATTCCGGCTGTATCGGTACCGCCGGCTTGCAAAATTTCCGGCTGCCATTTTATTTTATGTTGATCGGCAGTTTTTTTCATGAACTCAACCATCCTGTAATCACAGATGGTAGATGAATCCATGATTTTAATAGCAGCTCCTTCGCCAAGTTTGGTTACTTTCTCATGTGGCTGTGCGCCAGGAACATCGTATGCAATGGTGGTGTCAAGACCGAAACCAAAATCGGGTCCGATGTGATGTGCCGCCACTGATGCCCCGCGAATACCAACTTCTTCCTGAACGGTAAATACTCCGTAAACATCGTAAGGAGTATTCTTCAGGCGCCGTAACGTTTCGATGAGAATAAAAACAGAGACTCTGTTATCAATCGATTTACAATTCACACAGTTTCCCATTTCAATTAACTCTCGCTGGCGAGTAATCGGGTTACCGACACTTACATATTTTTCAACTTCTTCTTTAGGCATGCCAAGGTCAATGTAAAAATCCTGGAGCTGTGCGGCTTTTGTTTTTTCTTCCGGTGTCATGATGTGAATCGGTTTGGAACCCATCACACCGATCAGATCTTTTTTGCCATGCACAATTACACGTTGAGCCGTTAATGTTTTCGGATCGAAACCTCCGAGTGTATGAAAGCGAAGGAAACCCTGGTCATCAATGTGTGTGACCATAAATCCGATTTCATCCATGTGTGCAGCGACCATTACTTTCTTCGGTTCTTTCCCTTTTTTTATGGCCACCACATTTCCCATGTAATCAACAGAGAAGGAATCTACCAATGGCTTTATTTCACGGATCACTACCTCGCGGATGCGTTGCTCAAAGCCGGATGTGCCGGCGATCTCGCAGATTTCTTTCAGTAAACTTACGTTGATTGGCATATTTGTTAATGGCTGTTAGTTCTTAGTTGTTGGTTCTTGAATCTTGATGCTATATTCTTACTTCTCATTTTCACTTCACCGTTCCCAGCTTAATCATATTCGTTGTGCTTTGGTCTGCCAATGGAATGCTTGCCAGATTGATGATAATGTCTCCGCTCTTTACTTTTCCTTTCTCTTTCAGAATCAGCTGAAGTTCGGTAATCGTTTCATCGGTGCTGATGGATTTATCATAGTAGAAACTTCTGACTCCCCACACAAGACTCAGCACATTCAGCATTTCAGGAACATCTGTAAAGATCAGGATGTCTGCTTGCGGCCGCTGCGATGAAACTTTAAATGCCGTGTAACCCGAACGCGTCATCCCGACAATTGCTTTTGCATTCACCTGCGAAGCCATCACGCATGCATTGTAACAAACGGAATCAGAAATGTAGGTTTCACTTGTAATGTCCGGTTTGTGATCACGGTTGAAACGAAATCCTTTTTGTTCAACCGTTGTAATAATATTTTGCATATACTCCACCACTTTTACAGGATGATTCCCGATGGATGTTTCACCGCTTAACATCACGGCATCAGCACCGTCAAGAACGGAATTGGCAACATCGTTTACCTCGGCGCGTGTCGGAGAATAATTATTGATCATGCTTTCCATCATCTGCGTTGCAATGATCACAGGTTTTGCTGCCCGAATACATTTGTTCACCAGCATTTTTTGAATCAACGGAACTTCTTCCATCGGTAATTCAACTCCGAGATCTCCCCGTGCAACCATCAGCGCATCTGTTTCCCTGATGATGTGATCAATTTCAGTAAGCGCTTCCGGTTTTTCGATCTTGGCAATCACACGCGTTTTTTTATTTTTCGATGCGATGATTTTTTTCAGATCAATGATGTCTTTCGCGCTGCGTACAAACGAAAGACCGATCCAGTCAACATTCTGTTCAAGCGCGAAGTTGAGATCTTCAAGGTCTTTTGGTGTGAGACTCGGCAATGAAATTTTGGTCTTCGGAAGATTCACTCCTTTCCGTGACGAAAGTATTCCTCCGCTGTTGACTACCGCTTTTACAGAATCCTTTTTATTGGTCGACAAAACAGTGAGCTGAATTTTTCCGTCATCGATCAGCACATGATCACCGATGGCAACGTCTTTGGGAAATTGGTCGTAGTTGATGTAAAGACGGCTCGCATTACCGATACACTCGTGCGTGGTGAGTTCAATTTCTTTGCCTTCTTCTAAAAGCACAGCATTATCGGACACTTCGCCCACGCGGAGTTTGGGTCCCTGGAGATCGACAAGAATCGCCGTGTGGCAATGAAGTTCATGGTTGATGGAACGAATGTGTCCGAGTATTTTTTCATGTTCGGAGTATTCACCGTGAGAAAGATTGAGTCGACATACATCCACTCCTGCCGCTATGAGCTGTTGAAGTACTTCTTTGGTTGAAGAAGCAGGGCCAATGGTGGCAACAATTTTTGTTTTATTAAACGGAGTCATGGTTAGAAAACAAGATTATCACGTGACTTTAGATTCTTCATGTCAATTTTGAACACGCCGAGTACAACTTTTAATTCTTTGAGCCGGTTGATTAAGTCGGGCTCAGAAATTCTTTTTATATTTTCTCTGATCATCAGAAAAAAATCGATTTGCTTTTGCTCAGGTATCAGTGTTCCGTTTTTGCCTTTGTTGGAAAAAAGGTAATAATGATCCTCTTCATCAGTCTGGAAACGGTAAAATGAAAAACTCACTTTCTCCATCCGCTTGCCGTTGAAGATTTCATAATCGTTTTCCCTTGCAAGTTCAATTTCAAGTTCCGCATTCAGTTCATGACAAAGCCGGTAATCCCTGTGTTGGCAAGCAATTCCGACAAGGATAAAATCGAACTGGTCGTCATCGTTGAACTTCAAAATCGTCTTCCCCATAATGTCCGGCTATAATTGACGGTGTGAAATTATAAAAAATGAGGAAGATAAATCATATAATGAAGGAGGAGGCGGCGTCTCCGTTTGAAAGTTTGGTAGCGGCTCCATTTGATCCTCATTTTTTTCTTAGCGATCTTTTATATTTGAGAGAGCTGTTTCACACAAATGTTGAAAATAGTTGAAGCTAAATTGTATTGGAAAGAGTCTCAAAATTAGAAACTGTTTAAATTTCTATGCGAGAAAATGTTAAAGCCGGCGCCCCCTTCGACTTCGCTCAGGGTGATATCGGGCGCGGGGTCATGTTGAGCGAAGTCGAAGCATGCGAAATAGCAAATATTTGAGATGAACTTTAAACACTTTCTTATTGTTTTGTAAAAAATTTCGTGCAGAATGCTTTGAGACGCAGGGTGCGAAGAGAATATCATTTGAAAGTGTATTCAACATTCTCTGCTTGATACAAAACGAATGTTTGGAATTGAGATGACTTTTTCGAAAATCGAAACGTAGCCACTACCCGGGAGAAGGTTCGCGAGATCACACAAAAATTATTTCATACCTTTACGCAGAATTGAAGAATTCTTTTCTTTTGTCAGCGATTTTGTGTTTTGACAATTCATATTCAAACAAAAGTATGCTGTCGTCAAAAGATTGACATGGGGTACAAGTCATTCAAGGGGTTTGTCAATAATTGAAAACAGGTGAAGAATAATTCTCACTCTCTTACGTATAAATACCTGATTGCTGCATGCCTTGCGTCGCTTATCATCAGCACGTTTGCCAGCTATTTCTTCTACAATAAATGGAGTGAATCGGAAGACAGGATTGTGGCCCTTGTAAATGAAAGTAATGCGCTGGCCGCAAAATACAACACCGAGAAAATCACGTTTGAGAAAACGTTTAACGACTTGATGATACTGCGAGATGAGAATGCAACCGTTATCACCTTGTCGGCTACCGACAGTTCCAAGCGATACGTTGCCCGGGTTTACTGGAATCACTACACCCGAGAAACATACATTGATCCGCTTTCACTTCCAATGCCTGATTCAACCAAAGATTACCAGTTGTGGGCGCAGGTTGCAGGGCAGCCCGTTGATGCAGGTGTTTTTTCTGCGGATATTGAACGAGGAATTCAGCGTTCGAAGTCGGTAACGAATGCCGATGCCTGGGCAGTGACGCTCGAACCCAAAGGTGGAAGCCCTACGCCAACAGCTGAGCGGGTATTTCTGAAGTCAAAAAACTGAGGCAGGATATTTTTTTCACTCGTCAAAACTCCAATGAGGTCGAACTATTTTTTTCTGATTCTTTCAGGGCTGATTTTTTTCCTTTGCAGTTGCAGGAAAGATAAGGAGTCATCAATACTATTAAAACCGCCCGGCTGCGATTCAACCGGATTTCGTTACGAAGTTGACATCCGTCCTTTGATCATCGCAAATTGTTCGGGCCGAAGCTGTCATTCAGGTGGAAATTCGAATTACGATTTTAGCCGGTATGAAGTGCTGGCAGACCGGATACGAACCGGACGATTGGAAGAACGATTGTTGTTGCCGGAAACTGATAATATGCACATGCCATTTAAGAGATCACTCAGCAAGTGTGATTTATTTACCCTGAGAACATGGATTCACCAGGGATACAAAAATAACTGAAAAATAAACCGGAACGTTTCAAGCAGGTAAAAAGTAATTCTATGCTGATTGTGGTCTCTTCAAAAAAAAAATGGAACGTCATTCTTGTATGGTTCGCAATGATTCTTATGAGCGCGAACCTTTTTGCCCAGGACGATTTGTTGAAACAGTTGCAGCGTGAAGACACATCTACCGTCATAAAAGTGATTGCTACTTTCAAAGGAAATAAAATTGTGAATGCGCAAACGAATGAAACGTTACAGAAAAAGAATCTCGATTTTCGTGTCAACCATTTATTCGGAAACATCGGTGAAGAAAGCGGAGGAGGAGTACATACATTATTTGGCTTTGATCAGTCGAACGACATTCGCATCGCTTTTCATTACGGGATTACCGACCGCCTTACGGCTGGAGTAAGCCGTTGCAAGCGGAATGAAAACCTGGAAGCGCTGGCAAAATTTAAGTTGATGGAGCAACGAACGGATAAAAAAATTCCGTTCGCCATTACCGTGTTCAGCAACGTAACCATGACCACGAAATCAGCAGCGTTGGTCGATAATTTTGAGCACCGGCTTACGTATTGCGCGCAGGTAATCATCGCCCGGAAATTTTCGTCCTCATTCTCACTCGAAGTAGTTCCTTCTTACGTACACCGCAACTACGTTCCTGTTGAAGATAAAAATGATTTGTATAGCATCGGTGCCGGAGCGCGGTGGAAATTTACACAGCATGCATCGGTGATCGCTGATTATTTTTATTCGTTTCGTACGAAAGGTTTAATGAAAGAGCATTTCGCTCCGATCGGGATTGGCTTTGAAATAGAAACCGGCGGGCATGTATTTTCTATTCTGTTTACAAATGCATCGGGAATTCTTGAAAATGATTTTCTTCCGAACACCACCGACGACTGGATGAAAGGCGGTATCAAATTCAGTTTTATTATTTCCCGTATGTTCGGCCTGGGTAAAATTCAGAAACAACCCACTCCGAAATCTTCATAACTTCCGGGATACTCCATCCGGAAAATTTAAGTTATGCTTAATTTCGTGCTACTATTTCCGTTTCGTTGATGCAGGATTCTTCACAGACATTACTTCCACATGCAGCCGACACTTCCGTTATAAGTGCCGGGCATGATTCATTCGCAAAGCCGGTGAAGAAAACAATTTCCGGTTCCACCCATATTGATACAGCTTTTAAAAGTGTTCCGCATCAACCGCTGTTCAGCGTAGCGACGACATTAAAAAAAGTGAAGCCGGCAGCATCCGTTGAAAAAGTGAAGCCGGTAAATTTTTTCCTGAACCACGAGCTAAAAATGATTCACAACGGACCTCAGTCGCTGAATCGCACCACGCCTGACTGGGTATTTCCAATGTTGGTTCTGATCATTGTCGCATTTGCATGGTTACGGGCTTTCTACAATAAATATTTTATTCAGATTGTCACTGCCTTCTTTAATAATAACCTGACGAACCAGATTGTACGCGATGAAAATATCCTGGTTCAACGAGCATCCATCTTACTCAACCTGGTATTTAATCTTGTGGCGGCACTGTTTCTTTATTTTGTGAGTGTTCACTTTAACTGGACGCCGGCGGGCATCGGTATTGGTCTGAACAGATACCTGTTTTTCGCGTTGGTGGTCTCGGCTGTGTACGCAATGAAATTCCTGATGTTGAAAATCTGCGGTTATCTCTTTAACCTCGACAGAGAAATGGCAGCGTACATTTTTAATATTTTTTTGGTGAACAACCTGTTGGGAATTCTGCTGATTCCGATTGTAGCAGTTCTTGCATTCAGTGTAACGATTAATGTAACATGGGTTATCTACGGTTCTGTCGCATTGATTTCAGTTGCCTTTCTGTACCGGATCGTCCGCGGTTTTTTTATCGGAATAACATCGCCCGTTTCCTCGCTCTACTATTTATTTTTATATCTTTGCACGCTTGAATTTGCGCCTTTGCTTGTGCTTCTGAAAATTTTAAACCCTAAATAACGGATATCTGACTGTGGCTTTAACAAAAACGACAAGTGTTTCCGGTATGAGTTTGAAAGTGAAAAGCATCCTGGTTACGCAACCAAAACCTGAAACGGATAAATCTCCTTATTACGATCTCGCTAAAAAGTGCAACGTAAAAATTGACTTCCGTCCTTTTATTCACGTTGAACCGATTGCTGCCAAAGATTTCAGAAAAGATCGTGTCAACATCCTTGATTATTCAGCCGTCATATTTACCAGCCGCAATGCTGCCGACAATTTTTTTCGCATTTGCGGCGAGATGCGTGTCAACGTTCCAGAATCCATGAAATATTTTTGTGTATCGGAATCAACGGCATTTTATCTCCAGAAATATGTCGTGTACAGGAAACGAAAAATTTTTTACGGCAAACAAACGATTAATGACCTGATGGATGTGATCAGAAAACACAGGAAAGAAAAATTCCTGGTTCCATGTACCGACATTCATAAGCAGGAAATTTTTGAGACACTTGAAGTCAACGAGATTGAATTTACAAAAGCAGTCATCTACAAAACGGTAGCGAGTGATTTATCTGATCTGGCAGATGTGAACTATGATGTGCTTGTTTTTTTCTCTCCTTCCGGAATAAAATCTCTGTTCAAGAATTTTCCGAAGTTTAAACAAAGTGCTACTCGGATCGCTGCTTTTGGTCCTACTACCGCGCAAGCCATTCTTGATGCTGGCCTTCGTCTCGATATCCAGGCGCCGGTTCCGGCAGCTCCTTCCATGACGATGGCGCTGGAGCAATACATCAGGAAGAATAATAAATAGGTCAACGGTCGATAGTCCACAATCCACAGTTTGTTTTTTCAATGTCAAGAATGACACTCCCTGCAACACGATTTACATTTACGAAAGACGAGCGGCTGTCGAGTCGCAAAATCATCGCGGAGCTTTTTGAGAAAGGGACTAGTTTTGTTGTCGTTCCTTTTCGGTTGATCTGGATGGAAACCATTCTCCCATCCGATTTTCCTGTTCAGGTTGTATTCAGTGTTCCGGCAAAAAATTTTCGAAAAGCGGTGGATCGAAACCGCATTAAAAGGCAACTCAGAGAAGTGTACCGGAAAAATAAATCAACGGTTTATGCGTTGCTGAAGAAGGAGCAAACTCAATGTGCCATCATGATTGTTTTCTCCGGTAAAACCAAACTGTCGTTCGAGGAAATCGAGAAAAAATTAAAACTAACTTTGCTCCGCTTTGAAGAAGGTTTTAAAAAACATGCTGAGTAAAATTTTTATTGCTTTCATTCGCTTTTACCAGGGAGCTATTTCACCGTTGCTTCCGGCATCGTGCCGTTACACACCAACATGTTCGCACTATGGAATTGAAGCCATCGGTAAATACGGCCCTTTCAAAGGCGGGTATCTCACGCTGAAACGTTTTCTTCGCTGTCATCCATGGGGAAAACACGGACATGATCCTGTCCCTTAGTGAAATTATAAATGGTGAATTGTAAATTTTGAATGAAAGGAATTGAAAACGGATATAGAATGAAAACGATAAAAAAATTTTTTAAGAAATACAAAATTGCGGTTGTTCTGATTGCAGTTGCCGCAAGTTCGGTTGTTACCTATAGTTTTGTAGATGATTACTTCGAAGTGTCGAAGAACCTTGATATTTTCACGTCACTTTTTCGTGAAGTGAATACACACTATGTGGATTCAATCAACCCGTCGAAACTGATGAAGAAGGGTATCGATGGCATGCTCGCCTCCCTTGATCCGTACACCGATTTTATTCCTGAGTCGGAGATGGACGATTATCGTTTCATGACAACCGGCCAGTATGGCGGCATCGGAGCGCTCATACGGCAAAAGGGAGATTACATTGCCATCAGCGAACCGTATGAAGGATTCCCTGCACAACGCGCTGACCTTCGTCCCGGCGATGTAATATTAGAAGTGGATGGCAAGTCTGTAAAAGGAAAAAAGACGGATGAACTGAGTAAGTTGCTGAAAGGTCAGCCGAAAACCAATGTTCGTTTATTGATACAAAGAGACGGAGAAAATAATCCCCTTGAAAAAATTCTTACACGTGAAGAAATCAAGGTAAAAAGCGTTCCGTATTACGGTATGATCAACGAAAATATCGGCTATATCAAGCTGACGGGCTTTACCGAAAATTCAGGGAGAGATGTGGCGGAGGCGTTGAAGTCGCTGAAGGAAAAAAATAAATTGAAAGGTATTGTATTCGATCTGCGTTCGAACCCGGGAGGATTGCTGAACGAAGCGGTTAATATTTCGAATGTTTTTGTGAACCGCGGACAAGACATTGTGACCACTCGCGGAAGGTTTCACGAAATGGACAGAACGTACAAAGCGATTAACAATGCAGTGGATGCTGATATGCCGCTGGCAGTGCTGGTGAACAGCAACTCGGCTTCCGCTTCTGAAATTGTTGCCGGTTCGCTACAGGATCTCGATCGAGGTGTTATCATCGGGCAACGTACATTCGGGAAAGGATTGGTGCAGTCAACACGGCAGCTCAGTTATAACACACAACTGAAAATTACGACTGCAAAATATTATATACCCAGCGGACGATGCATCCAGGCGCTCGATTACACGCATCGCAATGAAAACGGAATCGTTGGTAAAGTTCCTGATTCGCTGATGACGGAATTTAAAACAAGAGTCGGGAGAAAAGTGCTAGATGGCGGAGGTGTGCTTCCTGATTTTGCTATGGATGCTCAGAAATTCAGCAATATATCCATCAGTCTTCTCAGTAAGAATCTGATTTTTGATTATGCAACGCGCTACCGGGTTGCTCATCCTTCTATTGTTCCGGCCAAGGAATTTCACCTTACAGATAATGACTTTAATGATTTCCAGGGATTCATTGCCGACAAAGAGTATGATTATGAAACAAAGAGCGAAAAGGCGATGGAGGATTTAAAAAAGAATACAGAAGATGAAAAATATTTTACGGATGTGAAGCCGGAATTCGAAGCGTTAAAGTCAAAACTTATGCACAATAAAAAAGAGGACGTGCAGAAAAATAAGCAGGAGATACTCCAACTGCTCGAAGAAGAAATTGCTTTGAGGTATTATTACCAGGCAGGGCGTATCGAAGCAATGTTTGATCACGACAAAGAAATTTTGAAAGCAGTTGAATTGTTGAATAATAGTTCGATGTATGCTTCTGTTTTGAACGGCACATTCAAGGCGAGCACTGAAACGTTGAAAAAATAATTGTCATATTGCCGGCGGGTTCAATTGTTAACAAACGAAATTGCATTTTCACCATTCAATATTTTCCATTCTTTCCCGTTCACAGTAAACACACCTTGAACATGACTACATCGGTATGATTAAACCGGTACTTTTTCGCTCCAATCATTTGTATATTTTAGGTCTCATCCTCCTCGTGAGCGGTTTGCCTTTGTCTCTTTTCGTAACGAGTTTTTCACAGATCGTTCTCGGTGTTTCGTTTTTTGCGGAGGGAAATGCAACTGAAAAACTGAGGCGTTATCTGCGCAACAAGCCGGCGCTCATCCTCACTGGAATTTTAGCGATGCACTTCATCGGCCTGCTCTGGACAACGGATTATGCTGAAGGGTTCAAAGACATCCGCATCAAATCACCGTTGTTCATCTTGCCATTCATCATTGGCGGAACCGAACCTTTATCCAAAAAACATTTTCAGCTGGTGATGGGTTTTTTCATTGCATCCGTATTTGCCGGAACACTGGTTAGCATGGCTGTTCTCACCGGAATTATTCATGGTGAGATTACTGACATCCGTGATATTTTTATTTTTCATATTTCGCACATTCGTTTTGCTTTGTTTATCTGCCTCGTCATTTTCACTTTGCTTTATTTCCTGCTCTCGGGCCGGTATACATGGAATACGTATTTGAAAATGGGTTGTGTTGCACTCATCATCTGGTTGCTTATTTTCCTGGTCATCATGGAATCGGTTACCGGAATTCTCGTTGCCGTTATAGTCGGTTTTTTACTTCTTCTTCAGCGCGCATTCGTCCAGAGAAATGCTTTCGTCAAAATAATTTTTGTCATCACCGCTTTTCTGATTCCGGTTTCGTTGTTTTTTTTCGCTCAAAAAATTTCAAATCAGTATTATGTAAAGAAGGATGTTCCTGTCGATGTGAATGCGAGAACATCTGGCGGGAATCCGTATTCATTTTCCCTGTCGGAGCCACAAAGAGAAAACGGTTACCCGATATGGATTTATGTTTGCGAAGATGAAATGAAAAAGGAATGGAATGCACGAAGCGTCTGCAACTATGATTCACTTGATTTGCGGGAACAACCTGTTAAGTATACCCTTCTTCGTTTTCTGACTTCAAAAGGATGGAGAAAAGACGGGGATGCAGTTCGTCATCTTTCAGGCACGGAAGTTCATTCCATCGAGAAAGGAATTGCAAATGTAAATTATCAGGACATGTCGAGTATAAAGGCGCGTGCATTGAAGATCGTCTGGGAGTACGACCAGTTTATGACCACTGGCGATGTGAACGGACATTCCGTTATGCAACGTCTGGAATTCTGGAAGGTGGCCGGTGGAATTATCCGCGAGCACCCGTTGACTGGCGTGGGTACTGGCGACATGCCTGTAGCTTACAAACTGGAATATGAAAAAACGAATTCAACGCTCAACCCTGTATGGAGATTCAGGGCGCACAATCAATTTCTTGCCATTACGGTTGCGTTTGGATTCATCGGGCTTGCTTATTTTATTTTTGCTTTGTTCTATCCTTTATTCTACAGAAAAAAATACCATGACTATTTCTATTTCATTTTCTGGCTCATTGTTGTTTTGTCCATGTTTACTGAGGATACACTGGAAACACAAACGGGCGTAACCTTCTTCGCTTTCTTTAGCTCGCTGTTTTTGTTTCGAAGAAGTGAAGTGATTTCTGAAGATTAGAAGCCAGTTCAAAAATTCAAATCATCATCTGATTTCCCGCGGAGGGCATTGAGAAGAAGAGATCAACTTCAAATGATCTTTTCCCAAATATTTTTCCCACACGGTTCGCCGATAGATCAGCGTCCCCTCCGCTTTAGCGTTCTCTGCGTGAAAATTTTCTCAATGAAATACGGACTATTATTTTTTAAGCCCATTCTAATTTTTTTTCCAACCAAGAATTTTTTCCGCAACATCATTCGATGTAATCTCATTCATACAATGGCAGTGTGACGGATTATTTCGGCAATCGGAACAGGTTTTATCAGCAACTAAAAATTCAGCATGCTTGCCAAGAGGCGCCCACCTCCCCGGATGCATCGGCCGGATAGGAGGGAAAATTCCGAGAGCGTGTTTTCCCAATGCTGCTGCTATGTGCAAAGGGCCGGTACTCGCTGCAACCAATCCATCTGAATCGTGAATGAATGAAATTAATTCGCCAAGTGTCAGCTTTCCTGCATAATCATGAACGTATGCCGGCAATGATTTCAGCCAGGCAGCGATTAACGATTTTTCTTTTTCAGTACCGGTGATGATGATATTGAATTTTTCCGGAGATAGTGATTGGATCAATTCACTGTAGTGTTCCAGACTCCATTCGCGCGCGCTGGTATTCGATTTTGGATGAAGAATCAGATTGAATTTTTCTTTTGACAAATCCTTTTTCAATTCCACTGGCAAGAGACTGATTTTCGACAGCCCGGTATAATCTTTCAAATCGTTCCGTTGAAATTCACTTTTAATTCCGAATGGGACAAGAAGTCTGGCGTTCAACTGAGTTTCGTGCAGGTCAGAATTTTTTCTGCTCAACGGAATCAGACTATTGCATGTCCACCAATGATAAATCCGGCTTGTGGTACCGATGCGAAGATTTATTCCAGCGGCTTTTGATGCCTCCGCGATACTGCGTCGTGGGAAAACATGAATGATTGCATCAGCATCGAGGTTCTTCAGAAATTTTTTTCTTCCTGATTTCTCCAGTTTTTCGAAATCATCATAGTTGATAAATTCATCTGCGTATTTGCAGGCATGAATGACCGGTTGGGTATAGGTTCTTCCGAAAAAAATAATGTGACATCCTGGAAACTGTTTTTTTAATAATCCGGTGAGTGGCAACGTAAGAATCACATCGCCGATTGAATCGGTTCTGCTAATCACAATGCGATGAGGATTCAAATTTATCACTGTGATTTTCCTGATTTCTTATAAAGTTCACGAAGCTTTACATATTTCAGGAAAGTAGCGTTCGCGGAAATTCTGCTGATCACAAAACCGTAATAACCGTCGAGGAAGCCAAACAATAAAATGTAATCGCGGATGAATTTAAAAACGGGTCTGAAAATTAATTTCAAAATGCCTGAACGGATACCCGCCTCAAACGCGCTTCCGGCTGCGATCTCGGTAAATTTATTTACCTGCGCAAGATGACCTTCAATAGAATAATAGGAGTAATGAAGTAAATCACCATTTAGAAAACCGGTCGTTGAAGGATTGTCAGGAAGAAATTTGTCGTGCGGATTTTGCCCCCCCCATTTCCCTTTTCTTTTTTCAAAGAGACGGATCTTACGATCGGGATACCAGCCACCATGCCTGATCCATTGTCCGCAATAATTGGTGAGCCGGTTCATTGAATAACTCTCGCATTGCCAGTTATTTTTCACCTCAAGAATGGATGCTTTCAGTTTTTCCGACAAGGCCTCATCAGCATCAATAGAAAGAAGATGATCGTATGAAGCGAGACCGGCAGCAAAATTTTTCTGCTCAATATGTCCTTCGAAAATATGCTGAACGAACCGTGTACCGAGTTTCTTACAGATCGTTTCCGTTGCGTCGGTTGAAAAAGAATCGACCACCACCACCTCATCCGCAACCTCTTTCACTGAAGTGATGCAGCGTTCAATGTTCTGTTCTTCGTTGAAGGTAATGATGACAACAGACAGTTTGATCATGTGAAGTTATTAACGCTTGCAAGTTAGAGATATTTCCAATTTATTTTTTGAGAACACTCTTCTTTCTTGTTCCTTTGCGAAAGGTGAATAAAATTCTTTTGTGAATACGAATACAGAACTATTTTCATTGATGAGTGCCGGCGACTGGAAAGCGGTTGCCCGTGCCATTACGATGGTGGAAAATGAACTGGATGGTTACAGGGAAATTTTATTTTCACTGAACGAAAAAAAAAAGGTGCCGGTGATCGGGTTCACCGGTCCGCCGGGAGCCGGTAAAAGTACGCTCATCAATGCATTGATCCGATTTCTTTCTGCTGCAGGTAAAAAAATTGCGATTCTTGCGATTGATCCTACATCACCTTTTAATTACGGATCGTTGCTGGGCGACCGGCTTCGCATGAGTGAACATTTTAACGACAAAAATATTTTTATCCGCTCCATCGCAACGCGTGGATCATTGGGAGGATTGTCAGAAAAAACAATTGAGATAGTAGATGTGATGAAAGCTTCTTCCTTTGATCTGATTATTGTTGAAACGGTAGGTGTCGGTCAATCTGAAGTTGAAATTGCGGGGCTGGCAGACACCACCGTGGTCGTCTTTGTTCCGGAAGCGGGTGATGAGGTGCAAACAATGAAATCAGGGATTATGGAAATAGCGGATATCTTTGTGGTCAACAAATCGGACAGGGAAGGAGCCGACAGTTTTGCTCATCACCTTGAAAAAATGGTTCATTCGCATCCTGCTTCAGAATGGATAACGCCGGTCATCAAAGTTTCCGCTACCTTCGGGACCGGAATTGAAGAACTGTGGAAGCAGCTTGAAAATCATCGTCGGTCGGCTGCGGGCAGTGAGAAAAAAAATTATTTGCTTACAGAAAAGGCCTACCGTATTATTCAAAAGAGTAGAATGAGAGGGATAAATAAGGTAACGTTGTATCAAACAATCGAAAAAGCAACCCTTGCATCTGAATTTAACATTTATAAATTTGCCGATTCTTATTAGTTAATCTCCATAAAATTTTATTTGTGATTTCTAAAATAGTTGTAAATTACTTCACTTTTTTAAGGATACGATGAATACAAAACATAGATCGCTGAGTGGAATCATTGTGCTTCGCAAAATCATCTTTACGATGCTTATTTTGTGTACTGGTTTTCTGCATCATTCAATTGCCCAGGTTTTCTGGAACGAACCTTTCGGCACCGGCTGCAACCAGGGTCAATTGGCGATCAATGCAACACCTGTTAACGGGGCCTGGACTATTTCGTCTACCGGAACGAATGATGTTTTCGCTAATGAGTGGTACATCAGTGCAGCAGAAAACGGGTTTCCTGCAGGCACTTGCAGGGATGGATGCTATATAACTCCGGGACTCAGCAACCAGACCCTTCACGTAGGAAATGTTCCCAACTCTCCCAATGCAAATGTTTTGTGCCCGACAGGAGATTGCGGAGCTACATACGATCCGGGAGGATCTCCACCCTTTGTTGTTACTACACATAAAAGAATACAGTCGCCTGTTATTAATTGTTCAGGCCAAAACAACATCACCATTCGGTTTAATTATTTCGAGAATGGTGATTCTGTTTCTGATAATGCAACGCTTTGGTATTTCGATGGTATAACCTGGACTCAAGTGGTAGATCCACCTAAAACATCTACGACCAATTGTTCCGGAATCGGTTTTTGGACTGCATTCAGTTATGCGCTTCCGGCTTCTGCAAATAATAATCCCAACGTTAAGATCGGATTTCTTTGGGAGAATAACGCTGATGCTACCGGCACCAATCCATCATTTGCCGTGGATGATATTAAATTAAGTTCTGCTGCAATTCCTGTGACAGCTAACTTTTCGGTTGATTCTGTGAACGGAGGATGCGCCGGATCGCCACGCCAGTTTCAGGACCTTAGTTCTGGTAGCCCAACCGGCTGGTTCTGGGTATTTTCAGGTGGAACACCTGCTTTTTCTACGCAACAAAATCCGATTGTTACGTATTCTTTTCCAGGAACCTATTCAGTAACGCTTGCTGCTGCCAATGCTTCTGATACCGATACAATCAGCAGAACCAACTACATTACCATTGTAAGTTGTGTGTCTCCTGTTGCCGAATTTGTCGCTTCCTCAACTGCCATCTGCCAAAATCATTGTATAAATTTTACGGATCTTAGTCAGAATACGCCTACTTCCTGGCATTGGAGTTTCACAAACGCAAATCCTGCAACCTCAAATGTGCAGAACCCAACCAACATTTGTTATGCTGACACCGGTCTGAAGACGGTTACACTTATTGTTTCGAATGCAAGCGGCGGTGATACGATTACCAAGGTAGCGTATATTCGCGTTAATTATTGTCCTCCTCCGGTCGCTGATTTTAGTTTCTCGGATTCCACAGGATGCGACACTCTTTGTGAAAGCTTTTTCGATCTTTCCACAAACACCCCAACAGAATGGCATTGGTATTTCCCCGGCGCTATCCCTGATTTTTCTACCGACCAGAATCCAACAAATATCTGCTATACTTCTGATGGATGGTACGATGTTGCACTTGCTGTCAGCAATGGAAACGGTACAGATTCAATTTATAAATATTCTCAAATCAAAGTGACAAGTGTTCCAAGTGCCACCATCAGCAATGATGTGACTATAAATTTCGGCGATTCCAGCCATTTAGATGCGGGCGGAGGAGCTACTTACAATTGGTTTGTGCCTGGAGTTGATTCAAGCCAATGGGGACTGAGTGCCACTGATATTCCGAATGTGGTTGCCTCGCCTGCTTACACCACTACTTATTACTGTCTCATCGGAGATGGAAGCGGTTGTTATACCATCCGGCAGGTGGTTGTTAAGATTATTCGTACGAGCAGAATTTATGTTCCAAATGCTTTTTCTCCAAACGGAGAAGGTGATTCTCGCAATAACGTGTTCCGTATTAATGGAAATAATATTTTCAGTGCACGTCTTACCGTGTTCGATCGCTGGGGCGAAAAAATATTTGAATCGGAAGATCAGGCAAAAGGATGGGATGGAACTTACAATGGAGAACCGCTACAGGTAGGTGTTTATACGTATACAGCAGTAGTCATCTACGATTTAAAAGAAGGTGAAACGGTAGCAAAAACAGAAACCATGACTGGCACGATTGCACTCATAAGATAAGTTGATAAATGAAACGGATCGTACATAAATTAAACAGAACTATGAAGGTATTTGTATTGTTAACTGCTGTACTCGCAGGCGTAACATTGCGAGCGCAGGATGTTCACTTTTCACAGTTTTATTCTACGCCGATACTTGTAAACCCTGCTATGACAGGAATCTTTGACGGGAAATTCCGCGTTTCAAATAACTATCGTTCTCAATGGGCGGGAGTTGGAAGCGGATATAGTACATTTCATATTTCGCTTGATTTACCTCTTAATAAATCGAGGTTTAAAAAGAATTATTTCGGTGGCGGGCTTATGATTTACCAGGACAACGCCGGAGCAGCGCAATTTACTCATACTATTATTGAAGGCGCTCTTGCCTATACTACCACGCTTGATGATGGAGATAATTTTATATCAATCGGTTTCCGGGGAGGTCTTGATTCGCGTGCCGCCGATTTCACCAAATCTACCTGGGGCAGCCAGTGGAACGGTAATGTGTATGATCCAACTCTAACAGGAGAAGCGCCGCCGCTTCAGCAACGAACCTATTTTGATTTCACCGCAGGTTTGATGTGGTATTACATTCCTGATGGAAACAATACAATTTGTGTTGGAGGATCTATGTCGCACCTCTCGGGACCTGATCAGTCTTTCTTTATCAACAACCAGGATTATCTGAACAGCAGGATTGCAATTCATGGCAGTGCCGAGTTGAGTATGGATGCGTATAATTCATTCTGGATAGCTCCCAAAATTCTTGTTCAGATTCAAGGGAAACAAAAGGAGACTTTAGTAGGAACATTTGCTAAAAACCGTTTGCAGATAAAATCAAAGTTTACCAATTACCGGAAAGATTTTTTCTTTAGCTACGGGGCTTGGTTACGTCTTGGGGATGCATTTATTTTGGCGACTCGTTTGGAATACAATGAATTTGGTTTAGGGATTAGTTATGATTTTACTACATCTGACTTTTCTTCTCTTACCGGATCTTCGGGCGGCCCTGAATTCACTTTATCGTATGTTGCGGGAATAAAAAGAGGCCAACGCAGTAAGCATTTCAACAAGATGCCGAAGTTTTTTTGAAAAAGTGTTTTAGAAAAGTGTTTAAGTGCGTAAGTTTTGACGGTAACTGCTTAAACACTCAGGCAGATTAACACTTAAACACTGTTTCACTCCAAATTCATTAAACCTTTATGTTGCCACACGTATCTTAGCATCGTAAAAACTATTTATCCAACCCTAATTTAAAAAAACAATGAAAAAACTAATGATGATTGCTGTTGCCGGCTTATTTGCCGCAACTGTAAGTGCTCAAACTACAGCTGGTCAGGCACAAACTCCTCCGGCTGCTAAACCTGCTGTTCACGAAGGAAAAGGTGAAATCAAAAAAGATCATGTTGAAATTAAAAAAGACAAAGCTGAATTGCAGAAAGACAAACAGGAGTTAATGAAAGACAAGGCAGAAGGTAACAAAGGTCAGGTAAAGACAGACAAAGCCGAAATTAAAAAAGACAAAACGGACATTCACAAAGACAAGGCCGATTTGCAAAAAGACAAAGCTCATCATCAGGGTCATGGACATCACGGCCATAGTGAGCATAAGACAAAATAATTTTTTCCTGTTTAAATGAAAGAGAGTCCTTCGGTGAGGGACTCTTTTTTTTTGGCCTCACCGGCCCCTCTCCAAAGGAGAGGTGGCGGGTGTTACTCGTGAAAATAAACGCGCTTCACCCGCTGTGAAACATTTACCAGAATCTCATAGGATATAGTACCGAGTGCTTTTGACATTTCATTCACCGGGAGTTCAGCGCCGAATACAATTACTTCATCACCCTCTTTTGCCTGCACATCTGTGATGTCGAGCATGCACATGTCCATGCAAACGTTGCCGATGATCGGAACCATTTTTCCGTTCACCAGCATTTTACCAACTCCATTGCTCAGCCGGCGGTTGATCCCGTCAGCATAACCAATTGCAACGGTTGCTACCTGTGTGTCTCGTTTCAATACCCCCTTTCTGTTGTAACCGATGGTTTCATTGGCTGCTACATTTTTTATTTGTGAGATCGTCGTTTTCAATGTCGCTACATTTTGCAAGTGAACCTGTTCGTGGGAAGTGGATGCAAATCCATACAAACCGATTCCAAGCCGTACCATGTCAAACTGTGCTTCCTGGAAACGGATCACACCCGATGAATTCAGCAGGTGACGAAGTACCGGGTAATCAAACGCAGCAAGAATCTGATCGCTCATCCGAGTAAATTTTTCAAGTTGCAATTTTGTAAAGCCATCATGTTCCGGTTCGTCGCTGCCTGCGAGATGAGAAAATACAGATTGAATCCGGATGTTCCTGTTGTTCTTGAGACGAACCATCAATTCGGCAAGATCATGTTCTTCAAATCCGAGCCGGTGCATACCTGTATCTAATTTCAAATGGACGGGGAACAAACTCACCTCACCCACATTGCGCTGAAGAATTTCACTCAATTGATGCAGCAAACGAAAATTGTAAATCTCGGGTTCCAGTTTGTAACGAATCATTGCTTCGAAGCTGTGTACTTCCGGATTCATTACCATGATCGGAAGCGAGATACCTGCCTTGCGAAGCTCTATCCCTTCGTCCGTGTAAGCGACGGCGAGATAATCGGCATGATGAAACTGCAGGATGTTCGCGATTTCAAAACTGCCGCTCCCATACGAAAACGCCTTTACCATGGCCATGATTTTCGTAGCCGGTTTTAACCGTGAACGATAATAATTGAGATTATGAACAAGTGCATTGAGATTAATTTCAAGCACAGTCTCATGTGCTTTCTGCTGCAATGCTTTGCTGATTTTTTCAAACCCGAACGGCCGCGCTCCTTTAATCAGAACGGTTTCGTCACGAAAACCAATGGAAGAAAAGTCGCGGAGAAAATCTTCCGTGTTGTTGTAAAATTTCTTCGGAAGTGTGAACAGGTGTTGCTGTCGTGTAATGGCTTCGCCGACTCCAATCATTTTATCAACCCCTCTGGCATCAAGCAATTCAGCGACTTCCCGGTAAAGTGTTTCTTCGCTCTTGCCGCTCTGCAATATGTCGGAAAGGATAATGGTTTTAGTTGAATGTTGTTTTTGCTGGTTCAGAAAATCAAGCGCGATGGTGAGCGATCCGATGTCGGAGTTATAACTGTCATTGATGATGGAGCAGTTGTTAATTCCTTCTTTCATTTCCAGACGCATGGCAACAGGGCTCAGGTTCTCCATGCGATCTTCAATAATTTCCTGCGCGTAATTTTGCAACAACATAAATGCCCAGCAATGAATAGCATTTTCGATAGACGCATCGTCCGTAAACGGAATTTTTATTTTGATGAAATCATTTTTGTAAACACCCTGTATCTCGCATTCATCCTGGCTTTTACTGATGCGCCCGATCTGTAAATCAGCTTTCGTCTTTTTCGACCAGGTAAAATAATTTAACCGGGATGAAAAGAAATCCGTTTTCGAAATTTCTTCGCTGATCACGTTGTAGTCTTTGCAATAGACCAACGTTTCCGCTGAAGAAAACAACTTCAGCTTTTCTATTACTTTTTGCTGAATGTTGTCGAAGCTTTCATCATGCGCAGTGCCGATGTTCGTGAAGATGCCGATGGTCGGCAGAATAATCTTCTGAAGTTTTTCCATTTCACCGGGCTTTGAAATTCCAGCTTCAATCAAAGCAAGCTGATGATCACCGGTGATCTGCCAGACGGAAAGAGGAACCCCGACCTGTGAGTTGTAACTCTTCGGACTTCTCACAATATTTTTATCGGTGCGAAGAAGTTGGTACAACCATTCTTTCACAATTGTTTTTCCATTGCTTCCCGTAATACCTGCCACCGGTAACGAAAATTGTTTCCGGTGAAAGGCGCTCAGCTGCTGCAGTGCTTCAAGCGAATCATCAACGATAATAAAGTTTGCTGCGATGGACTTATAACTTTCCCTGAATTCACTGACAGCAAAATTGTAAACGCCTTGCTCCACGCAGTTTTCCACAAACTTGTGACCGTTGTGCCGAACACCTTTGATGGCAAAGAAAAGAGATGTTTCAGCGTGAACTATTTTCCGGTTGTCAATCACCAGGTCTTCAATGATCACATGTTCAGGCGCATTGATGACGATTTTACCGTTTGTAATCTCACCTGCTTTCTGAATCGTATATTCCATCGTTGATTAAATCAGCTTTTGTTTTTTTCGTCGTTGAAACAATTTCGGCAGAGTGGAACATAACTGTCCTGTTCGCCTAAAAGAATGCGTGAACTGTTGCTGACGGTACGGTGAGAGTGATTCGCAAGATTCCCGCACTTGATGCAGATCGCGTGAACCTTCGTAACATATTCAGCCGTTGCCATCAGTTGAGGAAGCGGACCGAACGGCTTGCCGAGATAATCCATGTCGAGCCCGGCAACGATTACGCGGATGCCTCGATTGGCAAGTGTTTCGCAGACCTGGGGCAATTCATCGTCAAAAAATTGCGCTTCGTCCACGCCTACTACTTCCACATCATTCGCCATCAGCAAAATCTGAGACGCTGATTCAACGGGAGTGGATGGAATAAAATTAGAATCGTGCGAAACCACGTTCACTTCATCGTAACGGGTATCTATTTTTGGTTTGAATATTTCTACTTTCTGCTGCGCGATGCGGGCACGTTTTAACCGGCGGATCAGTTCTTCGGTTTTGCCGGAAAACATGGAGCCGCAGATTACTTCAATGCAGCCTTTTTTTACATCGTACGATCTTAAATGTTCAAGAAACATGGTTGTGAACTGATTTATTTTTCTTTCTACCTTTGGTGAGGACAAAAATAAATTAAAACCTTCACCGTTTAGAAAGAAGTAAAAACATTTCTCATGAACCGTCAAAGTATTCACCAGCAGATTGATCTGTTGATTAAAGCGCTTTCAGAACAACATCAGCAGTTCCGTGAAGGCAGCGGAACCATCCAGCAGGTGGAACTTGACCTGTTGCTTCAGAATACGCGCCAATTATACGAAGCCATCCTGATGCTGAATCATAACAACGCGTTGTCATCGCTTGATGAGGTAAAAACGGCGGTGATGCAACGGATATTGGCTGAGAAAAGATTCATTGATCGTAAAACGGACGAACTAAAAACAGAATTACCTCCACCATCGGAGTCGGTTCAAAAACAAGAGAAGCCGGAAGTCGTTCAGCATGTCAATACAGAGGAAGTGATGATCAAGACAATTGCTATGAAACCAGTTGAAGAGAAAGAAGAAAAAACAGAAAAAACAATAAAGTCGAAAAAACTTTCGGGCGGAGTGAATGCTACGTTGTTTGAAGATGCTCACACATTGGCGGATAATTTCCGGGACGAAGAAACGCTGCACGAGCACATTGCCGGGAAAGCGGGAGCTAAAACAGTCGGGGAAAATTTACATCGTAAACCAATCAAAGATCTGAAAGCCGCCATTGGCATCAATGAAAAATTTTTATTCATCAATCAATTGTTCGAGGGTAACCTGGAAGATTATTCTGAAGCCGTTGAAAAATTAAATGGTGCTCCTGATCTCAGTGTTGCCAAACAACTGATTGCAGTAGAGCTTGCCAGCCGCTTCAACTGGGCGAATAACGACGAGCATGTGCAGCATTTTGTTGACCTCGTTGAAAGAAGGTTTATTTCCTGAATCCTGCGGTGATCTTTATTGAGTTATTTATTTGATGAGTGTATTCGCAATTCTCTGCAGTTTTTTCTGCGCCTCTGCATAAAAAAAATATGGCAAAGAAAATCAATTCTAAGTTCTACATTCGCTTTTCAATCATTCATTAAAAATGCCCGGTAAATTATTTCTTGTTCCTACTCCCATCGGAAACCTTGAAGACATCACGCTTCGCGCGCTTCGTGTTTTAAAAGAAGTGGATTTTATTCTTGCGGAAGATACACGCACAAGCCGTGTATTGCTTAATCATTTTGGTATTGAAAAACAAGTGAGGGCCTATCACCAGCACAATGAACACAGTGTATTGGAAACCATTGTGAGTAAAGTAGAAGAAGGAAATTCGATTGCGCTGATCACAGATGCAGGCACACCCGGAATTTCCGATCCCGGATTTTTAATTGTGAGAGCATGTATACAGGCCGGTATTGAAGTGGATTGTTTGCCCGGCGCTACAGCATTTGTTCCGGCACTTGTAAATTCAGGACTTCCTTCGGAAAAATTTTGCTTCGAAGGATTTCTTCCTCAGAAAAAAGGACGGGCAACGCGATTGATGCAACTGAAAGAAGAAGAGCGAACCATTATTTTTTATGAATCACCATTTCGCCTTGTAAAAACACTTGAACAATTTTGTGAAACATTCGGCAGCGACAGACAGGCAAGTGTTTCACGCGAGATTTCTAAAATGTTTGAAGAGACAAAAAGAGGAACGCTTGCTGAAATAGCTGAATATTTTAAACTGAAAACTGTGAAGGGTGAAATTGTGATTGTTGTGGCAGGTAAGGAAAAACAGAAAGAAACGAAAGAGAAGGGAAGGAATGAGGAGAGGGAGACGGAAGCTGAAGGTTCTTAGTTCTTGGTTCTTGGTTCTTGGTTCTTGAAATGAAAGGTAATAAAATTAGAGGAATAATTCCGAGGCAATTTTGTCGGCGAAAAATTTCCCTGTTTTTGTGAGTATGAAAATAGTTTCTGTTTTTTCAATCCAGCCGTTGTCAATAAATTCAACCACTGATTTTTTAAAATGTTCTGCGGCCCCATCGCCGAACTCCGAACTAATTACTCCCAAACTACAACCCCACATTGTTCTTAGGGAAGTAAGAATGTATTCATTGTAGCGTTGAGCGTTCGTCAACTCTTCAATCTCAAACGGAATTTTATTCTTGTTGATCGAATCGATGTACAATGCATTGTTGGCAATGTTCCATTGACGGGACACACCGTTGTAAGAATGCGCTGATGGCCCTAATCCAAGATAGTGTTCATTGCGCCAATAATTGCTGTTGTGCAACGAGTACTTTTTGTCTTTCGCGAAATTTGAAATTTCATATTGCTCGAAACCGTTTTCAGCCGCGAGTTGCATCAGTATTTCAAATTGTTCGGCTGATTTTATTTCATCAGCCGGAGGAACCTTTCCTTTTTTGATGAAGTCTGCCAAAGCGGTTCGCGGTTCAACAGTCAACGAATAACAGGAAAGATGCTGAACATCGAGACCAAAAGCGATTTCAAGATTTTCAATCCATTGTTCATTGGTGAGCGTTTGCATTCCGTACATGAGATCGATTGTAATGTTGTTGAACCCTGCATCCTGCGCGGAAATAATGGATTCAAGCGATTGCTTAGAACTATGGGCGCGGTTCATGAATTTCAAATCTTTATTCGAAAAACTTTGAACACCGATACTCAGCCGGTTAATACCGGAAGTTTTCAGTGATTTTAGTTTTTCATCGGAAAGATCATCGGGATTTGCTTCCAGCGTAATCTCTGCATCATTATCTATTTCGTGAAACTTAGAAATCTCATCGAGGATTTTTTTTATTTCATCGGAAGAAAGGAGGGAAGGGGTGCCGCCGCCGAAATAGATGGACCTCACCCCGGCCCTCTCCAAAGGAGAGGGAGTTGAAAAATAATCTCTCTGCAATTCAACTTCTTTCAATAATGTTTTAATAAAGTCATCTTTCTTATTCAACGAAACTGAAAAATGAAAATCACAATAATGACAAGCTTGTTTACAGAAAGGAATGTGAATATAAATACCGGGCATCAGTGGAAATAAATTTTATACCAATGTAAAAATAGCTGAAACAAAGTTTGAATTTGCGAAATGGAGAATGGTGATTCGGGTATTCGTAAATTCGTGTTTAATTCGTAATTCGCTACAGGGAATGCAAATTATTTCTTCAAAACAATCCTAAAGGTAGTCCCCTTATTCACATCAGAATTTTTTACGAAGATCTGCCCATCATGATAATCTTCGATGATGCGTTTACTTAATGAGAGTCCTAATCCCCACCCACGTTTCTTGGTTGTGTAACCGGGTTTGAAAATGGTTTTGTATGAACTCTTCGGAATTCCTTTTCCTGTATCAGAGATATCAATGTATACAAACTGGTGCTGATCAGTAATGGCTACATTTATTTTTCCTTCGCCGCCCATGGCATCAATGGAATTCTTCAGCAGGTTTTCAATCACCCATTCGAACAACGGAATATTCATCGGCGCAAGCACAATATCTTTTCCTGAACTGCTGATTGAAAATGAAACGCGCTCCGACGTTCTCGATTTGATATAATCAATCGAATGCTGTAACACCTGGTGAACATTTTCTTTTTGCAATGCAGGAGCGGAACCGATTTTAGAAAAACGTTCGGTGATGGTTTGCAAACGCTCCACATCTTTTTCGATTTCGCTGGTGTAAGCTGTATCGGTGCCTTTCATTTTTAAAAACTCCAGCCACGCAATCAGCGATGAAAGCGGAGTGCCAAGCTGATGCGCCGTTTCCTTCGCCATTCCCACCCACACCTGGTTTTGTTCGGCTTTTCGGGAATTGCTGAAAGCAAGATAAGACACCAAAAGAAAAAGTGCGATCACCGCTAACTGAAAGAATGGATAATAACGAAGCTTTACAAGCAACGTGGAATCTTTGTACAGGATGTAATTTTTATTTCCTCCGATCAATGCAATTTCAATCGGTTCATGCTGCGACTGCATAATCACGATCTCGTTTCGGATGTATTCTTTATCAAGTGCCTTCAGCGAATCGAGGTTGCGATAAGAAACCATCTCCAGTTTGCTGTTGGTCAGGATGGCGGGAATCGTGGTGTTGTTGCTGATCACTTTGGAAGGGAACGTGAAATCCGTGTTCATACCGGAGGTGTCAGTAAGAGTTTTTATGGCTTCAGCCCACAACTGAATTTTTTTTCGCTCTTCTTCGGCCAGGTTTTTTACCAGCTTGTTAGTATACCAAAGAGAAGCCGCGCCGATTAGCAGCGCAGCCAGCAGCAGTAAAATTTTCCAACGTTGTTTTTGGGTATAGATATTCAAGCAGTATCCTCCGTTCAAAGGGAACGCGAAGTTGTTAAAAATATTTCAATAGGGAAAGAGTCGATGAACAGCCCTTATTTCTCGTCATTCGAATTCCAGTCGATCTGCATTTCTTCTTTCTTTTTCTTTTGCACGGCCGATGTATCGCTTTTATGCGAACCGAATTCCTGCTTCAGGATATTTTTCAGATTTTGCTTGTCTGTTTTCAGATCTGTTTTTATTTTATCGATCACTCCCTTTCTGTCATAGCCGATCTTTGGATTATCGACAGGGCCTTTCATTGTCAGGAATAATTTTGTTCTTCCCAAACCGTCATCTTCAATTTGCCCGAACTCGCTGTTCTGACTTTTTACTTTTTTTCCTAAGATATCGCTGAGAAGCAGCTGGATTTTATAATCAACCATGTTATCGAAGTCGTGAACTCCGGAACCTGTCATGTTCAATGCGCTTGACTTAATTTCCATATTCGGAATAAAAATTTTTCTGTTGCTGATGCGAACCTGGTTTTTTAATGTGGAGAATTTAATGTGTTTCAGATCGGCCAGCTTCAGGTATTTTGAAAGAGCGAGGATCGGTCTGAAGTCATTCAACTCGCCATTTTCAATCGTGATGTCGGCGGTGGAAACGGCGCTTTTCGAATTGATCATCAAGGCCGTTGTCCACGATGATTTGAATTGGACATCAGCGCTTATTTTTCCTTTCACATTTTTATCAGTCATGGTGGTCTGGAAAAAATTTTCCAGCTCATAAAAAAGTTGAGTGATGTCAAGCCGGATGCATTTCGCATCGCACGACATGATGATGCTGTCGCGCCGTGACGCGTTAATGGCTGCGTCCATGACCACAGAGCCCGTCATCGCGGAGAAGGTGAGTTCTTTCCCGGTAATCACCTGGTCGGAGAGGTTGATCTGACCTTTAAAATTTTTTGCCGAGAATTTTCGGAAGTGAAGGTTTCCGGCATCCACATTCAGGCGACATACCAAACGCGGATTGAATTTTAATTTATAAGTCGTGTCGTTCTCATTGCTTGCCATTTTGTTGGTCAGTAATTCATCGAGATTAATTTCTGCAGAAGAAAGTTTTGCATCCACATCTGCGTCCTGGTGCGGTATGATGAGGAAGGTGATAAAATTTCTAAAGACGCCTGTTAGTTGAAAATCGCTGGAGGAAATATTTCCTTTGAGCAATCCGACATTTACATCGTTGCCGCTGAGCGAAAAATTTCCATTGATATTTTTAAACTCAAGTGGATTTTTTTTCAAACGGAATGAAACATCTTTCATGATGATGGTTCCGGACGTCTGTACTTTGTACAATGCATCGGCGTTGTAACGCGGAAGGTCTTTGATGCGTCCGGCAAAAGAAACATTGAAGGCGAGATCACCTGCAAGTGTTTCAAGTGTATCCTGTTTGATAAAATGACGAACCTGGCTGAGATCAAGATCAGCATTGGCATGCAACGTAAGAAACGGGTTGCTGAAATCTTCCAGTGTAAGATCAGCTTTTAGCACTCGTCCGCCAAGCATGGCCGTGAGCGATGGAATTTCAAGAAAACTTTTTTGTTGCACCGAATGATTTCGGTAAGAACCTGTAGCAGAAATTTTTTCGAGCGAAACGTCACTTCCTTTCGGGGTAATGCGGCCGTCTTTGATTGAAAATTTTACAACCACTTCCGGTTTTTGATTCCCAGTGTTTTCTCCTTTGATTGTACAGCTGAAATAAAATTTTCCTTTGCTGCGGAAGTTTTTGAAATAATTTAAATACGTTTCCGGCATCATGCTCATGAACGATTCCAGTTCCGCTTCGTGAGCATCTATTGTTAGATTAAGTCGTGTTGACTCCGGCATGGAAATCACATTTCCTTTTAAATCAAATGTGAGATCAGCAATGCGGATGCGGCTGTCACCGAACAGGTATTCATCTGTTTTGTTATTGACTTTTAAATCGGAATTGATGGTTGCCTCTTTTCCGGAGATGTAGTTTATACGATCAACAATGAGATGATGAACGAAGAGATCCGCTTTTGTCTTCAGTGTAAACACATCGCTCGAAAACGTTCCGGACAGTTCTCCTTTTTTTGCGAGAACAAGATAGTCTTGCTTGTTTTTTACATCCCGGTAACGAATCGTGATGTTATCAAGAACGATCTTCTGCAGATCGATACCCGATGAATGGGTTGAATCGGAAGATGCTTTCCAGAAATGATAATTATTTTTCCCCTCTTGGTCAACTTTAATATTGACCATCCCGTCTTTCAAAACAATTTTCCGGATGGTAAAATCATTGCGGAACAATCCCATGATATTGAAAAGCAGCGAAACCTGTTCCGCGTAAAGCAATGTGTCTGTTTCTTTTTTATCGGTGACTTCCTTCGCAAAAACTTCTTTCATATCGAATGACGCATACGGGAAATGTCGCAGGACTGAAAAGTGAAATTCTTTTACTTTGATTTCTGTCGCCAGTTTTTTGTTGAGTTCATCAAGCATCATCTTCCTGACTTCAGTTCCGTAAAAAGCGCTGATGATGACTCCGAGAAAAAGAAAAGACAAAATCACAATGGCTGTGATTTTTGCGATACTTTTAATCACCTTGCCAAATGATGTGTTCATCTTAGTGTTCAACGAAGAAGGCGGGAGGAAATTTTAGCAGCCCGGTTGAAAAACAGTTTGCTTTTGATACGTTGAAAAGGAAGATTGGTTAGGTGGTGAACCAAATTTTCATTAGGAAGTCAGCGGACGGGTACGAAGACGAAAAACAATTCTTACTATTGCCTTCTCATGAAGCGTTTTAAAGAAAAAATCGGAGATTATTATTTTAAGTACAAAGATTTTTTTCCAGCTGATCTGTGGGCGATCCTGATCATGATACTCATTTTTATCCTGGGGTTTATTTTCCTCGTGTAAAAATGCATTTCGCGCAAAGACCGCAAAGGTTTTTTAATCTCTTAGGGTATAATTCCCCGCTGCTTGCAGCGAGAAAAAAATAATTCCCGACAAATACCCCGACCACTCTGCGGCGGGGATGTTTATTAATTTCCCTTCGCGAACTTTGCGCCTCTGCGTGAAACAATTTTATTTTAAAGCTGACGAGAATCGTTTAGCAACTTCATTCCAGTTTACCACATTCCACCAGGCGGTGATGTAGTCAGGACGGCGGTTCTGGTAGTTGAGGTAGTATGCATGTTCCCATACATCAAGGCAAAGAATTGGTGTTCCCTTTAGTTCAGAAACATCCATGATCGGGTTGTCCTGGTTGGGAGTTGAGCCGATAGCAAGTTTACCATCATTTACAACGAGCCATGCCCAGCCGCTTCCGAATCGTGTTGCGCCAGCTGCCGCGAATTTGGTTTTGAATTCATCAAAGTTTGCGAATGTGGAGTTGATGGCTTCTCCAATTCCGCCTTCCGGAGTTTTGCTTCCACCCGGAGTCATCAATGTCCAGAACAAAGAGTGATTAAAATGTCCGCCACCATTGTTACGGATAGCCGGTGAAAATTTGGAAATGTTTTTACAGATTTCTTCGATGGTCATCTTATCTGTATCCGTACCTGTAATGGCGGCGTTCAGGTTGTTGACATACGCTGCGTGATGTTTACCATGATGTATTTCCATGGTTCGTGCATCCACATGTGGTTCCAGTGCATTGAATGCATAAGGAAGAGAGGGTAGTTGGAATGGCATAAGGGAGGGAGTTAAAAATAAGTGAGGGACAAAATTACAAAAAAGTGTTGAAGTGTAAGTAAGTGTTTATGTGTTTAAGTCTGCGTCCGAATGGAGTGCCTGCTTTTCTTAAACACTTATGCACTTAAACACTCCTTTCTTCACTTCTCCGCTACCTGGTGCAAACTAATCAACTGCATCGCTTTCTTTAAGGTCGGGTCCATTTCATGGATGACAGGATAGAACCCATCGTTCTTCCAGATTTGTCGCGCGATTAATGCCCGCAACTGTATCCGGATAATCGCAGAAGAATTTTTTTCTCCCTTTTCATCCTTTGACACTTTGTTTTTCAAAGCATAGTTGATGAATTCATGATAGATTTCATCCGACACAGAAAAGTTTTTAAAATAATCTCCGAACGATTTATATTTTTCAAATGACCTCCTGTTCTGATCGAGGTAGTCATACGCGAATTGTGTGATTAATCCTTTGCTGTTCGCTTCAGTATAAAACTGTGAAATGCCTGTGGTATCAAGCGGTACAAACACATCGGGCATAATTCCACCGCCGCCATAAACAATTTTTCCGGAAGGAGTTTTGTATTTCAGTGAGTCAATAAAATGAATGCTGTCGGTGCTTTCAAATTCACCTTTTTTCATCCTGTCGAGTAAGTCGTTTTGATATTCTTCATAACCACCAACATACGGTTTCTGAATACAACGGCCGGTTGGTGTATAGTAACGCGCGATCGTAAGACGGATAGCGGAACCATCAGGGAATTCACTTTGTTCCTGAACCAGCCCTTTGCCGAATGATCGTCGCCCCACAACCGTTGCGCGATCCTGGTCCTGCAAAGCACCGGCAACAATTTCGCTCGCCGATGCACTTCCTTCATCGACCAAAACAACGAGAGCGCCCTGTTCAAAGTAACCACGCGAAGAAGCATAGTATGTTTCACGCGGACGTGAACGGCCCTGTGTATACACGATTAGTTTTTTCTGAGGAAGAAATTCGTCGGCGATCTGGATGGCAGTTTTTAAATATCCTCCCGGATTTCCGCGCAGGTCGAGTACGAGATTTTTCAAACCGAGATTTTTCAATTTCATAAAACCTTCGATGTATTCATCATACGTCTTTTCCGCAAAATGACTGATCTTGATGTAGCCGGTTTTAGCATCGAGCATGTATGAAACATCAACACTGTAAATCGGAATTTTTCCGCGGGTGATGGTGTATTCAACTGGTTTGTCATTACCTCTTCTCACGATGCTTACATTTACTTTGCTTCCGCTTTCTCCACGCAGCAATTGCGTGACCTGTGCATTGGTAATGTTAATGCCCGCAACATTTTTTCCGTTTACTTTTACAATCCTGTCACCGGAACGAATGCCCAATTGATCAGAGGGCCCGCCTGAAATTGCCGATACTACCATGATGGTATCGCTTTGCACATGAAACTCAACACCGATTCCTTCGAAGTTCCCTTCTAATGGTTCGTTCATGGCCTGCAGATCATCAGCAGGAATGTATGCAGAGTGAGGATCAAGCGTGTGAAGCATACCCTCGATGGTATTCTCAACGAGTTTTTTCTGGTTCACCGTATCCACATATTCCTGGTTGATGTAGTTGACTACATCATTGATTTTGTTGAACTGGTTTGTCTTGAAGGAAAAGATATTGCTTTTATTCTTGAAGGGCTCATTCATATTCCTGCCGACGAAAATGCCCACGGCAAGTACAAGTGCAAAAAGAAATGGTGTCCAGATTTTAAATTTATTCACGGAAAGTTGTTTTGATAATTAGAAGATTTGATAATTTGATGTTGAAATGCCGCGTGGGGACTTCATTACATCCGGCATTCAAACCGACAATACGGAATACAGGAACGAAATTTTCCGAAAAAAGTTTGATATTAATTTGTTAAGGCAGTCTCTTTTGTAAACAGAAACTGTTCTACCTCCACGCCAAATTTTCTCAGGAAGTCAACGCCTTCATCAGAAGGGATGCCTTTGTACTGAGCATACGATTGAAGGTAGTACACTTTTTTAATGCCGAGTGTGTAAATGACACGTGCACAGGCAAGGCATGGTGACAGCGTAACATAGAGCGTGCAGTCCTCAATGGCGACATTATTTTTTGAAGCATAGAGAATCGCGTTTTGTTCGGCATGCAAAGCAAGCGAACAACTGCCTTTGCTGTCGCGCGGACAACCGGTCTCAGGCCATTCTTCATCGCAGTTATTTGTTCCGGCAGGAGGACCGTTGTAGCCGAGCGAAACAATTCGCGTGTCTTTTGTAAGCACGGCTCCCACTTTTATTTTCACACAATGAGATTTTGGAGCAAGGTTTTGAGCCAGCTCCATGTAGATTTCATCGAAACTTGGTCGGTGCATAATTGAAATTTGAGAGCAAAGATAGGAGGATTAAAAGAATTGGCAGATGCGAAGATGAGGAAATGTGCAAATGATGGTCATCCTTTTTTAACTATGAAACAGGAATCTTTATTATTAGCCCTGACCGAAATGGAAAGCCCGCATTACGCCGGAGGCGGGGAGGACTTGAAATGAAGGGCAGGCAGGATGCTAAACGGAAGCTACACTGTTTCGCTTCTACTAATTATTAAAGCAAAACTTCTACCTTTATCGCAAACTTTACCCGGGATCGATCTGTAAGTCATTAAAAGAGAAGGATTCATAACTCTATTTTGAAGTTAACCACTTTAATTTTTACTTTGCACCCTCAAATTAAAATTAACAATTAAACGTTTACAAACATGTCAGACATCGCTACAAAAGTGAAAGCCATTATCATTGACAAATTAGGTGTTGATGAAAAAGAAGTTACCAACGAAGCAAGCTTCACCAACGACCTTGGTGCGGATTCGCTCGACACCGTTGAATTGATCATGGAGTTTGAAAAGGAGTTCAACATTGCAATTCCGGATGACCAGGCGGAGAAAATCGCTACCGTTGGCCAGGCAGTAGATTACATTGAAAAGAACGCGAAGTAAATTTCCAAGCGATGCAGTTAAAAAGAGTTGTTGTTACAGGAATTGGTGCGCTTACTCCGTTGGGCAATACGTTACAGGACTACTGGAGCGGGTTGATCAATGGCGTGAGTGGCGCTGACCTGATCACACTTTTTGACGCGTCGAAATTTAAAACCCGTTTTGCCTGCGAAGTGAAAGGGTTTGATGTAACTAAATTTTTTGACCGTAAAGAAGCCCGGAAGCTTGACCGCTTTACGCACTTCGCATTGGCCGTTACAGAGGAAGCTATGGCTGATTCCGGTCTTCAACTTGAAAAAGAAAATTGCGACCGCATTGGTGTGATCTGGGGTTCGGGAATCGGCGGACTCAGAACTTTCCAGGAAGAAGTACTTGAATTCGGAAGAGGCGATGGTACTCCGCGCTTCAACCCATTCTTTATTCCAAAGATCATTGCTGATATTGCTTCCGGACACATTTCTATTAAATATGGATTGCGTGGTCCGAACTTTACCACTTGTTCTGCATGCGCTTCCGCAACCAATGCATTGATTGATGCATTCAATTACATTCGTTTGGGAAAAGCTGATCTGTTTGTTGCCGGTGGTTCAGAAGCTTCGGTAACGGAAGCAGGAATCGGCGGTTTCAATGCGTTGCAGGCGTTGAGTCTTCGAAATGATTCACCGAAAACGGCTTCCCGTCCGTTCGATGTTGACCGCGATGGTTTTGTTCTGGGAGAAGGTGCCGGCTGTGTTATTCTTGAAGAGTACGAGCATGCGAAAGCACGTGGAGCAAAAATTTACGCGGAGATGAAAGGCGGAGGTATGTCGGCCGATGCTTACCACATCACAGCTCCGCATCCTGAAGGATTGGGTGCTTTGAACGTGATGAGATCCGTGTTGAGTGATGCGGAAATGAATACCTCTGACATTGATTACATCAATGTTCATGGTACTTCCACACCGCTTGGCGATGTAAGTGAAACGAAAGCTATTTTATCAGTGTTTGGTGCTGACGCGTACCAGTTGAACATCAGTTCCACCAAATCAATGACTGGTCATTTACTCGGAGCGGCGGGTGCTGTGGAAGCCATTGCAGCCATCATGGCCGTGAAGGAGGATATTGTGCCGCCAACAATTAACCATTTTACAGATGATCCTCAGTTTGATCCGAAACTGAATTTTACTTTTAACAAGGCCCAGAAGCGTACAGTGCGCAATGCCATGAGCAATACCTTCGGATTCGGAGGGCACAATGCTTCCGTTATTTTCGGGAAGTACAACGGGTAAGTTCCTATTTCTCCTTGGGTACAATTATTTTTTCTTTCTGAATACAGCGGAAGTTCCTGAAAATAATACAATCCTAAATTTGATACCTCGCAGTTTGCCGCGGGCGCATTCATTGTTGTTAGACAATTCAATTTTCTGCCATCAATTTCTCTGTTACAAGGAGCCAAATAACTTGATTATTTGGCTCATTTTTTCTTTACTTTTGAGCCGAATAAATTTACTAATCGGCTCATGGTTTATAACTGGCAACAAAAAGATTGGCCTGAATTCAGTTACAATCTCAGCGAAGTGGAAGATGCGCTCTATGCTTTTGTAGAAGAAACAGGTCACATCAGTGGTATTCTCAAAGGAATGCCTGAAAATATTCAGTCGGAGACAATGATTCATATAATGGTTTCGGAGGCGATTAAAACTTCTGAAATCGAAGGAGAGTATTTGAGCAGACCGGACGTTATTTCTTCTATCCGAAACAACCTTGGATTGAATAAAAATCTGGAAAAGATAAAAGATAAAAAGGCCGGAGGCGCAGGAGAATTAATGGTTGCTGTTCGCAACACTTTTTCATCCCCCCTTACAGAACAGGATTTATTTTTATGGCACAAGATGCTTATGACCCGGAACTCACGAATTGAGGTTGGTGCATGGCGAACGCACAAAGAACCAATGCAAATTGTTTCAGGTGCATTGGGCAAAGAAAAAATCCATTTTGAAGCGCCTCCTTCATCACGTGTTCCCGGTGAAATGCGAAAGTTCATCAAATGGTTTAATGATACAGCGCCGGGTGGAAAGAAAGAGATTAAAAAATCACCTGTTCGAGCTGCAATTGCACATCTTTATTTTGAAACAATCCATCCTTTTGAAGATGGAAATGGCAGAATAGGAAGAGCCATTGCAGAGAAAGCATTGTCTCAAACGATCGGAAGACCGGTGTTTCTTAGTTTGTCTCAAACCATAGAGGCAAACAAGAAATTATATTATGCAGTATTGGAGAAAACACAAGGGAGCAACGAAATCACCGGCTGGATTAAGTATTTTGTCAATACTGTGCTCGAAGCACAGAGACAAGCGAAAGCCTTAATTGATTTCACGCTATGTAAAACGAAATTTTTTGACCGTTTCAGAGATCAGCTAAACGAGCGTCAGTTAAAGGCTGTCAAAAGGATGCTTGACGAAGAACCAAACGGTTTTGAAGGCGGCATGACAGCAAAAAAATACATATCCATCACGAAGGCATCAAAAGCAACAGCTACCAGAGACCTTCAGGAGTTAGTAGATTTAAAAATACTAATTGCTAAAGGTGGGGGAAGAAGCATCCACTACACTATTAATTTAAAAATATAGTGTTAACTACATAAGCTAGTCAGGAGTTTTGAAATTTGATATCCTGTTGACATGGTTCGAAATTTTTTTTCAAAAGTTAAGGAATAGTATAGTCTGAAATGCTTATGCAGCGTAGTCACCTCGCACACGAGCCCGGGCACAAGACTACGCTGAACGGGGGGCTATGATCCATTAACTGGATCAGCTTGCACAAATTGTATATTTCCGGTTGGAGCAATTTCGCGAGATACTGGATTAGCAGATCCAGCTTGTACAAATTCACCTTGCAACGATATATTCTGCAATCAAGTAGAATTATATAGGATTGCTAAAGAACAAGGAAAGTACGCTAATCTTGATGACGATGGAAAGTACACGACTAAAAAATATGCTTACCTTGAATTGGATAAAAATCCGGATCTAATGAAATTAGGCACTGACTACGACAACGATTTATCAGCCTTCTATGACAGCGTGAAAGGAACCAATATTGCCGAGTTGCTTGTTATTGATAGCCTTATTCTAATGAACGATACGGTGCAGGCAAATATTACCAACACCAATATTACCCCTGATAACCTAAGTGAAACTAATGATCAGCTTATAACTGAAATCTACCTTCATACATGGGCAACAGATGAGTTTGTTGCATTTGATGGAGACCAGCTGAATACATTGCTAAACGTAGCTTACCAGAACCCGCTTTCTGGTGGTGATGCTGTGTATGACGCTCGTGTTTTGCTTGGGCTTGATCTCGATGATTTTTATGCTGAAGACGAAGCACGTTTATCGAAATCAACAACTCCAAACTCAGATCAGGTTAGTACTCATTTTGGAAAAATTATTCCGAATCCCAATAATGGAACAATGCAATTCATGTATAAATTGGATGATGGGGAAAGAGCAAAGATTGAAATCTATGATGTGAAGGGTCATCTGATGAAGTTTTATGCTTTGCAGTCTGATCAAACGTTACAGAATATTGAAATGACTGATGTTGACTGTGGCATTTATTTTTATAGATTTACAGTAGAAGATCGGATAGTGTTGAGTGATAAAATTGTAATTCAAAAATAAATGATAAGGAAAATAATATTTCTTCTTTTTATTCTGAGCATGTCTCGGCTTTCAGGACATGCTCAGAAAGAAGGAAATATTTGGTGTTTTCCTGACCATATTGGTATTGACTTTAATGATACTTCTAATATTACTACGTTTACTTCCTCAATTGGTACTAATGCAAATGTTAATCAATCTACAATAGCAGATAGCAATGGGAATTTATTTTGTTATGCTGCTGGAATTGATTATTATTTTAATGGCCTGTATATTTTTGATCGTAATCATAATATGATGCCCCATGGTGGTCGTTTGCAAGGGCATCCGGTTTTTTCATCTCTATTGTTGCCATATCCTGGAGTTGACTCATTGATCTGTCTTTTTCATTTTGGCCGAGATTCGGTTAACACTAATTATTGGAGATTGTTTCATTCAATAATAGATAAAAATCTTAATTCAGGTTTAGGGGACATTTTAACCAGAGATAGTGTGCTTTATTATGGTCGGCTGAGTGATTTCAAATTAGCCTCTGTTAAGCATGCAAATGGTAGAGATTGGTGGGTCTTTATTTATGATCGTGATTTAGGTTATGTTTCTTTTTTACTAACCCCTTATGGGATTTTACAGCATGGAATTCAGCAGATCGGTTCTAATGGAGGCTCGCTTTTTTTTGGGAAATTAGTGTTTTCTAATGATGGCAGTAAGATGATGGCAGTAAGTACATTTGGCAATATTGATGTTTTTGATTTTGATAGATGTTCTGGACAGTTGAGTAATTTTCGAGACATTGGAGAACACCTTACCAGTGAAGCGTATCAATATTTCAGTGCTGCCTTTTCGCCTAGTGGAAATCTCATTTATGTTTCACCCGACAACTTAACAAAAAACTTTTATCAGTTTGATTTAAATGCTCCCAATATAACTACATCAAAAGTTTTACTTAATTCATACCCTGATACAGGTCTCACCCAATGGAATACTTACAACTGGCACAATCTGGCTCCTGATGGAAAAATTTATATTCCAATTGTAAGTAACTATCAAGGACCCAATATTGATAACATTACAACACAGCATCTTGATGTGATTGAATATCCTGATTCTGTTGGTACAGCATGTCATTACATAAGGCAAGCTTTCAGTTTAGGAAGTCACCATGCTGCGGCATGTTTACCCAACATGCCGTATTATGGGTTGGGTGCTATTACAGGTAGTATCTGTGATAGTCTAACTGGTACAAAAATCTTGTCCGAAATGAAAAACGGAATAGATGTATTTCCGAATCCTTCAAGTGGAGTTTTTTCTTTGAGGTTGAAAGAAGTGAATGATAAAATTATCTCCACGGAGGTAGAAGACATTCTCGGTAACAGAGTTCTCTTTACGAAATATTTTTCTTCAACATTTGATTTGAGTCCTTATTCTGCCGGAATTTATGTTCTACGTGTTCAAACACAAAAGAAGAAAACATTTGCCGCTAAGGTGGTGAAGCAATGAAAAAAAAAATAATATTTCTCCTTTCAATTCTGAGTATGTCCTGGTTCTTTGGACATGCTCAGAAAGAAGGTAATATTTGGTGTTTCCCAGATCAATTAGGAATAGACTTTAATGACACCTCAAATATTTTGACATTTACTTCATCTGTCGGGATTCATGGTAATCTTAATCAATCAACCATTGCAGACAACAATGGAAATCTATTTTGTTACGCTTCAGGCAAAGATTTTTCCATTCATGGTTTGTATGTTTACGACAAAAATCATAATGTAATGCCTAATGGTGGCTTATTGCAAGGGCATCCAAATTTTGCTTCCATATTGCTGAATTACTCTGGCATTGATTCTATGGTTTGTCTTTTGCATATCTCTATTGATCCGAGTATCTCTAATTTTTATCGCTTATTTTATTCTGTGATAAATAAAAATCTCAATAGTGGTCTGGGAGATTTAGTAATTAGGGATAGTTTGCTTTATGACGCTAGAATTAGCAGTGAAAAATTAGCTGTTGTGAAACATGGAAACGGTAGAGATTGGTGGGTATTCATTTATGACCGTGATAGCGGGTATGTATCTTACCTACTTTCGCCAATGGGAATTTCACAAGTCAATATCCAACATATTGGTTCTAATGGAGACTCTCTCTACTATGGCAAACTAATATTTTCGAATGATGGTTCTAAAATGATGACAGTAGGGGCGTTCGGTACCGTGGATGTTTTTGATTTTGACAGATGCACAGGATTGTTGAGTAATTGGAGAGATATTGGCGAACATTTAACTTCTGAACCATATCAATATTTAAGTGCTGCCTTTTCGCCTAATGGCAATCTAATTTATGTTTCTCCATTCAACCTCACTAAGAACTTTTATCAGTTTGATCTGAATGCTTCAAATATCACTGCATCAAAAGTTTTACTTAATTCTTATCCAGACACTGGTCTCACTCAATGGAATACTTACAACTGGCATAACCTAGCTCCTGATGGAAAAATTTATATTCCAATTGTAAGTAATTATCAAGGCCCCAATATTGATAACGTTACAACACAACATCTTGATGTAATTGAATATCCAGATTCGGTAGGTACGGCATGCCATTATATAAGGCAAGCTTTCAGTTTAGGGAGTCATCATGCTGCCGCATGCTTACCTAACATGCCATATTATGGCTTGGGCGCTATGACAGGAAGTGCCTGTGATAGTCTAACGGGTATAAAAAATGTAACCGAAATTAATAACGCAGTGGAAGTATTTCCGAATCCTTCAAGCGGAGTTTTTTCTTTGAAGTTGAAAGATGTGAATGATAAAATTATCTCCACGGAGGTGGAAGACATTCTCGGTAACAGAGTTCTCTTTACGAAATATTTTTCTTCAATATTTGATTTGAGTGCTTATTCTGACGGAATTTATGTTCTACGTGTTCAAACACAGAAGAAGAAAACATTTGCTGCTAAGGTGGTAAAGCAATGAATGTAAAAATAATGTTTGTTCTTTTTACTCTGAGCATGTCTTGGCTTTCAGGACATGCTCAGAAAGAAGGAAATATCTGGTGTTTTCCAGATCATGTTGGAATAGATTTTAACGATACCGCAAATCTTATAATATTTAATTCTGCAATTGGACCAAATTTTGGGAACCCTCTACAAAATCAAAGTACACTTGCAGACAGTTCAGGGAACCTATTTTGTTACACGTCTGCTACTACTTTTGCATTTAATGGTCTTTATGTTTTCGATAGAAATCATAATGTAATGCCAAATGGAAGTCGTTTACAAGGACATCCTATTTTCTCCTCCTTAGTTCTGCCTTGCCCAGGGGTTGACTCACTGATTTGTATATTACACATTGGACGCGATTCCATTAGTACAAATAATTTTAGATTATTTTATTCGCAGGTCAATAAAAATTTAAATAGTGGATTCGGAGATGTCACTATAAGAGACAGTTTAATTTATTATGGTGAAATAACCAATAATAAACTTGCAGCAACAAAACATGCGAACGGAAGGGATTGGTGGATTTTTACTTATGATTATAGTACGGGCGATTATATTTACTTTATTTTAACTCCGTATTCCATTTCTTATATGGGAATGCAAAGTATCGGTTCCCACGGTGGTGATCTTTACTATGGAAAACTGGTATTCTCTAATGATGGCACTAAAATGATGGGTGTTGGAGATAATGGACATATCGATGTTTTTGATTTTGATAGGTGCTCCGGACTTCTAAGTAACTATCGAGATATAGGCGAACATTTAAGTTCGGAAGCATATCAGTATGCTAATGCTGCGTTTTCTCCCAATGGAAATATAATATATGTTTCTCCTTTCAACCTCGCGAAGAACTTTTACCAGTTTAATTTGAATGCCCCGAATATTACTGCTTCGAAAATATTACTTAATACGTATGCTGATACGGGTGTCGTTCAATGGACAACCTACGAAGAGCACAACTTAGCGCCTGATGGGAAAATATATATTCCTAAAACAAATAATTATGGTTTAAATTCTCAAACTGCTTTCACTCAACATCTTGATGTAATTGAAAATCCTGACGTTGTCGGAACCGGATGTAATTATGTCGTTAATGGTTTTGATTTAGGAAATCATTATGTGCAAGGAGCTCTCCCTAACATGGCATATTTTGGTCTTGGAGCAATGACAGGGAGTATCTGTGACAGTCTAACAGGTATAAAAGATGTAACCAAAATTAAAAACGGAGTGGAAGTATTTCCGAATCCTTCAAGCGGAGTTTTTTCTTTGAAGTTGAAAGATGTGAATGATAAAATTATCTCCATCGAGGTGGAAGACATTCTCAGTAACAGAGTTCTCTTCACGAAATATTTTTCTTCAACATTTAATTTGAGTCCTTATTCTGCCGGAATTTATGTTCTACGTGTTCAAACACAAAAGAAGAAAACATTTGCCGCTAAGGTGGTAAAGCAATGATAAGAAGACTAACATTTCTCCTTTTTATTCTGAGCATGTCTTGGCTTTCAGGACATGCTCAGAAAGAGGGTAATATTTGGTGCTTTCCCGACCATAGTGGAATTAATTTTAATGATACCTCTAACCTTATAACATTTAGTTCGGCAATAGGTCCTAATTTTGGTTCTCCTCTTCAAAATCAAAGTACAATTGCAGACAGTTCAGGGAACCTATTTTGTTATACGTCTGCCACTACTTTTGCATTTAATGGTCTTTATGTTTTCGATAGAAATCATAACGTAATGCCAAATGGAAGTCGTTTACAAGGTCATCCAACTTTTTCATCTTTATTGTTACCATTCCCTGGAATTGATTCACTGATTTGCCTACTTCACTTCGGAAGAGACTCGATAAATACAAATTATTTTCGATTATTATTTTCGATTATTAATAAAAACCTGAATAGTGGCTTTGGTGATGTAATAATTAGAGACAGTTTAATTTATTACGGACAATTGACATCTGATAAATTAGCGGCAGTAAAACATGCAAATGGAAGAGATTGGTGGGTTTTTACTTATGATTACAATAGCGGTAGTTACGTTTATTTTATTTTAACTCCCAATGGGGTTTCACATATCGGAACCCAAAACATTGGCTCTAATGCTAACGATCTTTTTTATGGTAAACTATTATTCTCCAATGACGGAACAAAAATGATGGGAGTTGGTGATATTGGACATATTGATGTTTTTGATTTTGATAGGTGCTCCGGACTTCTAAGCAATTATCGAGATATAGGCGAACATTTAAGTTCGGAAGCATATCAGTATGCAAATGCGGCGTTTTCTCCCAATGGAAATATAATATATGTTTCTCCGTTCAACCTCACGAAGAACTTTTACCAGTTTAATTTGAATGCTCCTAATATTACAGCCTCAAAAATATTGCTTAATACTTATCCTGATACTGGGATGGTCCAGTGGACGACCTATCAATGGCACAACCTGGCTCCTGATGGAAAAATATACATTCCTATTACAACCAATTACCAAGGGCCCAATACAAACACTTTTTTTACACAACACTTGGATGTTATTGAATATCCTGATTCAGTGGGAGCAGCGTGTCATTATATAAGGCAGTCATTTGATCTAGGAGGTCATTTTGTAGGTGGGTGTTTGCCTAACATGCCGTATTATGGTTTGAACGCCATGACAGGCAGTATATGTGATAGTCTAACCGGTCTTAAAAGTATATGTGAAACTGAAAACGGAACAGAAGTATTTCCGAATCCTTCAAGTGGGATCTTTTCTTTGAGGTTGAAAGAAGTGAATGATAAAATTGTTTTAGTGAGTGTAAGTAATGTTTTAGGCAATGAAGTATTTCGTTCAAAAAATATTTTTTATTCTATTGATATTTCAAATAAAGCTACCGGAGTATATTTTGTAAAAGTACTGACACAGAAGAAAGAAAATTTCTCTGTAAAGTTGATTAAGCAATAACTCAAGCGCATTTCAAAAGGGTACGGGAAAATGTGTTTCCCCGCAAGATTGCATGTGGGCGGTTCAATGACGATTAGTGTTGATTCCTTGTCCACCAATGAATTGCGAAGACCAAGAAGATTCATATTTAATATCGGCCCCTTCTAAACCATCAATATCTATATATTTGATTGGATTAAGTGATGCAAATTGATAAGGAGACAACATTGGGTATGTTGAACTAATTGGATCAACACTAAGAAACTTTCCTAACCTTGGATCATAAATTCTCCTGCCATAATCTTGTTGGTTACCAGCTCCCTTTACCTCATTATCATTTTCTTTCCCATTAAATCCAAATCGATAACCATTTGTAAAAAGTGAATATTGTCGTTCCGGCATGAGCATCCCAAACGGATAGTAATTGGTAACTATTTTAAAAAATATGTACAAAAAACACCGGATGGTGACATGAAATCTATCGAAAATGTATGATTTTCGAAAAGAAGCCTTTTCGCGATTAGTGTTGTATGTCAACTTTTCTCTGCCTCGTTGCAGTTTGCAACCTGATTTTTTTATCCTCCTGAAATTCTTAGCTTTGTTTTTCGTACAATAAAAATCTTTTTGTCATGAAAAGATTTGTTTCTTTGACTGTAGAACAGAAAATGTTTCGCAGAAGATGATGGTAGTGAAAGAGTGAGGAGTAAAATAAACCTTTTCATTACAGGGTTGTTTTTTCCCCGGAGGATATTGAAATCATAGTCTTAAATTTTCTTCATGAATAACCTCTCCGATCAATACATTCCCGGAACGTGTAACATTGGCTACGATGAGCTGGTGAAAAGAAAAATGGAACTCGCTGTCGGTATCATTGTGACGTTCAGTGTTACTTCTTTGAGCTTTTGGTTTTATTATCCGCTGTTTATGTGGCTGCTTCTTTTTGTTTTCTCCTGTTATACTTTTCTTATGTATCTACAGGTGAGCAATCGCTTTTGTATACTATTCGGTTGGTTGAAGAGATACAATTTTGGAAAACTTGGTAACCTTCAGAAAATAAACGATCCCGGAAAAATTGCGCGGGATCGTAAAAAAGTTTTGATCATTGCTTTACAGACGCTCGTGGTTTCAATTATTTATACGGGGTTGATATTTTTGTTTACAACCCGTTTTCATTTTTAAAAGGGGACAAGAAAAAAATTAGCGCTGACCATGTGTTGCAAAAGTATTATAATATCGGGCTTTTGCTGTGTCTCCTATGCTTGCGTAAGAAGCAGAAAGATTCTCAATTACTTTATCGTTAGAGGGATTTAACTTCAACGCCTTTTCATAGTACAAAATAGCGTTTGCATAGTCTTTCATATTTTGATAACAAGCTCCTTCACCCACAAGGACATTGGCATACTCAGGATTGATTTCAGCTGCTATGTTAAAATAAGTCAATGCATTTTTGTAATCTTTGTTATTGAAAAAAATCACGGCTAAATTGCTAAGTGTCAAAATATCATCGGGTTTTAACTCCAGCGCTTTTTTGTATTTTTTCACTGCATTGTCATAGTCTCCGATTGTAAAATAAACACCCCCCATGTTATAATAGATCTCCTGGTATTTTGGATAGATATCGAGAGCTTTTTGAAATTCACTCAAGGCAATTTTTACGAATTCTGTTCGCTCATTTGCATTAGTCGTTACTTGCGCTTTATCCCAGTTTGTAGTGGCGTATGCATAATGCGCCCGTGTACTGTTAGGAGAAGTCTCTGTTCCGGAAAGGTAAAGTGCCGAATCATTTTCCCACACTGTGTTTCTGTCAATAGTTTTGAAGGCATAGAGGACAGCAACTATTGCAAGGGCGCCGAGAATTTTTTTTGCTTTAGAAAAGTTTGTCTTTAGAAAATCGATTTTAAAAATCTTTCCAAACAAAAAAGGCAACGCAATACAAAACCCTAAGGAGGGTGTAAATAAAAAACGTTCACCAAATGTTGATCCGAATTTAAACGCAAGGTTGGATGTGATAAAAAAGGATAGCATGTAAAAAAGGATGGCAAAGGATAAAATATTTTTCTTTTTCAATCCCATCAATGCAACAATAAGTAAAGTCAGGTGGATTACCAAAGAAAGAATGGCTGTTGCATCTTTCCAGTTCACCACCGGGAACTGGTTGAAAGAATAGTCCCATGAAAGTGTAAGCGGAAGAAATAAAAGCGAGAGTGCATGAAATAATATCGTAAAATTGGTAGCCAATCGGTCCGCTCCGTTTGGGGCTGCCATTAAAGAATTTTCCACGATGGTAAGCATTTGATCAGGCTGTACAGAACCAAGTACTCTGATTCGGATTCCTAATACGATGCCTGCAATAGCAACAAAAGGAAGTGTATACAGTACTATTTTCTTTACGGGGGCATCAGTGAAAAAATAGAGGAGCAGGGGAATAAGGAAAAGGTATGAAAAGGCGCTTTCTTTACAAAGAAGAGATAGAAAGAAGGCCCAACAGGCAATTATCATATACCTGGTTTTCTTTTCAGGCATATAGTTATAGACAGCGTTGAGCGCAATAAAACCAAATAACATTGAAAGTAGTTCATCGCGGCTTTTAACACTCGATACAACTTCTGTATGGAGCGGGTGCAGGATAAATAAAATCGTAATCAAAACGGGGACATACAAGTGATAGTCTTTGAATAGCTTGCGAAGAATATTAAAAAGGAAAGCGCATAACAAGGCATATAATAAAACATTAATCAGGTGGCTGGTTTTTGGATGGATGCCAAACAAAGATTTTTCAAGCGCAAAACTTAGCAACACCACCGGGCGGTACCCATTAAGAGAAAACTTCTCTGTGCAACCCGCAAGCGTAGCTTTGCCTACCAAATCAGGAAATGAAGAAATGCCTTTTTGAACGAATGTGTTTTTGAATGTGTATAAACCGTCATCACAGGTGTATTCATACCGGAGTGTATTGGAATAAACAAGGAAGGCTAGAAGAAAAAAAAGTATCGATAAATACTTAGGGAAAGGCGGGCTTCCGCGGGGAAGCTTGTTTTGCGGTGTGCCTTGATTTTTCGATTTACCTTTCATCCGTGCAGAAAATAGTAACTGACAAAAGCGAAAATAATTTGTTTTTTTCGGTTAGCAATGACAATTCTCTCTGACTGAAAAAAAAGCGTTCCCTGGGTATGGGGAACGCTGAATGTATAGTTTTGCAGGAAAGAAAATGTTACGGAAAAATTCCCAATGCCTGGTAGCTTACTCCGAGTTTGTTGATCCCGCTTACAAATGCTGCTGTGCGGAGGTCTTCAATCTTCTTGTTTTGTTTTCGAACTTCTCGAATTTCATTGTATGCATAGATCATGGTTTCTTCAAGTCCGGAACGAACAATGTCAATTTCATCAGCACCATGTGTCAGCACTTTGCGTGCAGTAGCGTCAAGTGATTTACCCGCAATTTTTTCAACGGCACCAAGCAATTGAGCGGTCGACATTTCCTGAAAACGTTTTTCCATGCGTCCGAATCGTACATGCGATAAATTCTTTAGCCACTCGAAATAGGAAACAGTAACACCACCCGCGTTCAGGAAAAGATCGGGGATGATCATCACGTTTTTCTTCAATAATATTTCTTCTGCGTCTTTTGTAACAGGACCATTCGCACCTTCTGCGATAATCTTTGCTTTGATACGCGGCGCATTATCTTTTGTGATCTGGTTTTCAAGTGCGGCTGGAACCAGGATGTCGCACTCCTCTTCAAGAAGCTCAAGGGAGTTGACAACATTTTTTGCTCCCGGATAATTCAGGATAGAACCGGTTGTTTTACGGTGTTCAAAAACTTTTTCAACATCGAGGCCCTTTTCATTGTAGATGCCACCTTCACGTTCCGCAATGCCGACCAGGATACCGCCACCTTCCATGCAGAACTTCGCGGAATAGAATCCTACATTTCCCAATCCCTGCACAATCACTTTTTTGCCTTCGATTCCGGTTGATAAACCAAGTGCCTTCATATCTTCAACATGACTCATCGCTTCGCGCACGCCAAAAAATAGTCCTTGTCCGGTGGCTTCCGTTCGACCGTGTATTCCACCTTGTCCTAACGGCTTGCCGGTAACGCAAGCCAGTGCATTCAGATCTTCGTATTTAAAAGTAGCGTAGGTATCTGCAATCCATGCCATTTCTCGAGAACCACTCCCGTAATCCGGAGCAGGAACATCGATGGCGGCACCAATCATACTTTTCTTTATTAACTCTGTGGTGTATCTGCGCGTAATGCGTTCAAGCTGCCTCTCGGTGTATTGTTTGGGATTAATTTTGATACCGCCTTTTGCTCCGCCAAAGGGAACATCCACAACGGCACATTTAAATGTCATCAATGTTGCCAGCGCTCTCACCTCATCAGGATTTACAAATTCGCTGTAGCGGATACCACCTTTTGTCGGGGTTTTGTGATGGCTGTGTTGTACACGAATTCCTTCAATTACCTGTAACTTTCCATCTACTTCAATCGGGAAGTTAAATCTGTATGTACTGTTACAAACCTTGATCTGATGAAGTAACCCAGGTTCAAAGTTTGTAAATGCTGCTGCTTTATCAAAGTAAGATAATACATCTGAATAAAACTTACTACCGTTTTCGAGATCGTTGCTCATGTAAATGATTTAGGGGTGTAAAAATATTTAATCTTTTCTGTACTGCAAACGATAATCGCATTTTAATAGCAACACAGTTTTAAGCAACTTACGAAGTGATTCAATCTATAAGACGCTGATGATCAGAAAGTCCGACAAAGCCCGGCTTAGGCGGGAGAAAATAAAGGAAATTGTTTTCAACAACAGGCGAAATATTCAATCCTGTATTTATTGGTTTTGTGATTTAACGCCAGATGCTTTACTTTGGTAAAAAAATTACATGGAATTTTTAGGGCGATTGATCATCAGCACGCTTGCTGTTCTTGTTACTTCTTACATTCTTCCGGGCGTTCAAATAGAGGGCGCTCTGACAGCATTAATGGTTGCTGCTGTTCTTTCATTTCTGAATGCTATCATAAAACCTGTTCTTGTCATTCTCACGATTCCGATCACACTTTTTACACTTGGGTTTTTTCTCCTTGTCATTAATGCCGTTATGATTCTGCTTGCCAGCAGGCTTGTTCCGGCTTTTCATGTAAATGGGTTCTGGACTGCATTCCTGTTCAGTCTTGTTCTGTCGATTGTGAATTCAGTTTTTAATAAGTTGAATACGAAAAGGGAAGAGGAGTAGAAGGAATCCTGCAGCGAATAGCGAATCTTGTACGAATACGCGAACCGGTCTCCGCGTAATGATTCTGTATTCACAAATTGGTTTTAGACTATGGGTAGACCTGCAGCGAATAACGAATCTAACACGAATGCACGAATACGCGAATGGTGCTCCGGTTCACCCATTCTAAAAAAACAATTACTTCAACTGAATATCCTTCACGTTCAACTGCAGAGAAGTTTTCCCGTTCCAGACGTTTTCTTCAATCGTGTAGCAGATATCAAAAGGAATTTTGCGCGACAACATCGGGTAAAATTGTCCAAGTTGAAAAGCGATCGCATCCATCCCAAAACGAGTTGTTTCATCTTCAGCAAGATTCAGTTTCAGGTGGTTGGTGCCGACAACCCTCGACATTCCTGTATCACGTACATTTTCTGTTTTAAAAACGGGACTCATATTACCCGGACCAAATGGTGCAAATTGTTTTAAAATTTTAAAGAAAGCAGGAGTGATTTCTTTTAATGAAAGGTCTGCATCTATTTCCACTTCTTGCGTGAGGATTCGTTCATCAATAGTAGAAGAAACAATTTCTTCAAAACGTTCGCAGAATTTTTCGATGTTCTCAAGCTTCATCGTCAAACCTGCGGCATACATGTGTCCGCCGAACTGCTCCAGCAAATCGCTGCACGACTCAATGGCATTGTAGATGTCGAAATCTTTGATGGAGCGCGCGGACCCGGTTGCCATTCCATTCGATTCAGTTAAGATAACAGTAGGGCGATAAAATTTTTCGGTGAGTCGCGAAGCAACAATTCCGATAACACCTTTGTGCCAGCTGGCATGAAACAACACCGTTGATTTCTTTTTGCTGAACATCGGATCTTCCTGCACAAGTAAAAGAGCGTGTTCGGTAATGCTGAGATCAAGTGTTCTGCGTTCTACATTGCTTTCGTTGATTTTCTCTCCTTCAAACAATGCATCTGTTCTGTTTGCTGAAATAAGAAGGTCAACCGCCTGTCTTGCATCCTGAATTCTTCCGGCTGCATTGATGCGAGGGCCGATGATGAATACCACATCACTTACGGTCAACTCACGTTTTACCTGGGCAATATCAAGAATAGCTTTGATGCCGGGCCGCGTCGTTTTATTCAGCCAGTGAAGACCAAAGTGAACCAGCACTCGGTTCTCGTCAACGATGGGAACAATATCAGCGGCCGTACTGATGGCAACGAGATCTATATATTGTTCAAGTTGTTGAAACGGGATTTTGTGTTTTTGCGCGTAGCCCTGGATCAGTTTGAAACCGATGCCGCATCCGGAAAGTTCATCAAACGGGTACGTGCAATCGGCCCGTTTCGGATCAAGAACAGCAACAGCGGCGGGCAGTTTTTCTCCCGGACGGTGATGGTCGCAGATAATAAAGTCGATTCCTTTTTCTTTCGCGTAATCTACTTTGTCGTTTGCTTTGATGCCGCAATCCAGCGCGATGATGAGAGAAAACTTATTGTCGTACGCGTAGTCAATTCCTGCCAGTGAAACTCCGTACCCTTCTTTGTAACGATCAGGGAGATAATAGTCCACGTTGTCGTACATCGATTTTATAAACGAATAAACCAATGCCACCGCTGTTGTTCCGTCAACATCATAATCACCGTACACCATGATGTTTTCATTGTTCGTGATGGCGCGTTCAAGACGATCAATCGCCTTGTCCATGTCTTTCATCAAAAAAGGATCGTACAGATCCGTGATAGAAGGTCTGAAAAATTTTTTTGCTTCCTCAAATGAATGGACGCTGCGCTGCGTAAGCAGGTTCGCCAATACAGGTCCGATGTTCAGCTGTTTCGACAAATCAGCAACCAAAGCAGGTTTGCCCTGCTCTTTTAATACCCAACGTTTTTCTTTTACTTCCAACATGATTCAAAAAATAAAAAGTGACGCAAGTTAATGAATAAGAAAGGGTGTCCTGTGATTCTTAGGTGAAATATTAGCAATGAGTTACTAACAAACCGGACTAAGTCTTTGGTATGATAAAGTGTTAAAAATTATTCAGGATATATCCCTGGGATTCAATTTATACTTATCAAACGTCATGATCAATTCAATTATGTTGTGGCAATTGAATCGTTCATAGAGTTTGTTCAGGATATTATCAACCGTGCGATTGCTGAGGAAAAGCAATTCCCCGACTTCCGCCGATGTTCTCCCTTCTTTTTTCAGGTAAACAATGCGTGATTCTTTTTCAGAAAAGAAAACTTCCGTTGAGAAACTGCTTCGTGCACTCTTTTTTCGATTGCTGATTTCGAATATTTTATCCGGGCAAATGTGGTTGAAATGAGCTCCGTTTGTCAACACTTCTTCCATCGCCTGCATCAAATCCTGGTGGGTATAGGTATCAGGAATAATTCCTTTTGCGCCAGCGGCTAATAAATTAAAAACTTCGTTGGGGGTAGGTTCGTAGTTAATCAGCACAACAAGTGGAGAGATGATTGGAAACCTGTTTTTCAGTTTCCCGATTAAATCGCGATGTCCTTTTCTATCTGGCCGAAGGTGGAGGATAAGTACATTGGGTACATCGGATTTTAAATGTTCGAATAAAGATCCTTCATCCGTGGCCCGGAAGCGCACATCGCATTGACCGTTGTATTTTAACGCTTCAAAGAAATATTCGCCGGTCAGTTTTTTTTCATCGTAGAGAGCGGTGGTAATTTTTTCCATTGTGTTGAGTTAAGCAGGTAACAGAATTTTTTTAAGAACGAGCTTTAATGTGTAAAGAAAATCCGTTCAAAAGATATATACAACCGCATATATGCAACTTTTTAAAGAAGAGATTTTTCTAAAATAGAGTAGTTCTACTCTTTACTTCAACATTTCAGCAGGCCTATATTTGTCCTCCTCAAAGCAATGAACATCGTTGATTATTTATTGTATTTTTTTCTAAAGCGTATGATTAGTTACCTAATATTTTTTGGCAAAAGAAAATTGTTTTTGGTTTATAACAAAGCCCGTTATTGGCGTTGTTGCGCCAAGAATAACTAACGGACTGATGGTTTCATTAATATGAAATCATTGCAGCGAGCAGAGCCAGGCTAAATTTGGCAGATCATTTTTAACAATTTTATATTAAACACAATTTTTTTAAAAAAGAAACATCATGAAAAAATTACACTTATTTATTGTCGTCATTGTTATAACAACATGCCTGACGTCAAACCAAAATGTTTTTGGCGGAAATCCAAAAATATTCAAGACACTGAATGAATCTTACGTTGCGCAACCTTGCACATTAATCATTACCGGGAATTTGCACACAAGGCGTTCTGGCTGTACGAGAGGCATAGGTAGTTGTCTTCATGTTAGATTTAAACTACCTGAAGATTTTCTTCCATTTCCAATTTTACATGAAGGCGAAGCAAAGGGATCAGCTAACGAAAGAACTTCTGGCACTATCACTATAGATCCTGAAAACCAAAATCTAATTACAATTGATTTTTTATATCTGGATGATGAGCAGATGAATGAAAGTAGCTGGGATCTGGAAAACGATTTGGTAATCGATGGTCCTGAACTCAAAGACGAGCCGGGGGCTTACAAGTCAATCACGCTTTTAAAGGGCAATTATGAAATTGATCGATCTGAAAATAAAGTTGGGAGATGCATGGTTCGATGCAAGGTCAATTAAATTATTTTCCGAACATATTTGTCAAATTTTTAAAATTAAACACTATGAAAAAACTAAAAATTTTACTCTTAGCATGCATTGCTTTTTCCGGATTAAATTCTCCCAAAGTTTTTGGTCAGAATAGAATTAAGATTCATACGGAATTTGGCAATACAAGGGATTGTCGTGGTTTTGGATTTTGTATTGTAATACGTATTCCTATGCCAGATCAAAAGAACAATGGGTTAACGCAAAGCCTGGATGACAAGTCGTTTAACGGAACCGTCATGCTCGGTTCTTCAGGTGAATTGGAGTTCGAAATTGATAAAGAAACAGGAATTACCGCTGAAGGGTACAAGAAGTACTTGAGTTCAGGTTTATTCATTTTTGAAGAAGATTTTCAAATGCCGAAAGATGTCTTAGAAAAGATCGGATACAAGGATGAATTTATTATTCGGTCAGGAAAATATGAGATCAAAGATGAGCGTGAAGTTATTAAGCTTATTATTGTCGGTTAAGTGATAATCCTGAAGGAGTTTTTAAACTCCTTCGGGATTATTTATACATAGTTATACATTACTGTCCGACAAAAAAGATACTCACCTCTTGAAACATCTATCGATAATAGGGATTAGCCCCTCTCCCTTGGAGTGGGGTTGAGGCCAATAAGTCAGAAACTAATGTTGACAGCACATTCAACGTGACAAAAAATATTACCCGGACAGTAGTGATAGTTATATTATTCAAAAAATTATGAAAATAGCGTTCTGTTATATTTGTCTTGCGTCAATCTTACTTTCGGGATGTAATTTTGTAATAGGAACTTTAACCGGAATGAAGGAGCCGTCTCATCTAAATTATTTTCAGATCGAAAATGTGAAGACTAAACTGCGCGTTCCGGATGACAACACATTTGTGTTAGATTCTGTGTTTAGGAATTTCTATGAAAAAATTGGAAGACTTAATGAACAAGTCATGCATGATCATGTGCAACCTTTGCAGATAAATGTTTACAATGCCAATGGACAATTAATTTCATTTCACATAAATTGTTATGCGGGAGGCTTAATACATCTAAGGTGGAATGTTAACGGGAGATTTGATTCTATTCCGCCAAAAACGGCGATTCCTGTGGACACTACTATGAATGCTTCACGCCATCTATCCATGATTTTAAATTATAAGACAGGTTTGAGATTATCTGATAATTCGGAAAAGTATGATTACCTGTTTGTTGTCCATTGGTGTGTTTTCTGGAAAAGACAAAGCAAAGGGCTGGTAAAATTTGTTGAGAAATATAAATTAGCTCATCGTGAGTATAAGATCAAGGTGGTGTATGTTAATGATGATAATCTTTATAATTAATCTGAGGATTGCTTCCTGTTTTTTAACTTTTTTAAAAATGAGATTTCTCTTTTTGATACTATTCGTTTCAATTGCCGGTTGCACACCTGCAATGAAATTAATAGGAGGATTTCGTACTCCGAAGCCGGAAGACAAAGAATCGATAACCAAATATCTTAACAGAAAAAAGATTGACACTGACAATGTTTTAGTGTTCTCAGATTCGGTGAGTTATTACAATCGAATCAGAGAGGTGAAGCAGTTACCCGAAATCAGGGTGTTTAACAAAGAGGGCGTTCTTGTTTATCATAAAGACACTGCCGTGTCTTGCCCGGGACCTGCGAATGATTTTACGAAAATGATCTGTATAGTTTCTCGCTTGAAGCAGAATATTAATAGAAACGTAAAAACTGAGACATCTTCTTTGCGAACTCTTGAAAATTTGCCGGTTAATATTCTCGTCAATGGTGAATATGATTACTATGTATTTATTTATTGGGCTCTTTTCATGGGAAGGTTGAACAAAAGTGATGTGAAAGTTTGGGAGAGTAATTTGAAGAGCGCGAAAGGGTGCAAGGTGTGTGTGTATAAAGTGGACATGGATTCGCAGAAGAGGTGGTATAATAAATGAAAAACGAAATGCGAAAATATGAACGATTGATAGTGGTATCCATTGCCTTTTGTTTTCTCTCATTGCTAACTTCCTGCATCATTCAGATGGGCTATAGAAAAGAGAATGATGGCAGTACTTCATTATCAAAGACAGACAGTTTACACCTGGCAAAATTCGATATTCAAAATTTCAATAATGCATCTCTGCAATCAACTGATAGTGCGAGAATTTTTCAGGAAATAGATGGAGATGGAATAAAATTAATTTTGAAAAAGAATAAGTTCACTTGGATACTTCTATGGGCTACCTGGTGTCCGCATTCGTACAATGATGTACCTCGTGCACTCAAATACTATGAAAATTTTCTAAAGGGGGAGAAGCTAAATATTGTCCTGGTTACGCAGAATTACGATATGAAAGCGATGAATAAGATGCTCTCGGAATTTCATTATAAAAAGCAATGCTATGTTCTAAGTGCCGGCAAATATGGCACTGCTGAATTTGAAAAAGTAGTCAGGTTGAAACAGGAAATATGTACTACCTGTCCGGAATATAAAGGTGTTCCACAACACATTCTTTTAGATCAGGATGGTAAATTAATTTTTTTCAAGGCCGGTGAATTAACAAAGCCGGATACTATTCTTCGCCTGATTAAATAGGCGACCCGTTTTTAATATTTTTTTTAATGATTATGTGAAAAAGCTTTGGCTGATTTCGTGTGTTCTTATTGTCTCCGGACTAAAATCATTTTCTCTTCCATGTGACTCATTAAAGGATAAGTCATCTGCTAGGAAAACGCTTTCCTCTTTTCGTTCGGGAATTTCTACGTCTTTCATCATTCAAAAAAACTTTAACATGCAGGACATCCGGAATTTTATCTTCCTTGAAAATGCTGATTACTACTGTAAGATAACTCATCCGAAATTTATTCAGACGTATCACTTTAAAACTGACCTGGGCTTTATGAAATTTATTGATTCGACATGGTTGAAACATACCGATAGCTGGAAGGTTACCATTTTGTTTGATGAGAATGATTCCAAAACAGTTACTCATGCATACGCGCTCAATATCAATAGCCAGTTTTTAAACACGTATAGGTATTTCGTTAATAAGATGAATGAAACTGAATCGCAATGGCGCGGAGGTTTTTTTAATCCGGCAACAATAAGCTTTTCTTATAATGTTTCTGTCAGTTTATGGAAGTATTCCAGCATCATGCTGGGCCTGTCATCTTTACGTGTTGTCTGGAAACCAATATATGAAGGCGTCAGGGAACCCAAAGAAACACCATTCAGGAAAACAAAAAATTCATTCATCCTCGCTCATTATGGCATGAGCGGACAGGTAAATATATATTCAAAAAAAATCACGGAGAACATCACCTGGGATAATACGTCGTCTTTTTTTGTAAACGGCATAAGCAAGGACCAGGTGAGTTTTGATTTTCAAAACCGTATAACATTTAAACTTGTAAGATATGTACAATTGAGGTTTGATACGCATATTATATACGACCCGTTAACGTCATACAATTTGCAATACGATCAGGAATTTTTAGTAGGAGTTTTTTACGAGAAGAAAAATAAATGAAAATAATTTTTAAAGAGATATACACTGAGCAAACTTCTTTTAAGTATGCATGGTTTATAGACAATCCAAAAACCGGAATCATTTTGATGACGAAGGCATCATACATTTAATTATCACTACTGTCCGACAAAAAAGATACTCACCTCTTAAACATCTATTGATAGCAGGGATTAGCCCCTCTCCCTCGGAGAGGGGTTGGGGCGAGGCCAATAAGTCAGAAACTAATGTTGACAGCACATTCAAAGTGACAAAAAATATTACCCGGACAGTAGTGTTTAATTATAGTTTAAACGAATGCCAAATGAAGTGAAGGACGAAAAATGATTTTTGAAAATAGTTGCTAAATGCAAACATCCCGAAAGGATGGAAGGTTTATAGATAATTCAAATGCACGAATTAATATGATGCCGAAGGCATCACACATTTGCTGCAATTTTAAGTTTCGCAAGCGAATGGAAGAGCACAAGATAATTTTCAAGGAATATTTATGTGGAGCAAACATCCCGAAGGGATGCACGGTTTATAGAAAATACAATCACGTAGGCTCTTTTGATGCCGAAGGCATCACACTTTTAATCTCTTAGGGTATAATTCCCCGCTGCTTGCAGCGAGAAAAAAATAATTCCCGACAAATACCCCGACCGCTCTGCGGCGGGGATGTTTATTCTAAAGAATTCCTCGCAGCTTGCTGCGGGGAGATTCATTCATAATTAAATTGAGATCAAATGAACGGAACCTATTCACAGATTTATATTCAAGTAGTATTCGCAGTAAAAGGAAGAGAGAGTTTGATTCGCGAGAGCTCCGAAGAACGATTGTATCAATACATAACCGGAATTGTCCGGAAAAAGGGACAGAAGATGCTTGCAATAAAGGGGATGCCCGACCATTTACATTTTTTGATTGGAATGAAACCATCCTGTTGCCTTTCAGATTTAGTCAGAGAAATTAAGAAAGCATCGAATGAATTCATTCGCGAGGAGAAACTTTCAAAATTGAAATTCAATTGGCAGGAAGGATATGGTGCATTTTCTTACAGTCATTCTCAATTGGATGATGTGATAGGATATATTGTGAATCAGAAGGAACATCATAAAACCAAATCGTTCAAAGAAGAATACATTAACCTTCTCAGGAAATTTAATGTTGAATACGATGAAAATTATTTGTTTGATTGGATTGAATAGTGCGATGCCTTCGGCATCGGTTTTTGGTCGCATGCTGATGCTATAAACCTGTTATCCCTTCGGAATAATGCAAGTGAATCCTTCCTCTATTAGAAACAAACCCAATCATAGTTATGAGTTTATTCAAATATCAAATTTATGTCTTTATGATCTTTCGGCATGTTTATCCAGAAGGGATAACAGGTTTATAAAAAAAGGATGCAAATCAATTGGATGCCGACGGCATCGCACATTTGCAACCAACCGTGAATTATTTTTTCCCATCCACAAATTCCAGTCCCCACGGACCGATTCCCGTGAGTTGCACAATCACTTCATCATCTTCCGTAAAAACGTAATGATGGAGACCGGCAGGGTTCACATAAAAGCAACCTGCAGTATAATGTGTAATGTTCTTTTTATCAATCTTGTCGCCGAAACCGACATTCACACTTCCTGAAAGCACCAGCACGCGTTCATCTTTCAGATGTATGTGCACCGGCAAATAATAATTCGCCGGAAATTTTAGCCGCATCACAAAAAGCCCTTCTTTCTTCGGATCACCTTCAAGCACCGCAACCTTTGCTCCCGCAGGCAGTGGCGGTTTTGAATCTAACCACACAATGCCTTCCGGACAAATCTGTATCGGTTTGCGCGAAGTATCTGCCGCAGGTTGTTGCGCAAAAAGAAGCGATGACAGTAACATTTCTAAAACAAGTACGATAACCTTCTTCATTCTTAATTTTCCTCTTCGTCTTTTTTATTCAAACGCGTTAATACCGGTCACATCCATTCCTGTAATCAGCAAATGAATGTCATGTGTTCCTTCGTATGTGATCACGGATTCTAAATTCATCATGTGTCGCATAATCGGGTACTCACCTGTAATGCCCATGCCACCGTGGATCTGTCGTGCCTCGCGTGCAATCTGCAAAGCCATGTTCACATTGTTGCGTTTCGCCATACTGATCTGTCCCGGAGTCGCGCGGTTTTCGTTTTTCAAAACTCCAAGTCGCCACGTAAGCAATTGCGCTTTCGTAATTTCAGTAATCATCTCCGCTAATTTTTTTTGCGTCAGTTGAAACCCACCGATTGGTTTACCGAATTGAATACGTTCTTTAGAATAACGCAAAGCAGAATCATAACAATCCATGGCTGCACCGATTGCTCCCCAACTGATGCCATATCGCGCGGAGTTTAAGCAACCCAGCGGACCTTTCAATCCTTTTACATTCGGTAACATATTTCCTTTCGGAACCTGTACGTTGTCGAAAACCAACTCACCTGTTGCGCTTGCCCGCAACGACCATTTACCATGCGTTTCAGGAGTGGTAAAACCTTTCATGCCACGTTCGAGAATCAATCCGCGGATAATACCTTGTTCATCTTTTGCCCACACCACAGCGATCTGCGCGAAGGGTGCATTGCTGATCCACATCTTCGAACCGTTTAATAAATAATGATCGCCCTTGTCTTTGATGTTACTCAACATTCCCGAAGGGTTCGAACCGTGATCAGGTTCTGTTAACCCGAAACAGCCCATCCATTCACCACTGGCAAGCTTTGGTAAATATTTTTTTCGCTGTTCTTCGCTTCCGTAAGTATAAATCGGGTACATAACAAGTGAACTTTGTACGGAAGCCGTGGAGCGTAAACCCGAATCACCACGTTCCAGTTCCTGCATGATCAGTCCGTATGCGATTTGGTCGAGGCCACCGCCACCGTATTCCTGCGGTATGTAAGGGCCGAATGCACCGATATCAGCTAAACCCTTAATCCATTGTTTAGGAAACGTTGCTGTCTGGCATGCTTCTTCTACAATGGGAGACACTTCTTTCTTTACCCAATCACGAACACTTGAGCGAATGAGTTTGTATTCTTCAGTGAGCAAATCATCCATTAAATAATAATCAGGCGCCTGAAAACGATCTTGAGACATGGTGGAAATTATGAATTGTGAATTGTGAATTGTGAATTGTGAAATAGCCGCGCAAAAGTAGAGAAAAAAGTGCAAAGGATTTACGGATGCTTACCGGCCTTTCATCAACATTCAAGAATAGAAGTGTCTGCTTCCAACTGCTAATTGTTGCTGCATTCTGCCGCTGCCGAATGCTACTGTCACCCACTGCCCGCTGGGTAAACCCATGTCAACTAAAATCAAAGAATCCCCAGCGCCTCACAAGCTCTTTGTGCTGCAATCTGTTCTGCTCTTTTTTTCGAGTAATCTTCTCCACGGGCAAATTCTGCCTGGTCAACGAGTACACGTACGCGAAGCAAACGTTTTCCACCGTTATCAACTTCTTCCAAAAATTCAAACTCTACGTTTTTACGTTCTCGTTGTCCCCAGTTAATCAACTTGCTTTTAAAATTCTTTTCGAGTTGTTCAAGTTCTTCCACATCGATGTGATGTTTGATGAAGCGATGCAAAATTAATTTGCGTGTCACTTCATATCCCTTGTCAATGTATACGGCGCCGATCAGCGCTTCGAATGCATCGCCGTAAACAGATCGGCTTTTTGCGGCTGGATCGATAGAACCAATCATGTAATGATCAATGCCTAATTTCAATGCAAGTTTGTTGAGGTTTTCACGGTTCACAATTTTGGAACGCATCTCGGTGAGAAATCCTTCTTCTTTGAATGGAAATTTTTTGAATAAAAGTTCTGCCACAACGGCTCCAAGAATGGCATCGCCTAAATATTCGAGACGCTCGTTGCTTAACTTTAAACCACTGGGATGTTCTTCGGCATTGCTGCGGTGACTGAATGCAAGTTTATAAACGGAAAGGTTGTTGGGATAAAAACCCATCAAATTTTTCAACGAATGAAAAAGTTTTTTGTCCTTCGAAAAATATATTTTGAATAGAGGTAGCAACAGGTCAGATTAAGAGGGGATTTGATCTTTCGTTACTGCCGGATCAACATTGCTGCAGCCGGTCTTTTAAATTAGGATTGAAAATTATTTTTCGCTGATCATACTTGCTGTCAGGTATTCACGATTAAACCGTGCGATGTGCGCCACAGAAATTTCTTTCGGACATTCCGCTTCACAGGCGCCCGTGTTTGTGCAGCTTCCGAAGCCGGCATCGTCGTGCGCATCCATCATTTTAAGTACTCGTACAAATCGTTCCGGTTCTCCCTGGGGAAGCAATGAAAGCTGGGAAACTTTTGCCGACATGAACAGCATTGCTGACGCATTTTTACATGCCGCTACGCACGCGCCGCAACCGATACAGGCAGCCGCGTCCATGGCTTCATCGGCATTCTTTTTTGAAATGGGAAGAGCATTACCATCAACGGCGTTTCCTGTGTTTACGGAAATATATCCGCCGGCTTGTATAATTTTATCGAAAGCAGTTCTGTCCACTGCGAGGTCTTTGATGATTGGAAACGCTTCTGCCCGCCACGGTTCGATGGTAATGGTTTCGCCGTTTTCAAAATGTCTCATGTGTAGCTGACAGGTAGTGGTTCCTTTTAAAAGACCATGTGCGCGACCGTTGATATACATGCTGCATGCGCCGCAGATACCTTCACGGCAGTCGTGATCGAAAGCGACAGGGTCTTTGCCTTCCCTGATCAAGCCATCGTTCAGCACATCCATCATTTCAAGAAACGACATGTGTGTACTCACGTTTGGCATATCGTAAATTTCGAAACGTCCTTTGTCGATGGCGTTTTTCTGCCGCCAGATTTTTAATTTTAGATTGATTGTTTCAGACATTGATTTATCATTCGTATAACGTATAACTAATAACGTATAATTTTTTCTATTTATAACTTCTCTGGGTAGGATGCACCACATCAAACGTCAATGGTTCTTTGTTTAAAACCGGAGCGTTGTTTTCACCTGCGAATTCCCATGCTCCAACATAACTGAAGTTGACATCGTCGCGTTTTGCTTCTCCGTCATCGGTCTGAGATTCTTCACGGAAATGTCCGCCGCACGATTCTCTCCTGTTCAACGCATCTTCCACCATCAGTGCGCCTAATTCGATGAAGTCGGCAACGCGCCCGGCTTTTTCTAATTCAGGATTAAACTCATGGATGGTTCCCGGGATGCGCACATCGTTCCAGAATTCTTCTTTGATTTCTTTGATGAGGTTACGTGCTTTCAGCAAGCCGGTTTCGTTACGGCCCATGCCGCAATATTCCCACATTACCTTGCCCAATTTTTTATGCAGATCATCAACCGTTTGTTTTCCGTTGATGTTCATCAGGCGATTGATGTATTCTTTCACAGCACTTTCCGCTTTATCAAATTCGGGATGAGAAACCGGAACCACAGGGTTGCGGATTTCATCAGCGAGGTATTCGCCGATGGTGTAGGGAAGTACAAAGTAACCGTCCGCAAGTCCCTGCATCAATGCAGATGCGCCGAGGCGATTGGCTCCGTGATCACTGAAGTTGCATTCACCGAGCGCGTACAAACCAGGAACTGTCGTCATCAAATTATAATCAACCCATAAACCACCCATGGTATAATGAACCGCCGGATAAATCCGCATCGGAGTGTTATACGGATCTTCTCCCGTAATCTTCTCATACATCTCGAACAGATTTCCGTAACGTTCTTTGATCACATCATGACCAAGACGTTTGATCGCATCCTTAAATTCGAGGTACACGGCAAGACCGGAAGCGCCCACACCATTTCCTTCGTCACATACCTGCTTTGCAGCTCTGGAAGCGACATCGCGCGGTACTAAATTTCCGAATGCGGGGTATCTGCGTTCTAAATAATAATCTCTTTCCTCTTCCGGAATATCTTCGGGCCTGCGTTTGTCAGCTTTCGCTTTCGGAACCCACACACGTCCGTCGTTCCTTAAACTCTCACTCATCAAAGTAAGTTTCGATTGATAGTCTCCCGAAACAGGAATACACGTCGGATGAATTTGTGTGAAACACGGGTTGCCGAAAAATGCTCCTTTCTTATATGCTTTCCAGATGGCCGTGGTATTGCTTCCCATGGCATTCGTGGAAAGAAAGAAAACATTTCCGTATCCGCCTGTTGCCAGCACAACTGCGTGCGCCGAGTGACGCTCAATTTCACCGGTGATTAAATCACGGGCAATGATGCCGCGCGCTTTTCCGTCGATGGTCACAACTTCGAGCATCTCGTGGCGATTAAACATTTGGCAATTGCCTTTTGCGATTTGCCGTGACAATGATGAATACGCTCCAAGTAATAATTGTTGTCCTGTTTGTCCGCGTGCATAAAAAGTTCGTGACACCTGCACGCCGCCGAATGAACGGTTGTCGAGCAATCCTCCGTATTCACGTGCGAACGGAACACCTTGTGCCACACATTGATCAATGATGGCAGCACTTACTTCGGCAAGGCGATACACATTTGCTTCGCGGGCGCGGTAATCGCCGCCTTTCACCGTATCATAAAAAAGGCGAAACGTAGAATCACCATCGTTCGAATAATTTTTTGCCGCGTTAATTCCTCCCTGTGCCGCGATGGAATGTGCTCTTCGTGGAGAATCCTGGAAACAAAAAGATTTTACCGTGTAACCAAGCTCAGCAAGTGATGCAGCAGCAGATGCACCTGCCAACCCGCTTCCAACAACGATTACTTCGATTCGTCTTTTGTTAGCGGGGTTAACGAGTCGAACGGTGGATTTGAATTTTGTCCACTTGGTTTCAAGAGGCCCGTCAGGAATATTTGAATTTAATTTAGTCATGGATGGTTATATTGTCGAACCGATAAATTGCTGAAATGTCAAATTCCTGAATTGTTAAAACAGCTTTGATGTAAAATTTGTTATTAATCATTTAAACAATTTGATCACAAGATTAGTTTTTCATTGGTGAATTTTATCAGGGCCTTTATTGACTTTGGTAATTTTTGAAGTCCGGTGAATGTGTAATCATTTTCTTTCTTTGAAATTAATGAGCGAACTTTTGCCTTTTCATTCCAGTTTAAACTTTCAAGAACAGAAGCATAACTGCAATTGTAAAACGTTGCTTTGTCTCTTTTTCCTTTTCTTCCAAAACCTTCCGCAATGTTGGCTGAGACAGAATCAATTGCCCTCCCCAATTGTATACCTACTGAATCTCTAAAAAAATGATCCCATTTCACACTAATACTCCCGGCTTTGTTGCTTACATGGAAGGGAATTCTGTAGGATTCAGTGTCATTAACCTTCTGGTATTTTTTCTCTGCCATAACAATTTAACAATATGGATTTTATTTCCCTAATATATTCGAACTGATGCCAAACAAATCAAAATAAAACATGATGGGGAATGAGCCGAAACCGACCATGATCATCATAGCGAATACAGTTCCTGTTTTTTTCCAGATCTTAATGTACTTATGATTGTTAAATCCGAGGGTTTGAAACGCGCTCTGAAAGCCGTGGTTCAGATGTGATCCGAGAATGACCATTGCAACAAGGTACAAGGTGGCGTACCATGCAGTAGAGAATGAATTGGCAACACTAACAGCCATTGATTCAGGCGCAGCGAGGAAACGATGCGCGAAGAAAAATTCCCGGAGATGAATAACAAGAAAAACGAAAAGGATGCTTCCTGTAAGTCCCATGTTTCTTGAAAACCATGTACTGTTCTGTGACTGCCTGTTCACGGCATAGCCGACTGGCCGGGCTCTCCGGTTTGCAAGTGTCAGCATGAAACCATCAATCGCGTGAATCATAATTCCGGCAAACAAGATAAACTCGACTGTCCGGATCAACATATTACCGGTCATAAATTCAGTGTATTCATTAAAAGCGTGTCCGCCGTCTAACTTATATAACTGGAGGTTACCGTAAAGATGCTCAAGAAGAAACAAACAAAGAAACAAACCGGTAATCGCCATGATAAACTTACGGCCTACCGATGTGTAAAACATTTTCAGAGATGTAATCATTTTTTTTCTGATTGATAAACTGTTTTAAATTTATCTTGTAATTTGTTTATACGTCTTTTTGCCTTCCGGCAGGGCTGCGACTTCCTCCGTTTTTCTTGCCTTAGTTGCTCTACTATCGCATCGAAACCCGTCGTTGTCTCGCTCAAAAATACGTCATAAAAATTTTCACAAAATAAATTTAAACCGTTTTTAATTGCGAAGGCGAAGATAGCGTTCAGATTTGAAAAACAGGAGTGGAAAGCAACTATTTTTCACGGATACAAAGTTGTCTTGTATATTCTTCGTCCTTCAACGATGGAGATCATTTCCAGGTAGTGGCTCAATTTGATTCTCTTTTTTTCTTAGCGATATATTTCGCGGAGAGAACGCTGAGTACACTTTTAAATGACATTCTCCACGCTCCCTGCTTCTCAGCGATTTCTGCGTGACAGAAAACGAATGTTTGAGATTGAGATGATTTTTTCGAAAATCGAAACTGAGTCGCTCCCCATTTTCGGGAAAGCGTTTTCGTATCTCAGGTGGTTCATTATCTTTGTAGGATGAACCACATGAAAAGATCTTTTCTGCCTGGTGTAATTGTGTTGCTGTTCCTGTTTAGCTGCAGCCGTAATCCTGGTCCGCCGCCGGTTGAAGATGGTAACACGGCTGAGAATGACCTGCGGAATTCATTGGTCGGTCTCTGGAAATCGGATGCGCTTGTGGTTGGTATTGATACCATTCACAACACAGAAACGTCTGTGATTCTTAGTGTAACAAAAGACGAGTGGACTGAAAAATTAAAACTGCAACCTGTTCAGACTATTTTCAATCAGAATAAAACATACGTTTCTGCCTATACTTCGGCGGATGGAAAATTAATACGGGTAACGGCAGGGAAGTGGGATGTCGGAAAAAATCAACTGAAGATTCACCAGCTTTTTCCGAATGATAAACAAATGGATTATCGCATTGATATTTCCGATGGCTTTGCTGAACTTCGCTCGCGGCTTGACTTTGATGGCGATGGTAAGAATGACGACATGTTTTATTGCCAGATGAAAAAGGTTAGCTGATCTTTTGTTGTTGGCTGAAAAAATTAGTAAGTTCTGTTTTCAAAAAGCAAATGTGTTCCGCATTGAATCGTCTGCATTTTTTGATTGCAAATCATAACTCAGGGAGGTCGTTTTTTTAATGGCTGTCCTGTAATTCGCCGGTCGGGGAAAAAACCGGTAAATGATTACAACTGTAATAATCGTGGCTGTAACAACTGTGAGGAAAACAGTAGTCCCGTTTTTGTAAATGTTTTTATTTTTCCTTTCAGGCCCGGCTTTCATTTCGAGATATAAATTGCTGAACAACTTAAACATCAAGACCATTGTTTCGGTGAAATGGTTGCATACGGAAGGTTGCTTTTAGTATGATGAAGCGTAGGTTGAAAAGTGGGAAGTTAGAAAGTTGAGAGTGGATCTGCGTGATCATGTATCTCTGAATTTTGCATGAAAGGTTTGGAGTAGTGTTTTTCCTTCTTGAAAAACTTAGTAAAGTCATTGGAACCGATAGGCAAGTCCGCTAATTTTATTTTCAATAAAACAACAGTCAAGTGGCAGAAACTATAAAAGGTCAAAAATTCAACCGGGTTTCTTCATACGCACGAATTGTGAATGGAAAGAAACTGGCTGTAAAAGAGCCAACGCGAAAAATAATCCGGTAACGAGTAAGGGTACAGGTTGAAGGAATAGAATTTTTATGTTGCGGAATTGGTCTCACGACTTCGAAAGAGGTCGCTCAAAAACGGCCTGTTGATTATCGCGATGATTTCTCAATGCGCGATTGCAAATTTGTTTTTGCTGCCTCCCATTCATCATCGAGTATACTGAAGTAAGCGGAACTTCTGAATGTACCGTCATCTTTCAGTATGTGTTTGCGAATGATTCCTTCATAGATGCCGCCGATTTTTTCAATGGCCTTTCGCGAACGTATGTTATCATGCTGCGTTTTTAATTGTACCCGTTTTGCTTTTAATGTTTCAAAACTAAAAGTAAGCAACGCCAGTTTGCAATCAAAGTTGATGGCAGTTGCCCAGTATTGCGGCGTCAGCCATGTAGCGCCGATTTCTAATCTTCTGTCATACGGAACGATGTCGAGAAATCGTGTGGAGCCGATAATTTTTTTCGTTGGCTTGTGAAAAATCACGAATGGATATTCTCTTCCCAATTCTCGTTGTTTAATAGTGCCGCTATATATTCTGAGAAATGTTTCCCGCACCGACCAGTTGCCAGTATAAAATTCCCAGATCCTTTGGTCAGAAGCAGCTGCATGCAATTCGTCTAAATGTTTTTCTTCTACGGGAAGCAGGTCAACGAATTGTCCGCGTAAAATGGTCGGGTGATCGATCCAGTTTTTTTCCATGTCTATTCTGTTTTACAATCAACAATTTGTTAGAATCTGTCTAAAATTCGTTTAAGAAATTCTTTATTCGAATAATTCTTTGTGAACGTTGAGTTTGTGTTAAAATTTAACACTATTGTCCGGGGAATATTTTTTGTCGCTTTGAATATGCCGTCACCATTGGTTTCTGTCTTATTGACCTCACCCCAACCCCTCTCCGAGGGAGAGGCGCTAATCCCTGCTATCGATAGATGTTTCAAGAGGTGAGTATCTTTTTTGTCGGACAGTAGTAAAAATTTAATTTTTACTACAAAGGTCGCAAAGGCAGCCCAAAGATCACGAAGAGAATCTCCCATTTTTTTAATCTTCCAAAACATTTTTGCCATTCAATTTAGATAACCAATTTCCCCGGCATAGCGACAGACCATCAAGCGCAGTGTCATGCCGGAATCAACTTTTTATGACTTCTATAGTTTTCAAATGGTATCGTTATGAGTTGAAATATAGGCATTTAGATAAATAATTTTCTCCTGATTAGCGACAGACCATCAAGCGCAGCGTCATGCCGGAATCAACTTTTTATGACTTCGATGGTTTTCAATAGTATCATTATCCATTGAAATACAACAATTTAGATAGCCAATTTCCTCCGGAATAACAAAGGAATTAGAAACCTGAAGGGTTGCTATTTTTCTAACAAAACAGAAGGTAATGACCTAATAACGAACCCTGAAAGGGTGATATTATACCATTTCTCAATAATAAAATAGTCCAAACACTTTTTTGGTATAATGCCGATAGAGTGAGACTTTCCGCTTTTTCCAGCATTCGTACCGGGCAAAAGGATTGTTTTACCATTCAATTCGCCTGTTTAACATGGACGGGCAAATGCTTAACAGAATAAAGTTTCCATCGAATTCCTGCTCTTCTATATTTGAAAATAAATAAGAAGGATTGAGGCGAAAATGAGAAAGAATTTTGCAAATCTCTTAATTGTCAGGGCTTATCAGGGCTTAAAACCGCTATCATCAATAGGCGGCACAGGTGCTATATCAGCTGAATTTATTCGTGAAAATGCAGAGATACAGAAACGATTGAAGCGCAAATCACGCCTTCAAAAAATAGGGGGAATGGCTGCCGATGTTCGCGCTTTTCTTTCCTTCCATTGCAACGAGTCCGAGCCGGGTGTTTCCATCCTTCGAACCTCTGCGAGCGAAAGCATCAACCGTCTTCCTGAAAATGCAACAACCATTGTGAACCTGAAACGTGTGAACGATATCAGGGAGATCAATAAATTCTTCGACACTGTGAACAGGAAGCTGCCGGAAGGCGGAACATTCATCGGTTGCGTGGAAACTAAATACCTGCGCCGCCAACGGATATTTAAAAAATTCCCACCCGTTCTCAACCGGATTTATTACATGCTCGACTTCCTGCTGAAGCGCGTTTTTCCAAAACTTCCTCTCACCCGACGCATCTATTATTTGCTCACTGCCGGTCGCAATAAAGTGCTGTCGCGAACAGAAACCCTCGGCCGTTTATATGCTGCCGGTTTTGAAGTAAAGGAAAATCAATTCATCGGCAACAACCTCTGGTTTGTCGCTCGGAAAGTAAAGAAGCCGCTCTTTGATCATGAACTGAAATATGGACATGTATTTAAAATGCGCAGGCACGGCAAGAACGGGAAGTTCATCTATATCTATAAGGTGAGAACCATGCATGCCTATTCAGAATTCATTCAGCAATATGTGTACGATCACAATAATCTCGCTGAAGGAGGAAAAATGAAAGATGATTTCAGGGTATCATCCCTTGGAAAACTGCTTCGTAAATACTGGATCGACGAGCTGCCCATGATCTGGAATTTATTAAAAGGCGATCTGAAACTTGTCGGAGTTCGTCCGCTTAGTTCTCAATTCCTGAGTTTATATGCTGAAAAGGTAAAAGAGAAAAGAAGCCGTCATACTCCGGGCATGATCCCTCCTTTTTATGCAGACATGCCCAAAACACTCGATGAGATACAAGCATCTGAAATGAAGTACCTCGTCAGCTATGAAAAGAACCCGCTGCTTACGGATGTGAGGTATTTTTTCCTTGCATGTTATAATATCGTTTTTAAAAAAGCGCGAAGCTGTTGAGTGAGTTCATTAGTTCATTAGTGAGGGAGAAAGTGAGAAGGGGAGAAAGTGGGAGGGTGGGAAAGTGATAAAATGGGAGATTGAGAAAGTGGTATAGCAGATTCGAATTATGAGACGCCTGCCAATGAACTGATAAACCAATGAACGATTGAACCAATCGACAACAACTCAATCAGCTACTATAACTTCTATTCACTATCTCCCTCACTAATGAATCAGTGAACCAATTCACTCACACTTTCACTTTCCCAAAGCATCTTCACAAATGAAACGCATCATCTTCCTCACTTTATTCCTGATCATAACAATTACCCGCACTCCCGCACAGGAAGTCTACCAGCATATCACTCACACCGACATCTATGATTTTCTGGATGAGCTTGCTAACGCGCAGGTCATTTCCATTAACTCTTCTGTGAAACCGTATGCCCGAAATCTGATCGCACAAAAACTTTTTGAAGCGAACGCGAAAAAAGGATTGCTCAATCTGAGGCAGAAGAAAGAACTCGCTTTTTACCTGAAGGATTATAACAAAGAACTGAGGTCAGATGACAATTTTGATAAGCGGCTCGATCTCTTTTTCTATAAAGACACGTTGTTTACATTGTCTGTTAATCCCATTATTGGTATCCATGCATATTCTAACAATGCCGGGAATATATACCCCCGATGGAATGGGGCAGAAGCATTTTCGTACATCGGAAAAAACCTCGGCTTCTACGCACGTTTCCGTGGCAACCTTGAAAACAAACGCCTCGCTGATCCGAGGTACCTGAACCAGTTTCCGGCGGCAACTTATGAAGGACCCGGAGATTCAGAAAGCGGCGAATCAAGTGAGATGCATGCAGGCCTTACTTATTCATGGGAGTGGGGAAGTGTGGGTCTTATAAAAGATCATTTTGAATGGGGCGACAATTACAACGGCTCCAATATTTTTTCGGGACATACACCTTCTGTTCCACATCTGCGGTTGCACATGCATCCCGTTAGCTGGCTCGACTTTAATTATGTGCATGGCTGGCTTACCAGCGCGGTAACCGACAGCAGCGAAAGCTATCTCAACAACTCCGGCAATCGCCTAGTCTTATACCCGAAATATGTAGCGGCCAATATGGTTACTGTTACTCCTGTAAGGCACCTCGATGTGTCGGTTGGCAACTCGGTAATATACAGTGATAAGAATGTGCGGCCCGCTTACCTCATGCCCTTCTTCTTTTATAAGTCGACCGATCATTCCGGAGATGGAATAGTAAGCGACTGGCAGGGCGAAAACCACCAGGTGTTTTTCAACATCAGTTCCCGGCAGATAAAGAACGTGCATCTCTACACTTCTTTGTTTGTGGACGAAATCGTCTTTGGCAGTGCCATCGGTGAACGTACTCAATTCAGCGGGAAGGCAGGAGCGAGGTTCAGTAACTTCATGGTGCACAATTTATTTCTCACAGCCGAATACACCCGGACCAATCCCTTTGCTTACAGACACTATATTAATACACTCACCTTCGCATCCGCCAATTACAACCTCGGCCATTACCTCGGCGATAATTCGGATGAGATCTTCCTGAGCGTTATGTATAAGCCGATCACGAAATTCTCGGCTGAGATTTCGTATTCCTTTGCCCGGAAAGGAGCTGAGTATTCTTATTCAGAACAAGCCGGAACGGTCGCCGTCGGCAGTAGTCCGTTCATGCAAAATGTGAAATGGCAGGCAAGCGGATTCGGAATTAAAACGCAGTACCAGGTCATCAACGATTGTTATGTGTTAGCGGGGTTCATGGTTTCTGATAATCGCGGATCGGATGCAGGCATCTACACACCGACATACTTCAGCGGAAAAAGAACGACTATAAATATCGGTGCCAACATCGGGTTTTGATTTTGTCTGTATATTGACGACGTAATTCCATTTTGACTCCACTCATGCTTCGACTCCGCGCGCAGTGTCACCCTGCGCGAACAGTGTCACCCTGAGCGAACAGGGTCACCCTGCGCGAAACAAGTGTCACCCTGCGCGAACAGGGTCACCCTGAGCGAACAGGGTCACCCTGCGCGAACAAGTGTCACCCTGCGCGAACAGGGTCACCCTGAGCGAAGTCGAAGGGTCGAACGGGCATTCAAAGAAGGAAGCAAACTCAACAGAAATTGAAACAGATTTTTTTAAATTTTTCCAACGAATGAAAAGCATTTATTCATTAATAGTCTACATTGTGAAATGTAACGATGACAGCTATTATACGGGTGTAACCAATGATCTCGACAGGCGGATAAAAGAACATAACGAGGGGAAAGACAGAGATGCCTACACTTTTAAAAGAAGGCCTGTCACATTGATGTTCACCGTTGGCTTTGATACCAACCAGGAGGCGTTTGACTTTGAAACCAAAATAAAGGGTTGGTCGAGAAAAAAGAAAGAAGCGTTATTTGAAAGCAAATGGGATAAGATTCAAGAGCTATCAAAATGCAATAATGAATCAAGTCACCTTCTATATAAGAAATAGAAATAATTTTGGGTCACCCCCTTTCACCCTTCGACTTCGCTCAGGGTGACCCTGCGCGCGAAGTCATGCTGAGCGAAGTCGAAGCATGAGCGAAGTCCCTTCGACTTCGCTCAGGGTGACCCTGCGCGCGGAGTCGAAGCATGAGCGAAGTGGAAGGGTGAACGGAGTCATGCTGAGCGAAGTCGAAGCGGAAGCAAAGTCGAAGCATGAGGAACGAATCAAAAATAAAATAAGTCTCTCCAAAATCAAAAATAATTACTAAAAATTTCAATCAGGTTTAACATCCCAATCGACCTCAAAAAAATCCTGCGCAGAAAATTTTCTTTGCGATCTCCGCTCCTCTGCGAGAAAAAATAATTCGAAAAATCATCCGCAGAAAAAATCGAAACGAATAAATTTTCTTTGCGATCTCCGCGCCTCTGCGTGAAAAAAGAATTCGAAAAATCATCCGCAGAAAAAATCGAAACGAATAAATTTTCTTTGCAATCTCCGCGCCTCTGCATGAAAAAAAGAATTCGAAAAATCATCCACAGAAAAAATCGAAACGAATAAATTTCTTTGCGATCTCCGCGCCTCTGCGAGAAAAAAGAATTCGAAAAAGTATCCACAAAAAAAATAGCTGATGAATAAATTTCTTTGCACTCTTGCGCCTCTGCGTGAAAAAAATCTGTGATAAAAAATACTGTTGAAGTAATAGACGCATTCGGTTTCCGGGCATCAAATCTTTAACAATGTGTCTCTCTTTGATGTGTGTTGATAAATACCCCTTCTTTCCAAAACATTCCAAATCTGATCAGAATCGAAAAAACGCATCTAATATTCACGGGGTAAAACAACACATTCACCAAATTGTTAAAAAAATGTGAAAGATTAATTTGCCAATTTAAAACAATCTTTATATCATTATACCGCGATTCGATACAAACGCCTGCAAGTGTTTAACCTTCTTGAACGATTTGTTAAAAAAAAAACTTGCATTTGTAAAAAGAATAAGACATCTTTACAGTCCCTTCATATCAACAAAGGGAATTTTAAAACAGGAAACGAGTACTTAACTTAAACTATTGCGTGAAACTTTACACACAGTATTTTCCTACTACGAATTATAAATGTGTTACGGCATGTGTTGCTGTGATGCATTTTTTTTTGCACTCAACGAAAAAACAAATCAACAAAAACAATAATATAAAATCAATCAACATGAAAAACAACAACTACCCAACAACTTCAACAACGGGTTTCAATCGTTGGATGCTTTTAACGAGCGCAGTGATGTTATGCTTGTTTGCTGCTAACGTGAATGCTCAAAGTGTAGGTAACTACACGACGGCTAGAAACACGGGCATCACGTACTCATCGATTTCAGGAACTGGTACTTCTTTTCCAAGTTACCGAAACGGAACGAGCACGGATGACAACTTAACGGTGACAACCAACATCGGTTTTCCGTTCATCTATGATGGAGTTGCTTACACAACATTCACTGCATCAACAAACGGGCACATGACACTGAATGCAGCAACTGTTGCAACAGGAAGTGGAACCGGCGCGTATGGTTACCAGAACACTGCGTTCTCTGCATCATCGTCAAACAGCGTAGTTGATTTGGCAGTTTTTTATGATGATCAGCAAACGGCGGGTAACTTAGGTACGCTTTCAGATTTACAGAACAGTATGAAATACCTGACTACAGGTTCTGCCGGTAGCCGCGTATTAACGATGGAGTGGATCAACATGCAGGACTTTAGTACAACAGCAACAGGTTCTTTTAACTACCAGATTAAATTGTTTGAGGCAGACGGTCACATCGAATTCAATTATAGTACGATGACTTTGTCGAACACCGGTACAAATACCACCATGTCATATACTATAGGTATCAACGGTCCGGTTATTTCTGCCACGCCAACAGCTGCTCAGTTATTAACCCTCCAGGCAAACAATGGTTCTACTTTTAGCGCGACTCCTCAAAATGCTTTGGGTGATGCAACGCAAGCCAATATGCCGACTGCACTTTCTCAGTACACGTTTACTCCTCCTCAAACA
>JAYVZS010000014.1:0-2519 GCA_043783155.1 Bacteroidota bacterium | reverse complement strand
TACCCGGAGCCGGAATCGAACCGGCATAACCGTAAAGTTATCGGTTTTTGAGACCGACGCGTCTACCAATTCCGCCATCCGGGCAATTTTTGGTATTTCGTATTTCGTATTTTTGATTTCGTATTGTTAGTACTTTCAATACGCTATTTCGAATTCGAAATCCGCAATTCTTTTATCATTGGGCTGCGAAAATACCTTTTTAATTTCGTTTTGTAAAAAATTAATCACCCCTTTTATAAATTCCTGTCTCATTTCGCAATTTTCACAGCTTCAAATTTTCAAATTTGCCTTGTCCTTTTCAGGAAAATTTGTTTCTTTGCATCCCCTAAAAATAAAGGGAAATCAGACCTATTATGGAGCGAAACGTCAAACTTTTCTCGGGAACAGCTACAGCTTATCTTGCTGAGGAAATTGCACATGCATATGGGGAACCTCTCGGGCAGGTAAATGTTGCGCGTTTCAGCGATGGAGAATTTTCTCCGGCATTCGATGAATCGGTCCGTGGATGTGATGTATTCATCATCCAATCCACATTTGCTCCCTCCGATAACCTGATGGAATTATTGTTATTGGTTGATGCTGCAAGAAGAGCATCAGCTCATTACATCACGGCCGTAGTTCCGTATTTCGGTTTTGCACGCTCCGACAGAAAAGATAAACCAAGAGTTGCGATTGCGGCAAAGTTGGTTGCGAATCTTTTGCAGGCGGCCGGCATTACTCGAATCATGACGATGGATTTACATGCCCCGCAGATTCAGGGTTTTTTTGATATTCCGGTTGATCATCTTGAACCTTCATCGTTATTCGTCCCATACATGGAATCGTTGAATCTGAAGAACATAACAATTGCCGCTCCCGATATGGGTGGAGTACATCGCGCCCGCGGATACGCGAAATATTTTAATGCTGAAATGGTGATCTGCGACAAACAACGCAAAAAAGCAAATGAAGTAGCCGGCATGACGGTGATCGGTGAAGTAGAAGGAAGAGATATTGTTTTGGTGGATGATATTGTTGACACAGCAGGAACACTTACGAAAGCAGCTGAAATGCTTTTCGATAAAGGAGCCAGCAGTGTTCGTGCTTTTTGCACACATCCTGTATTGTCGGGTAAAGCATACGAGCGAATCAATAATTCAAGATTGACAGAATTGGTGGTTACTGATACAATTCCTCTGCGCGGAAAATCAGATAAGATTAAAGTATTGCCTTCCGCTGATTTGTTTGCACGGATCATTAAGAGGGTGTATGTGTATGAGAGTATCAGCCAGTTGTTCCTGGTATAGAAAAAATAGAATCAAGAAGTTAGAATCAAGAAGCAAGAAAAAAAACAAGAAACAGGAAAATCAGAATGAGCGATTCGCGTATTCGTAAATTCGTAACAGATTTGTAATTCGCTACAGGAGCCTCAAATAAGAATCAAGAATTTAAAATCAAGAATCAAGATAAAAACAGGGAACTAAAAAGGAATAATTAATAAGGAAAAAGTAATAAGAACCGATCATCACAAACCTAATCACTTCGTCACTTAATCACCTTTAACTAACAACTATAATTAAACTAACCAACAAAAAAACAAAATGAAATCAATTTCAATTAACGGAACTCGTAGAGCAGCCCAGACAAAGCAGGAAATAAAACAACTGCGGGCAGAGGGTAAGATTCCATGTGTACTGTACGGTGGAAAAACACAAATCCACTTCAGCGCACCGGTGCTTGCCTTAAAACCATTAGTCTATTCACCGAACGTACACACAGTTGACCTTGACATTGAAGGCGCCTCATACAAAGCTGTCCTGAAAGATCTCCAGTTTCACCCGGTAAACGACCGTCTTCTTCATCTTGACTTTATGGAAATTTCTGACACTAAAAAAGTGGTGATGGATATTCCTGTAAGGATTACCGGTAGTTCTGCCGGTGTGCGCCAGGGAGGAACACTTCGTACCAAAATGAGAATGCTGAAAATATCAGCGCTTCCGAAAGATCTTCCTGATTTTTTCGAAATAAAAATTGACGATCTCAACATCGGAGATTCTGTTTATGTACGCGACATGAAAGCGCCTGGTGTTGAATTTCTCGACATTCCGAACAACGCCATTACCGCTGTGAAGGTAACGCGTGTGGTAGTAGAAGAAGCTGCCGCTGCCGCTGCTACAACTGCTGTTGCTGCTGCTGCTGAAGGCGCTGCTGCCCCTGCAGGCGATGCAAAAGCGGCTGCCGGTAAAGGCGATGCAAAGGCTCCTGCAAAAGACGAAAAGAAAAAATAATTTCTTTCCTGAATTTTCAAACGCCTTCACTTTTATAAAAAGTGGAGGCGTTTTTGTTTCATCCGTGTTTTCGTCTTTTGATTTCACGCAGGGAGCACAGAAGAGCAGAGTTCGCAGAGAAGATTGGTCAAGAGAATAATACGAATAGCTGGTATTAAATCAATGAGACTATCGTTTTAGAAACCGCCGCAGGCGGTGCACTGAAACGATTAAGTCGAATTGATCCCGGTAGCGAAGCGTATCGGGATCTGA
>JAYVZS010000013.1:0-42915 GCA_043783155.1 Bacteroidota bacterium | reverse complement strand
AAGCATGCCTTTAAAATCAATGCCCTCGCTGGATGCAACAAAAAGCTGGTCGCCGGTAACAGCATGATAAATAGCTGCGCCGTTGCCGGTGCCTTCAGCCCATGAGCCTTGAGAAAAATTTTTCAGCCTGACAGCCATCGGGTGCGTCAAAATTAGGATTACGTTAATAAATGTGGGAAATACCTTGGCAAAGATAAACTATCTGAGCTTCAAGTCAAGAAGTTATTAACAGCTGTTGATAAGTAGGTGGTTTTCAGGGATTGTGAAGGAAGAAGTGTTTAGGTATTTAGGTTTGTAAGTGTTTAAGGAACAGGGTAATTGGATGATTTGCCAATGTAATGCTTAAGCAATTTTCTACTCTAAAATTTCTCGTATTATTCTGCTTATTGGTAATTCTAATTCACTTTCTTTTCTAATTCACTTTCTTTCGCAATTTTTACCCCATGAACTTCGGCTCCGCAATTATCCGCTGGTATCACGCCAACAAACGTGATCTTCCCTGGAGAAATTCAAACAATCCATATTTCATTTGGCTTTCTGAAATCATACTTCAGCAAACGCGGGTGGAACAAGGTCTGGCCTATTACGAACGGTTCGTCAATAAATATCCAACCATTGAAAAACTTGCCGCGGCAAAAGAAGATGATGTCTTAAAGTTGTGGCAGGGGCTCGGTTATTATTCGCGTGCCCGGAACCTGCATCATACGGCGAAAGAGATTGTAAAAAAATACAACCGAAAATTTCCAGATGATCAAAAACAGTTGCTGGCCCTGAAAGGCATCGGCGATTATACTGCCGGCGCTATTCTTTCGTTTGCCTTCCACAAAAAATTTCCGGTGGTAGATGGGAATGTATTCCGGCTACTGAGTCGTTACTTCGGCATCGACACGCCCATTGATTCACCGAAAGCTAAAAAAGAATTTTTCCAGTTGGCAGGCGAACTGATGGAGCATCACGCTCCGTCTGATTTCAACCAGGGAATTATGGAATTCGGATCGAAGCAATGCAAACCTCAAAACCCGGATTGTCAGAGTTGTCCGTTGAATGGATCGTGCACTGCATTCGCTGAAAAGAAAGTGAATCAGTTGCCGGTGAAAGGAAAAAAGGCAGATGTTCGAAACAGGTATTTTAATTATTTAGTCATTCATCAAAACGGAAAAACGTTGCTCAACAAACGTTCGGGTAGCGACATCTGGAAAAACCTGTATGATTTCCCGTTGATTGAAACGACCAGGAAGATCACTGAGAAAAAGATCATGTCGGATCCGGAGTGGAAAAAAATTTTCGGCAAATCAAACATCACCATTACATCGGTGAGCCGTGAACACAAACATTTGCTTAGTCACCAGACTATTTATGCAAAATTTTATAGCGTCAACCTGAAAAAGAAACTCTCCTCCAAAAACGGCTTCCTCGAAGTTGCTGAAAAAGACCTGAAGAAGTACGCTGTGCCTAAATTGATTGAGAATTTTCTGAAAAAAGGATAGTGGCTCAGTTTCGATTTTCAAAAAATATCACAATCTGAACTATTATTTTGTTTCACCCAGAGATTTCTATGATAGAAAATCGTCCTTGTTTCCTAGCATAGAAATCTCTGCGTGAAATATTTTGTCAATCAAAGTGAGCCATTAGAGTAAAAAAAACTATTTAATTATTTGTTTGCATTTCAATAATTTTATACATTTGACTCACAATTTTAATTTTTTTTATTAACCTTTTAAAACTTATTAATCATGAGTGGAATTAACAAAGTGATCCTCGTTGGTCACGTGGGCAAAGACCCTGAAGTGCGTTACCTTGATGGCGGTGTTGCAGTTGCCAGACTTTCATTAGCAACATCAGAGTCCTACAAGAACAAGGAAGGCAACAAAATTGAACACACCGAATGGCACAACATTACCATTTGGCGTGGTCTTGCTGAAATCGTTGAAAAGTATGTAAAGAAAGGCCAGCTTCTTTACATCGAGGGAAAAATCAAGTACCGCACATTCGGTGAAGGCGATAGTAAGAAGTACTATACCGATATTATTGCTGACGAAATGCAGATGCTGGGCGGTAAACGCGATGAGAATTCATCGATGCGTATCGAATCGAAACCGATTGAATCGCCGATGCCGGTTGAAGCAGCAGAACCAGCAGACGATTTACCGTTCTGAGAACAACAATCGTAAACAACACCAAGGGCAAAGTTTTTTATATAACTTTGCCTTTGGTATTTTATAAGGTACCAGTTGCGTTTTGTTCATCAAAAGATTTTACTTTGGACCCTTCGAGTTGTCATCATATAGTGCTCAGCATTTTTCTCCAGTTATCCGCTGGCATCTTTAACCCTTCTTTCAGTTTAAGTGTCGGCTTTGTCATTGAAGTAATTGTATTGTTTGCACTGCTTTTATTTTCCGGTTTTTTCTCGGGTGCCGAAACAGCTTTCTTCGCCATTACTCCTGCTCAACTGATCCACCTGAAAAATTCAAAGAGCACATCTGGTAAAATGGTTTATCAATTGCTGAATACACCGAAGCGATTGCTGGCAACATTATTAATCATTGTCAATTTCGTTAACATTGCCATCATCGTTTTATCTTCCGATATTATTACCACGCTATTTGTCTTCAATGGCCATGAAGTGATCGGGTTTATTATACAGGTGGTTGCTGTTACGTTTGTCATCATCGTTTTTTGCGAAGTGCTGCCGAAAGTGTATGCAACACAAAACGCGATCCGGACAACCCATCGAAGCGCCATCCTGATTTTTGTCGTGGATAAAATTTTTCGTCCGCTTAGTTCATTGCTTGTTCTGTCAACTTCATTTCTGGACAAGAGAATGAATTCAAAAGGGTATGATGTCACCGTAGATGAACTGACGCACGCCATTGATATTACGTCCGACAAGAATACGCGCGAGGACGAAAAGAAAATTCTGAAAGGCATTGCCCGGTTCGGCAACATTGATGTGAAACAGATTATGAAACAGCGAATGGATGTAATTTCATTCGATAAGGAGTTAAAGTTTCCAGAACTTTTCCCGGTGATCCAGGAAAATCTCTATTCCCGTATTCCGGTTTATGATAAAACATTCGATAGCATTGCGGGCGTACTTTTCATCAAAGATCTGCTTCCGCATCTTGACAAGCAACAGGATGAAAATTTTGAATGGCAAAAACTTTTGCGTCCTGCTTACTTCGTTCCGGAGAGTAAAAAGATCAACGATTTGCTGCAGGAATTCCAGGAGAAAAAAAATCACATCGCCATTGTGATTGATGAATACGGCGGTTCATCCGGCATTGTCACATTGGAAGATATCCTCGAAGAAATTGTCGGAGAAATCAACGATGAATTCGACGAAGAAGAATTGTTCTACTCCAAGTTAGACGATAACAATTATGTGTTTGAAGGAAAAGCATTGCTGAATGATGTGTGCCGTGTAATGGAAGTTGACAGAACCATTTTTGAAATCGGAAATGAAGAAGTCGATACACTTGCCGGTCTCATTCTTGAATTGAAAGGAAGTATTCCTTATAAATTTGAAGTGATCAAATTTAAAGACATTTCTTTCACGATTGAATCCGCTGACAGAAGAAGAATCAAGCGAGTAAAAATTACGTTGCCGGAAAAGAAAGAAGGAACGACTGAAACTTCAGAAAACAATTCGGGTATTGGAAATACGATGATGCTTTTACTTTTATTGCTTCTCTCCTCTTTCATGCTTTCATCGTGTGACGAAGAATTTACACCCAAGCCGAGAGGATATTTCCGGATCGAGCTTCCGAAAAAAGATTATCATCAGTATGCGCCACCCGATTGTCCGTTTAGTTTTGAGATTCCCGCGTATGCGCAAATGGTCCGCGACACAGATGCCAGCGCCGAACCATGCTGGATGGATATCCGCTTTCCAAAATTCAACGGAACCATTTACGTGAGTTATAAAGAAGTAAAAAATAATCTTCGGCAGTACATGGAAGACAGCAGAACGCTTGCGTTGAAACACATGCCGAAAGCATCAGGAATTGACGAGCAGGAGATCAATGTACCGGAAAATAAAGTGTACGGAACACTTTATGACATGAAAGGAAATGCTGCTTCACCTATTCAATTTTTTATTACCGACAGCTCCAGTCATTTTCTTCGCGGATCACTTTATTTTTATTCAGTTCCGAATCCGGATTCAATTGCTCCTGTTTTGAATTACATTAGCAAAGACATTGATCACATACTGGCTACGTTTAAGTGGAAGTGAGAAGGGAGTGTTTGGGTGTTGGTGGGATTGGAAAGTGAGAGAGTGAAACGAGAAGATAGTGAGTTAGAGTGACTAAGTAATGAAGTAACTAAGTCGCGTCATTCTGAAAGAAACTATTTTAAGAATAGCAGAGCAGAATTATAAAGAAACAATTACTCTTTTCTCTCTCCGAAATTGAAACAACAGAAAAATTACTGCGCTGAATAACATGAAAGCTCCAACCTGGTGCAGGGATGCAAGTGCAATCTGAACATTGGAAAGCAATGTAAACACGCCAAGTAAAAACTGAACACAGACGGCGAAAAGTAAGAAGTGAACTCCTCTTCGTTGTGAACGATTCATTTCATTTTTATCAGCAGTAAACCAGATCCATCCGGAAAGCAATACAATTACCACGGCCATGATGCGGTGCATGAATTGAACAGTGACAGGGTTTTCAAAAAAGTTCATCATGAAACTTTGAGAACTGAAAATACCGCCAGGAATCCATTCACCATCCATGGTTGGGAAAGTGTTGGCGAATTTTCCTGCATGCAATCCGGCGACAAATGCTCCATAGATAATCTGAACAAGAACGACTGCAAAGAGAAATTTTAGTTGCGCAGAAATATTTTTTGTCAACCCGTTTCTCTTCTCTTCCTTGTAAATTAATTCCAGTGCAAACCACAACGTAAAAGCAAACGTGATGAATGCCGTGACCAGGTGAATCGCAAGACGGTAATGACTCACACTGGTCCGCTCCGTTAACCCGCTCTTCACCATGAACCAACCGATGAAGCCCTGCAATCCTCCCAATGCAAACAGGAAAATTGATTTGCGAAGCATGGTCTTATCAAATTGTTTTGTTAAATTGAAAAAGAGAAAGGGTACTAAGAAGACAACTCCGATCATCCGACCAATAAGGCGATGAAGGTATTCCCAGAAAAATATTTTTTTAAAGTCGGAAATGGTAAAATCATAATTGAGTTTCTGAAACTGCGGAGTGGATTTGTATTTTTCAAACGCTTCATTCCAGTCATGGTCATTCAATGGCGGAATGGCTCCCATCACCACGTTCCATTCGGTAATGGATAATCCTGAACCTGTTAAACGGGTAATGCCACCGATCACTACCATAGAGAAAATAAAAAAACAACCGCAAAGGAGCCAGAGGATAACTCTCTTTCTTGAAACTTCTGTCATAAGGCCGGTAAAAGTAGGAAAGAAATAATGAAGAAAGTGTTTATGTGTTGGAGTGTTTAAGTTGGGGTGATGTATGAAGGATTGAACTAATAAATCAGCTGTTAAATCGTTCTTAAGTTATTCATCCTGCAAATTTTCTCTGTAAATTTGCGTTGAAGAAAGATGCGCTACCTTTTTATACTGCTAAGTTTTATCATGACATCGCCGGTGAGTTCACAAACGATTCAGCAAATGAGTTTCGATCAGTTGCAGAAACGGTTGCATGAAAGAAAGGAAAAAATTGTCGTAGTGAATTTCTGGGCAACGTGGTGCGGACCCTGTGTGGAAGAGCTTCCAAACTTTGAAAAACTGAATGAAAAATATTCATCTCAAAAAGTAAAAGTAATTCTTGTGAACCTGGATTTTAATTCTGCTGTGAAAAGTTCCGTTGAACCGTTTGTAAAAAATAAGAACCTGAAATCGGAAGTCTGGCACATCACCGATACCGATCCGAATAAGTGGATCAACAAAGCGGACAGTTCATGGAGCGGCGCAATTCCCGTAACCATGATCTTCAATGCTTCTCATAAAAAAATATTTTTCAGAGAAGAGCAGCTGACGTTTGAGGAGCTCGAGAAGGTAATCTTAACCTACCTGAAATGAGAGCCAAGAGTAAAGAACCAAGAACCAAAAAAATAACCCGAAACTAAAAACTAACAACTAAATAAATAAAAATGAAATCAAACCTCATCCTTGTTCTTATCGCTGCAACAGCGCTATCATTCTCACCAGCGGGCTACAAAGTTGGTGATACCGTCAAAGACTTCTCTCTTAAAAATGTAGATGGTAAAATGGTGTCGCTTGGCAATTACAAAGAAGCAAAAGGTTTTATCGTTGTGTTTACATGCAACCATTGTCCCTTTGCGAAAGCGTATGAATCGCGTGTCATCGCGCTCGATAAAAAATACGCGTCGCAGGGTTATCCGGTGATTGCCATCAATCCAAATGATCCGGCAGCAGTTCCGGAAGATTCCTACTCAGAAATGATTTCACGTGCCCAGAAAAAAGGGTATTCATTTCCATACCTTATGGATGAAACTCAGGAAGTCGCACATGCTTTTGGCGCAACCCTTACACCGCATGTATTTGTTTTGAAAAAAGATGGCGGAAAAAATATTCTGAAATACATCGGCGCAATCGATAACAACTCGGAAGAAGCGGATAAAGCATCCGAGCATTATGTAGAAGACGCAGTGAACGCATTGCTTGCAGGGAAATCTGTCACGAATACAGAAACGAAAGCGATCGGCTGCACGATAAAATGGAAGTCCTGAAATCAGTAGACAGTAGACAATTTGTTTAACGTTTGTGGTGACCGGTCTTTCCTAAGACGACATTTAAAAAGCAGACAAAAGGGCGCTCCTCTTGTCTGCTTTTTTTATTGTCTGCTATAGATTATTCCTTGATTGGATTTGCCAATTTCCGGATGATGGATTCATCCATCTTCACAAACCACAGGATACGTTTGCTTCCCGTGTTGGCCACGTTAAATGCCTCGTACAACTCCGTAATTTTTTTCACTTTCTTCCGGAACTCTTCCGGCTTGATGGAGGCTTTTAACAGCTTGATGAAAAGAGCAGCCGGCTCAAACATGTTCTCATCTTCCGTCGTCTGACGTTTGATACTTTGAATCAGCTGGGCGCACAATCCGTCTTCACCCATCATCGCGTAATTCAATCCCTGGAAAAGTTTACACTCAACATCCGTGAACAGATATTTTTTCAATGACATGTCGTTACGAAGTGAGTTAATTGTTTTCGCAGCCGTATTGTAATCTCCTTCGTAGAATTTTCCGATGGCAACAAATTTTTTGAAAGAAATAAAAGGATAAGGTTCATTGCTGTTTACATCGAAACATCCTTCCAGTTCACTATTCAGATCCGTTAAATGACTGACATCACCATTGGAAAGGAAACGCTCCAGTTTGGAATGAAGGAACTGGGTAACATAAAAACTAAATACCGGTTTGTGCGCAACTTCAGGAACCTGTTTGTTGATCTGGTTATAATAATGATCGGCACGAACAGTATTACCAGTGCGCTGATAATATTCAAAATACAGAAAGTCAACCACGAAACGGATGCTTTGGTAAAAGGTATCCATCTCATACGTTTCAAAATGTTTTTTTATCTGCTGAAGGATTGAATCAATTTCTATCTCCAGCGCCTTCAGGTTTTCTGTGCGTGAGGTAAGTGTGCACAAATAATAAATGCGGACAACATTATACAGAACCGATAAACGGTGACCGTGATACAACTCAGAAATATTGGTGAGCTCGCGCAACACTGACTTCATGTTTTCGAGATCACTTTCTTCACGCGTAAGCAAATACATGCCCGTACGTTTCGAAAATTCAAAAAACAGATCCTCCGCCTTTACAACGGAAAGAGAAAAAGCAACGTGCTTGTTATATTCTTTTTCATAAAAATCGAAATCGCCGTTGTACATACTCAAACGTGCAAGTGCCTTATATACTACAATCAGTTCATTTGACAGATCGTATTCGGTCAGTTGTTTTTCAAGATTTTTAAGAGCGCGGATAGAGACATCGCGGTCATTTCCGAACAACATTGCCGGAACCATTGCCACTTTTTCCTTCAAAGCGCTGATCGGGTTCTGTGCATTTTGTGAAAGGTATTGAGCAATTTTTTCATTTAAGCGCGACTTCAACGTATAGTATGTACTTGCGTTCACACTCAACACCTCCATCATTTTATTCTCGTCATAGTTATACTGACGGGCCGCCTCAAGAACCAAATAGGGCTTGTTGTTTTTTCGTCCTGCAACTGCCGACAATAGTTCCTGGTATTCCTGTTCGTTAAGTTTCTTAATTGTTTTGTTCAATGTTTCCATATTGAAATGAAGTAGGATTTAGAATTGATAAGAGATTAAAGTGATTCGTATTTATTGGAGTCTAACGACGAATGGAAGGGTTAGGATACATCAACTGCTGTTTTTCCCGCTCTTTTTTAATGCCGTTTCCTTTCAACTGATATTTCCATAAAAACAGAATTATTTCCCTGAATCTATGAGCAGAACGGGGTTTCTTTCCGGGCGTTGCCAAAATTTTTGATGTAATAATCCAAAAACCTTACAGATGTAAGAAAGAAAACCCAACGGAAAAACTCCGCCTTTAATAAGAGGTATAATTGATTCAAAACTAAAACTGAATTCAAATGAAAAATCAAATTACTAAATCTATCTCCGGATTTCAGAACACCGGAATGTTTCAATCATTAAAAGTAGCAGCATCCTCACAACGCTTATTTGTATATGCGTTGGAACTGGTTATCCTCTTCGTTCTTGTGTTTGCAACAGTAAGCACGTTCGCACAGACACCTCAAACGGCTACTCCTGCAAAAGCAGTTGCCGAATCAGGAAAACTTGAGTTTGTAAAACAACAGATTGTCTACAACTCAGGAAAAGTCTATTTCAACTGGATTGTAAAAGCGAATTCAGAAGACTGCATTTATGTTATCGAGCGTTCTACTGACAACACTGAATTTGAGCCGGTCGGTTTGAAAGAAGGAATCGGTTCTCCGCTGGAGTTATTGTATAGCTGGGTAGACTCTAAGCCTGCCGCCGGAACTGCTTATTACAGAATCAAGCAAATCGACAGCAATGGAAATGTGGTGTCGCAGGGTGATTCAAAAACCGTTATGGCACCGGAAGCGAATCCATTGTTCCTTGAGAAAGGCAGCCGGATGGTTTCCACTAAATAAGCGGAAACCCTTTGCCTGGGTTCTCTTTACGGGGAAAGATTATTTATCAGTTTAACCAAGTACACCATTTCGCACGTGAAAATAAATCTGAATCAGATACTGTTGATAGCATCGGCAATTGTGCTATCGGTATTTTCAGAATGCATACAAGCATCGCCAAATGCAGCTTTCAATGCGAATCAAACTTCCGGCTGTACCCCGTTGAATGTTCAGTTTACAAGTACATCAACAGGCGCAGTTTCATATTACTGGGACATGGGAAACGGGAATACGTCAACACTTCCGAATCCCGCCAACCTGTATGCAGCTCCCGGAAGTTATACGATCTCATTGATTGTGACGGATGCATCAGGACAAACTGATACAGCAGTTCGCAATAATTATATCAATGTAATCGGCCAGCCGACTGCTGATTTTATTTGCGCGACTACTTCTTCCTGTTTTGACGACAACCTCATTTCGTTTAGCAATTCTACCATCGGAGGATTGCATTATGTATGGGATTTCGGTGACGGAACAACGTCCACGCAAAACAATCCTGTTCATCATTACAACCAGTCAGGATCGTTTACCATCACATTGATAGCAAGCAATTTTTTCGGTTGCCAGGATGTAAAAATTAAAAATCTTTACATCACGATTTATCCGAAACCACTCGCAACTATAACATCGAATACAACTTCAAGCTGCGATCCCGCCACGGTATTTAATTTTAGTTCAGGCAGTGCCGGAATTGTGTCCTGGAACTGGGACCTGGGAGACGGAACAACGTCATCGCAGCAAAATCCGAGTCATGGTTACGGATCTCCCGGCATGTATCCCGTTTCACTCGTTGTGACTGACAACAATGGATGTCGTGACACATCAGATCTTTCCACCGTCATCAATGTAGGAACCTCCAATTGGGCGAGCTTTACCGTAAACCCAGACAATGGCTGCGCACCCCAAACGGTAACATTTAACAACACGAATGCGAATGTGGCTGGCAGTTCATGGAATTTCGGAGACGGAACCACTTCCATACAGTTTTCTCCCTCCCATACTTACAACAATCCGGGAGTATATACTGTTACTCTTTATGTGACAACTACAAACGGTTGCTCTGATTCCGTTACACATGCTAATTTAATCTCAGTAGGAATTCAACCAACCGTAAATTTCACCAACAGCGGCGGAACAGGATGCGCTCCCTATAGTATGAATTTTGTGAATACCTCCTCCAATTTCGCGACCTGCCAGTGGAATTTCGGTGATGGCACAACATCCAACGCCACAAACCCGACACACTCTTTTACATCGAACGGAATATATGCGGTTTCTCTGACTTGCACCGGACCTACGGGATGCAGTTCGAGCAAAACAAAAGACAGTCTGGTACATATATCATCGGCTCACGTGCTATTCGCAGCAAATCCCCGAATTGGATGTCCACCATTGAATGTGAATTTCACAAACGCTTCCTATGGAAATCAGCTGACTTACCATTGGGATTTCGGCGATGGTAATACTTCCATGTTGTCAGCTCCTTCTCATACCTATAACACTACAGGAAATTTTCAGGTTACCTTAATTGCAATGGATTCGCTTGGCTGTACCGACACTGTAACAAAGCCGGCTTATATACAGACACTAAATCCCGCGGCAAATTATATTCCTCCACCGGCAACAGTTGGCTGCGCACCGGTTACAGCACAATTTACGGATGCAACAGTAGGATCCATCGGTTGGATATGGGATTTCGGCGACGGCACCACTTCCACGCTTCAGAACCCGATTCATAGTTATATGATTCCCGGCTATTATACAGTGTCGCTAACTACCCAATCGGCCGGCGGTGGCTGTACACAAGCCATCAACAACTTCAGTTCATTTGATGTAAAAGGAGGGGGTGCAGGTTTTACTCATACCGATGCCAGTTGTCCGCCATACTTGTCAACATTTACAGATACTTCACTAAATGCTGTTTCATGGTTCTGGGATTTTAGTGATGGCTATACGTCAACATTACAAAATCCAAATCACACATTTTCAGTTCCAGGTTATCACAGTGTTTCTCTCACCATTACCACGATAGATGGCTGCACCTATACGACCATGCAAAGTAACAGTATATACTTTCCACCATTCGGAGCCAACTTCTATGGCATTCCACAGGGGACAGGATTTCCGCAGGCTGTTAATTTTTACGCAAATTCCATGGGAGCAACCGGATGGCTATGGGATTTCGGAGACAGCACAACTTCCACTCAGGAAAACCCTGTCCATATATACCCGGTCACAGGAAATTATAATGTAACACTAACTATTACCAATGGTCCCTGCTCATTGTTTTATGCACCGCCACCGTTTAATTTCGGCACTCCGGATACTACATCTATTTCCGGTGGTAATCCGGGTATACCAGAAGTTCAGTTTGGATGTGGACCGTTAGCTGTTTCGTTTTCAAATTATGTTCCCGGTTCAGTTCAGTGGCACTGGGATTTTGGAGACGGGGACACATCAACTCAGCAATTCGCCGCACATACCTATTTTAATCCCGGAATATATACGGTCATTCTAACGACATACGATTCATCGGGGGTCGCTTCTATACTTCGAATGGACAGCATAGTAAGGGTATCCGGGCCCAGTGTCCATTTTTCATTCAGCAAAATGGCCAATTGTTCGAACACATTAATACAACTGAATGATTCTTCAACAGGAGCAATCAGCAAGTACTACTGGAACCTCGGAGACGGAACAATTGATTCCACTCAAAATGTAACACATATATATACCAGCGGAATGCCTAACTATATAGTCACGCACACAGTGACCGATACATTGGGTTGTTCAAGTTCAATATCAACCAGCATCTTCGCTAACTTTATCAGTCCGCTGCTTGTAAGCGAATCCGAAATCTGCGGACCAGACACGGTTCATTTCACGACGAGCTTACAAAACTTTGCCGCATACCAATGGGATTTCGGTGACGGATCAACGTCTTCCGTAGAAAACCCCTCACATCTGTATACTACAGAAGGGTCATTCGTTGCATCAGTTACAGTAACCGACAGCTCAGGATGCTCGCAATCTTTTACCGTATTCCCGGCCATTACAGTAAGTCTGCCTTCGGTAAACTTTACGCTAAACGGGCATGTGCATGGATGTGGGAGAACACGTTTTGATTTTGTGAATTTGTCGTCGAATGCCGACTCCTATTTTTGGGATTTTGGTGACGGAACAACTTCTTCCAATCAAACACCTTCGCATGTATATAATGATGCAGGCGCATATACAGTTTCGCTGACTATATACAGAGGTAATTGCGTTGCCAACATGACAATGCCTGACTATGTCACAATCGATACCGCATTTGCTGCATTTACATTTATCAAAGACGGGATCTGTCTTCCCGTTACACAAACATTTACCGATTTAAGTGTTAACCCGGTTTCCTGGTTGTGGAATTTCGGAAACGGTGACACGTCTACCGCACAGAATCCTGTAGAAATTTATCCTATAAGGGCTGCTGGGAATACAACACTGACCATTATTGATATTCACGGCTGCACTGCAACTGCTAACCATGCACCAATAGCACCTCTGGTTTCCGACTTCACAGTACAGAGTGATTCAGGGTGTTCTCCTTTTACTGCAGTGTTCACCGATCACTCACAACTAACGCAGTTATGGAATTGGGATTTCGGAGACGGAAGTACTTCAACCGCACAATCCCCCTCTCATATTTATCAGAACCCGGGAACCTATAACGTCATGTTAATCGTTACAAACACCCCCTATCATTGCACCGATACCTTGCGAATGCCTCAGTTGATCAAAGTGAAGCAACCAGTCGCCGATTTCTCTACACCTGATCTTTCAGCATGCGCCCCGTCTCTTGTAAACTTTACAAGTCTTTCTGTTGAAACAGATTCATACGTATGGAATTTTGGTGACAGCACGACGTCAACCAATCAAAACCCATCACATATCTATAATACTCCCGGTATATATCCTGTTTCTCTAATAGCTACAAGCGCATTAGGATGCTCGGACACGCTGGTAAAGCTACATTACATTTATGTATTAGGTTCTGTTACTGACTTTATACCATCTGCGTACGCGGGCTGTAACCCGTTTAATGTAAACTTCACTGACCTGTCGCAAGGAGCTGTTGACTGGAGCTGGAATTTCGGTGACGGTTATGCAATCACGCAACAAAGCCCTGCGCATCTTTACCAGGACACCGGATCATTTACAGTCTCACTTGTTACACACGATACAGCCGGATGTTCCTCTTACTATGAATTGCCACAACAGATCCTTGTATATCCTGCCCCCAATGCATCATTCACAACAAATGATTCAGTCGGTTGTCAGCCATATACAGTTCACCTTCTGAATCCCAATCCGGGCAATGATTCCGTGTATTGGAATTTCGGTGATGGCACATTGTCAACCGCTACAAATCCTTCTCATATATATACTGTATCAGGTTTGTATTTTGTTTCTCTTGTAACAAAAAACCAATTTGGGTGCACGAATACATTCGTGATGAATCATCCCATAATTGTTCATGCAACTCCTCAACCGGATTTCACTGTTAATACCGACCATGGGTGTTCTGTATTATCAGTACAGTTTCAAAACACTTCCACCGGTCTTGATCAATCATCTTACCTATGGGATTTTGGAAACGGAAGCACGTCTCCACAATCAGATCCTGTTGTACAATTTCCGGATCCCGGATTTTATGATGTTACACTTACGATAACAAATATAAGCGGATGCAACAATGCACTTATACGCCCTGCATTTATTCATGTATTCGATACGCTGCCTCCGCCGGTTTCAGAAATATTAAGCGTTTCTGTTTCCTCTAATACAACCGTTGAAATTACCTGGGAGAACAATCCCGCTACTGATCTGGGTTCATATAAACTTTTCAGATTGAATACGGCGACGAATCAATATGAAAACATTTACACAGACACCAATCCGAACAATTCAGGACTCTCTCCTAATCCTACATATACCGACTCAGGACTTAACACACTTCAGAATACATATACATACAAATTACAGGCGCTTGATATCTGTGGTTATACACTAGCACTTGATGACCTGGAAGCTCACACCACGATCAATATAACATCTCAGCGGGCGGGCCATAATATACAGATATGGTGGAATTCTTACGGAGGTTGCACGGTAAGCAGTTACGAACTTTATCGTTCGCATGCCGGTACAAATCCACAATGGATTGCATCCGTTCCTTCGACACAGCTGGATTATCTTGATACGACATTTGATTGTCCGACAGCATACTCATATAGGGTAACGGCAACTGATTTATGCGGCCGCATCTATCTATCGAACAGTGATACTTCTTCCACCACTTCATTTAATTTCTTAGCAAACCAATTGGTGGATGTAGTGCGATCAACTGTTGTAACCAACCAGACTATATTAACCGAATGGAGGCAACCGGTTGTTCATCCGGAAAAAGTCGCGCAGTTTGATGTTTACCGTTCCACTGATAATGTAAACTTCTCATTTGTCGCAACGGTGCCGGCGGTTCAGACTGATTTCATGGATTACAGTGTGGATGTTCAGAACAACCATTACTTCTATAAAATAAAGGTGGTGAATACGTGTGAAATCTACGAGGATCCGAGTCTGAATACCTCTTCGATTTTATTAAAAGGAGAAATGAATGAAGACCGCTCCGTTCATTTATACTGGTCGCCATACGTCGGCTGGGATACAGGAGTTGATTATTACATCATTGAGAGATTAGATGGCAACGGGCAATGGCAGTTGCTGAAACAACTGAGCGGTGAAATTATACATTACGATTACCAGGAGTAAATGAAACAACATAACTTAAAACGAAACAACGATGTCGCTGATCTTTACCTTCTACTTCTTTTACAACCACTTTGTCAGGTATAAATATTTTAAGGTAATGGAAACGACTTCCCAACTTGTGGAAGGAGCGAAACATGCGTCCAGTTTTCTTACCTGCAGAATAAAACTGATGACGAAGCGTCCGTTGGATCAATTGATTTTTGATGAACTTTGGATTGATGATCGTCTTTACAAAATCAAAATCACAAACGAAGAAAATGAACAGGTGGAAGGTCCGTTCCTGAAGAAACAGATACTTTACATACATGTAGAATCTGAAGTCAGGCAGCCGGCAGGTATTCCACCGTCGGATAAAAATGCGTCGAAAATTATGTTAGGATACCAGATTGACAACAAAAGAAAATATTACCCGATCAAAGATTTTTCTGAAGACACTGATCAGCTTGAAGTAGCTTAGCTCCTTTTTTATCAGTTGCGATTCCGGTTTCAAATTTATTAGTAGCTTCGCTACTGAATGAAACCGATTTACATTTTCTTTCTTTTATTCATTTACATTTTGCTCCAGTTTATCTGGTGGTCGTACCTGTTAGTAGAACAAAATCAGGAAGTATATGAACACCGGATTGAAAACATTCAACTCAGGTATCCTTCTCCCGAACAACGATCTTCGGAAGAAAAAGTGTTGCAGAAAAAATTACATGAGCGCTGGTGGATGGTAATGGGTGAAGGCGGAGTTTTCCTGGCACTGCTTTTATTCGGAAGTATTCAGACTTTCCGTTCATTCCGAAAAGAAGTGATGCTGGCGCGGCAACAAAAAAACTTTCTTTTGTCGATTACACATGAATTCAAATCTCCGCTTGCATCGGTAAAACTTTACCTGCAAACACTTTTAAAGCACGATCTCGATAAAGAGAAAAAAGAATCGTTCCTCCACAGTGCCATTGCCGACACCGACCGGCTCGACAACTTAGTTGAAAACGCGTTGCTCGCCAACATCATCGATCATAAGGGATATTCGTTCAACAAAGAAGATGTGAACCTGTCGGCGCTGATAAGGTTATTTGTGCAACGGTTCCAGGCGGTTCCGGGTTTTAAAAATAAAATTGAAACAGATTTACAGGAAGGCATTTCATCGCCTTGCGACAAAACCGCTTTCAGCCTTCTCATTAACAACCTGCTTGAAAATGCGGTCAAATATTCCGCAGAACATTCTCTCATCAAAATAAAACTCGAGAAAAAGAATGAGAAAATTTTCCTGGCTATTGCTGACGAAGGAGTCGGCATTCCGGATGCAGAAAAACAAAAAGTTTTTCAAAAATTTTATCGCGTCGGGAAAGAAGAAACGCGCACTACAAAAGGAACAGGACTTGGTTTATACATTGTGAAATACATTGTTGAACATCACAACGGAAAAATTTCTGTTCGTAACAATACACCGAAGGGAAGCATCTTTGAAATTATCTTATCCATCCGTTGAAAATAAGGTGGCGGAATAAAATTTCTTATCTGTAAATTCGCATGCGATTTAGTTTTTTCTTAAAATCAATTCAGCAGATTTGTTACCTCGGACATTTCTGAGTGAATCTTAGTGTCTCAGTGTTTACCTCTTTTTACCACTAAGATTCTGAGAGCACTAAGAAAAGCACTAAGCACGAAAATATAATTCATGAATTTATTTAAAAATATCGTTCTCAATAAAATGTCAAATAAGAAAGTTGTTTTAATTATCATGGACGGATGGGGCAAAGGCCCTGAGACAGCAGCGAATGCGATTCGAAAAGCGCACACTCCGTTCATCGACAATCTTTATAAAAATTATCCCAATTCAGAATTGCTGACATCAGGGGAAAATGTCGGGCTACCTGACGGTCAGATGGGAAATTCAGAAGTCGGACATCTTAACATCGGTGCGGGAAGAATCGTTTATCAGGATCTCGTGAAAGTAAACCTCGCAGTACAAGATCATTCACTGCATAACAACCCTGTGATCAAAGAAACTTTTTCCTACGCAAAAAAAAATAATAAAAAACTTCATTTCATCGGACTTGTTTCTGATGGTGGCGTTCATTCTCACATCAACCACCTGAAAGCGCTTTGCGACATCGCGAAAGAATACGAACTGAAAAATGTTTTCATTCATGCATTCACTGACGGAAGAGATACCGATCCGAAAAGCGGCGCAGGTTTTATGAAGGAACTGGAAGATCATTTAAAAATTTCTACAGGAAAAATTGCATCGATTGTCGGGCGTTACTATGCCATGGATCGAGACAAGCGCTGGGAACGCGTAAAGCTGGCGTACGATTTATTGGTACAAGGTATTGGAACGAAAACTAAAAACGCTGTGAATTCAATTCTCGATTCATATAAACAAGATGTAACGGATGAATTCATCAAACCGATTGTTGTCGTGGATGAACATGATGAACCGCTTGCGAAGATTGAAGACGGCGATGCTGTGATCTGTTTCAACTTCCGCACCGACCGCTGCCGTGAGATTACACAGGTGTTAACACAGAAAGATTTTCACGAACAGAATATGCACAAGCTGAATCTTCAGTATGTGACCATGACGAATTATGATGACACTTTTAAAAACGTGAAAATTATTTTCGACAAAGACAATTTGCTCATGACACTTGGCGAAGTGGTTGCGAATTCGGGGAAGAAACAAATCAGGATTGCGGAAACGGAAAAATATCCGCATGTTACTTTTTTCTTTTCAGGAGGAAGAGAAGAACCGTTTCCGAATGAAAAAAGAATTATGATTCCGTCGCCGAAAGTGGCCACGTACGATTTGCAACCGGAGATGAGCGCTGTCGGAGTAACGGATGCATTGGTTGCTGAATTAGAAAAAGGAGAAACGGATTTTGTCTGCCTTAATTTCGCGAATGCAGACATGGTTGGCCACACAGGAATTTTTGAAGCCGTTGTGAAAGCGGTTGAAACCGTTGATGCCTGTGTAAAACGCGTTGTTGAAACCGGTTTGAAAAACGGATATTCATTTCTGATTACAGCCGATCATGGCAACGCCGATTTTATGATCAATGCTGACGGAACTCCGAACACGGCACACACGACCAATCCTGTGCCGCTGTTTTTAATTGACAACGATTACAAAAAAATCTCCAACGGAAAATTGTGCGACCTCGCTCCTACTATTCTAAAAATAATGGAATTAAATTGCCCAAAGGAAATGACAGGAGAGGTGTTGGTGAAATAAATTTCTTTTGCTTTCTTTCTATTACAGTTCTCGCTAAAACCATATTCCTAATGTTCCACCATAAGAGAACATATTGTACCCATGATTAAAAATTCTCTTGTTTGCAGTTAGGCCTGTAATTAAATGTTTAAAAATTTTAGATTTTTTGAACGGGGTTAATTCATATTCAATTTCGATAATATAACCTTTATCGTTTCTGCTTTCCACTTGCCCTAATATCTCACCCCAATACGGATTCTGAATAACGATCACATTGTGGCTTTCCCAACCAATCCTATGAGAGTATCCAAAGCCAAATTTAAATGGTGACAAAGAATTATTATTAAATGGTGAATATAAAACCATTGCATCAGAAATTTCATATACTCTATGGTCTATGTATCCTGGTTGTGAATTAATATGTGTACCATTTAATTCATTTTGCGCTTCATAATTCTCATCAAAATTTAAATACCTAACCTTTATAAAATACTTTTGATTGTAGCTCAATGAGAAGCTTACAGGGTTCATGTGTAAGGTTGGAAATAAAAAGCTATAACTAAACGGGTTTACTAAAGTTGTAAATGGTCTGGTTAGCCACCAATCATGAGCCCAAGTCGGGTCAGAAATATTGAACGAAGAACCTTCAAGTTGTAGTGAGAAGTGCAACCTACTTAAGATTATTTTTGTATTTGCTGATGTAAAGTTTTCGATTTTTAAGGAATCATTTCCATAAGTTAGTGTAGGTAAACTAATAAGAAATATAATAATTAATTTTCTGATTTGAACATACGCAAAAAAACCAATGCCGTTATTTTTGAGAGTCATTTGCCAATTGTTATTTGTCTGGTTTTTTTTTCATGTAATTCGATAATTGCAACATAATAAGAATTCAAAATATCTAAAAAGCAATATTTATCATACTTTCTAAACTTAATACCAGAAAAAAATTAGTCCTTTCCTCTGCAAATAAAAAAAATAATTTATTTATTTAAGATTAATCTTCCAACTTTGAAAGACTCCTTAGATTTTAAAATTACAAAATAAACTCCACTACTCAAAATACTTACATCAAAAGATTGTTCTTTTCCGTTTGCTCTAAATTCCATTAATGTTTGACCAAGGTTATTTTGAATCTCAAGTACATTGCCTATCTCGCTTTCAGTGAATTCAGCAGAGAAAGAATTATTTGCTGGGTTGGGCGAGAATTTTAGATCAGGATTACCTGTTGAATTAACGCTTGCATTATGTCCTTTTAAACGATACAAAGTACACGGCCAACCATATATTTGACAATGGGGATTCCATCCAACCGTATGACCATAGGTAGCCGTTTGACTTCCCAAGGTAGCGGTGACGGATATACTAGCAGGAAGCATATCACCAAAATAATAAATAGTTGCAGTATTCCCACTAGTTGTAGCAATCCATGAGGCCGGAATTGACCAAACAAAGCTAGCACCAGAAAGTGATGTATTTACAGTATATATCGCCTGCACGGCTCCACTGTTGTAACAGTTAAAATCGTGTTTACAAAGTTGAGTGACAAAATCGCCAGGATAAATGCAGAGGGTTGCGTTTGGCGGAGCAGGGCTTCCAACTCCTACTGCAGCCCAAGCATTTTTCACCTGCGCTAGTTCATAAGAACATGCACCGTATAAAGATGAAGCTGCCAAAACAGAACCCGCCCGTGCATCACTATAAACAGAAGAAGAGCCTAAATACTGGGTGACATTTTTATACGCAATACAAGCTGCTTTATCAATGCCAATGCCACCAACTGTCACATTATTAAAAGTACCACCTCTGACAAGTAAATAAAACCATTTATTTTGAACTCCATCATTTATATGAGAGCCCGAGTGATCGCAAGAACCATAGTACCAGTTCTGGCCATGGTAAATCGCAGGTTGACCTTGTAGTGTTCCACCACAAGTTGCCTGAAATAGCGATTGGTTAATTGATGTAGGATCACTTAAGCTTCGCTCACCATATCCTACGTCTTCTCCTATTGTCCAATTTAAAATGCCAGTGCCATAATTTTGAATCATAAGACCAAAGATATCCGCAAAAGATTCACCTAAAGCACCCGATTCACAATAACTATTCAAATTAGAAGTACTCTTTATAACGCCATGAGAAAATTCGTGACCTAACACATCTATTTCCGCAAGTGAAGCACCACCTGGGGTTTGGCCAACCTTAATTGTATGCGATCCATCAAAAGCAGCCTCATTATAACTCGAAACACCTGCATTGATACTCATTATGCTTCCATTATTATCAAAGCCGTTCCTACCATATGTATTTTAAAAAAAATCCCACGATACCCCCGCAATCCAATGAGCCGTAGTTGCAGGACGTTGAGTAACTGAAGTCCACACATTGTCTGCATCATCTATATCTTGCCCGTTAAGCACTGTTCCAATTCCTGCGTAGTCAGCACCACTGTTAGAAACTCTGCAATCCTGCAAATGCCAGCAGCATTGCCACCAGTATGTATGAGTCTTAAAGCTACGCATCCCATTATAGAGTGTTTGAACAGAACCATTTTCACACCATCCTGATAACGAAGGATCGAATACATCAAAAAGATCACCGGTCTTAGCATTTATATAGACTGTCACATCCTGAAACGGATCAATGGAAAAAATATGAAAACTCCATACGAATGCATAAATAGAGGAGTCAAAAAATTCTCCGTGTTTTCTTCCAATCAAAAGTTGACCCTTAGGGTAATAGCTTGCGGACGAATCATTGCCTATGCTCTTCAAACCGTTTATATAAATATCATCTTGCCATGCGTATTTCGAAGCACCAACATAATCTAATGCTTTTGCTAGCGCATCAGATTCTGAGACAGGGTCTACCACTTCAATATCTAAACCCGTTTTAATCATTCCTTGTATCATCTCAATCATTCCATCTTCTGCCTGTACAGTAAAGTCAGCGTTTTCTACTTCATATCCCTTATAATATTGTTTGTAGCGAAGATGCTCCTTTTTAGAATCGATCTCATCTTCCCCTTTAATCCAATTCTTTTCATCCGTCTCGTAAAAACTGACCTTCATTTCATCAAACTCTCCTAAACCAAATTGATCTTTATAAATTATAAAAACTGAGTCCGTTGTTAAGTACACAGGAGCATTTGTAAAATCATACCATCCGACAGAATCCTTATATTGATTAAGACCAGTGTCTCCTGCAAGTACAGTTTGAAAAAAAGAAAGGCACACACCTAAAACAAGAAAATAATTTTTTCTAACAAAGAATTTATGTGGCATAGTTTTCATTTTTTTTGGTTTTAGAATTGGTTATAAATACTTTATTAAGAGAATTGAGAGGTTAGGGTATTAATATCAATCTGAAACTTTTAAGCTCAAGTTATATTCACAGAAATAATCCTCGTCTCAGCGATGTTAAAAGGAGAATTACAGGACAAAGTAAACCATCGGCATACTAACTGTCAATAGCCAAAAGTGACTAATCAAAAATGACTATCACTTTTGACTACGGTAAAACTATTTTTTCCTTCCAAATAATAAGTTCAGGGAGAGAATGCGTTCGCGTTTTCAGATGCAGGCTTCGAATATGTGCATTCACTGTGTGAATCGAAATGCCTAAATCATCTGCAACATGTTTCCGTTGCTTTGCTTTCTTAAGAAGTGCTAATACTTCAAGCTCTCTTTCTGTGAAAAGATTTTTATCCATAAACATTTTATAAAACTTGTTAGCGTGTTTATTATTTATGCTTCCATCTTTTTTAAAACCGAATTTTTCAAATACTATTTATCCCATCAGAATTTGAATGTCCGGGTTTTCTAAATGAAATCTTCGATAAGCAACAAAATAAAATCGTGCAAACTTTAAAAGAGGCGAATACAACGCAATAGTATATCGCTTTCACTTAATCAATTAGTAAATTATAACCGGGCACGAAGTGAGAAGGGTTTCTCTCAGGACTCTGGTAAAATGTCCTCTTCCGGTAAAGAGTGGTTGATTAAGTTCCGAAATGCAAAAAAAAAAATGACATTACAAAACACAAATCGAAGAGTGTTTCGAATAAAAACAGAATCATACTAAAACAAACTTTTGCTTTGCATCTTATTTTTTTATTACTTTGAATTATTAAACAAGGTAAATGATCTCTTTCATTTACCCGATTAAAAAATAAACCCAACAACTATGAAAAAAATCTTACTTCTAATTCCTCTTTGTGTGTTGAGTGTTTCGCTCCGTTCACAATCGTTGTCGCCTGTTGTGCTGGCTTCGTCCGGAGGTTTCTACACGTTTGCATCCGGTACGTTATCTGCAACCGTCGGTGAAATGACGATGGTGGAAACATTCAGCAGCGGCAGCAACAAACTCACACAGGGCTTCCACCAGCCCAATGATATCCTGTCTGTCGGCATTGAACAACCACATGCGACGGTGAACACGAACGTTTCGTTTAATGTGTATCCGAATCCCGCTTCCGACCAGGTAACAGTTGCATCTCAGTTCGACAAACCGGGAAAAATTTTGCTTCAGTTGTTCGATCATCTGGGACAGTTGGTTAGTTCAGTTCCCCAGGAGAATGCTGTGAACGGGCAATTCCAAAGCAATCTTCACATCGAGGATTTCGCGCCGGGTATTTATTCGCTTCGCCTGACATACAATTCTTCTTCAAACAACAAACAGGTTTACGTACAAAAAATTTCTATTATCCGATAATTCTCAAACATAACATACACCTCCATGAAAAAAAACCTACTTACACTTATTTGCATTCTTTCAGTGAACATCCTGTTTGCGCAGGCGCCACAATTACTGAACTACCAGGCAGTCGCAAGAGATAACACAGGAAACATCCTGCCGAATCAAAACATGACTGTGCGTTTCACCGTCCATGATGTTACTGCCGGCGGAACAACCGTTTATTCTGAATCACAGACGACATCTACTAACCAGTTCGGTCTCTTCACTGCAAGTGTTGGCGGTGGAACGGTGATCTCCGGAACGTTCAATGCCATTCCATGGTCGACCGGAAATAAATTCTTACAAGTTGAAATCGATTTCGGTACCGGCTTTGTAAACATGGGAACGTCTCAGTTGCTTAGTGTTCCTTACGCGTTATTTGCTGCAAGCGGAAACCAGGGACCACAAGGTTTACAAGGACTTCAGGGTTTGCAGGGACTCCAGGGATTACAAGGAGCAGCCGGAGCACCAGGAGCGCAGGGTATCCAAGGACCAGCGGGTTCAGCTAACATTTCAGGAACTACCAATTACATTGTGAAATTTACAGGAGCTACCTCAGGAGGTAATTCAAGAATCTTCGATAGTGGAACACGCATTGGTCTTGGAAATGTTGCACCAACAGAAATGATACAGATGACCCTGACAGGCATTGGTGAAAAAGCATTGATCGAAAATACAACTGCAGCTTCTGCCGCTTCTTTGTATTTGAAAACACCGACAGGTTTTGTGAATGATTACCTCGAAGTGGAAAAAGGTTCTTCAGGCGCTACAGGAACTGTTGCCGGAATTAATCTCGCCAACCTTTCGCGGGTAGGACCTTCATTGAATGCAGGTCCATTGATGCTCCAGGTAATGTCGAATAACAGCATGTTCTTTACAACGAATAATATTGTTCGAATGAAAATTGATTCTTCAGGATTTGTCGGAGTCGGAACAAATAATCCGGCTGCTCAGCTTCATCTTGAAAATCCTACTGATAACACAACTCTTTTCTGCAATAAAACCGGCATCAACGCTTCCGCTATATTTGTAAAAAACAGCGTGAGTTCAGGTACTGCAAACATTTTTGCAACGAATAATGGTTCAGGTTCAACTATTGAATCGTATGCGACCGGCACAGGAGAAGCAGGTTATTTTGACGGAGGAGCAACCGGCTATGCAATCGTTGCTAACGGACTTGTTGGAATCGGAACAGCCACTCCCGCTTACGCGCTGGACGTTTTAGCACGCGGCGTTGCGATCGGTGATCATGTGAATACGTCGGCAATCTTGTGGAGATACAGCGCCACTGATTCCGTTATTGAGTCTGCAGGCTCCGGTTATTTCTCCACTTTGTTTCAAACTTCGAGCAATGGATTGTGGATCAACAACGGTTCGAATGATATAGAACCCACCGCCGATAACCTGACTGCATGCGGTAATCCGCTTTTCAGGTGGTCAACTATTTATTGCGGTAATGGTGTTATTCAAACTTCCGATGCGCGGATGAAAAAAAATATTCAGCCTTTGTCAATGGGTTTGCAGGAAGTATTAAAATTAAATCCTGTTTCTTATGAGTGGAAAAGTGCGAAGGACGGAGTGGGTTCAAACATCGGGTTCATCGCGCAGGATGTAGAAAAAATAATTCCACAGGCAGTCGTACATAGCCAGGTAACAGAAGAAGAAATCGCCAATGCAAAGGCTAATCACAAACCTGTTCCTGCGATTACAGATCCTTATGGAATGAAATACACGGAGATCATTCCTGTTTTGGTGAAAGCCGTTCAGGAGCAACAGGCAGAAATTGTTTCCCTCAAAAATCAACTTGAAGAATTGAAAAAGAAATAATTTTTATTTTTCTTAAAATTTAAACCCTGCAAAAATATTTTGCGGGGTTTTTTCATTACCTCACCCCAACCCCTCTCCTAAGGGAGAGTGGCTAGTTTCTGCGAGTGATAAGTACTCCCGAAAATGAGGCTTTCCGGAGACAATGGTGATTGATTTTTAATTCAACATTTCAACTATCTTTACGGTCCAATGATAAACATGTAAACTATAAACCGCAAACACATAAATATTTAACTCCCTATGGAACCTACTACCCTTGAATTTATCAAGTCGAACGAAAAAAGATTTCTCGATGAACTTTTTGATCTTCTCAGAATTCCTTCTGTAAGCGCTGACAGCAAACACCAGAAAGACATGGTGCGTACCGCTGAATTTATCAAAGACAAATTGATTGCCGCAGGCGCCGAGAAAGTAGAAATTTGTCCGACGTCAGGACATCCTATTGTGTACGGAGAAAAAATTATTGATCCGAAACTTCCAACTGTCATCGTCTACGGACATTATGATGTACAACCGGTTGATCCGTTAAATCTGTGGGACTCTCCCCCATTCGAACCTGTTGTGAAAGATGGAAAAATTTATGCGCGCGGTTCATGCGACGACAAAGGACAGGTATATATGCACGTGAAAGCGTTTGAGTCGATGATGAAAACAAATTCACTTGCCTGCAACGTACGGTTCATGATTGAAGGTGAAGAAGAAGTTGGTTCGTCTAACCTTGGTACATGGATCCGCGACAATAAAAGCAGGTTGCAAGGAGATGTCATTTTAATTTCCGACACCAGCATCATCGCGAACGACGTTCCTTCCATTGAAGTTGGACTTCGCGGGCTGAGTTACGTGGAAGTAGAAGTGACAGGTCCGAATCGTGATTTACACTCCGGTGTTTACGGCGGCGCAGTCGGAAACCCGATCCAGGTTTTGTGTGAGATGATCGCTTCGATGAAAGATAAAAACAATCACATCACTATTCCCGTATTTTATGATGACGTTGTTGAGCTGACAAAAGATGAACGCGCTGAACTCAACAAAACGCCTTTCGATCTGAATGAATATAAAAAAGATCTTGGCGTAAATGATGTTGTTGGTGAAACCGGTTTTACATCACTTGAACGAACAGGCATCCGTCCGACGTTTGAATTGAACGGAATCTGGGGCGGCTACACGGGTGAAGGAGCGAAAACAGTTCTTCCTTCAAAAGCATTCGCGAAAATAAGTATGCGATTAGTTCCTCATCAGAATTCTGATAAGACCACGGCACTTTTCTCTAACTATTTTACAAGCATTGCACCGAAATCTGTCAGCGTAAAAGTAAAAGCGCATCATGGCGGCGAACCTGTTGTGACACCTACTGATTCTGTCGCGTTCAAAGCGGCGAGCATGGCAATTGAAAAAACATTCGGCAAGAAACCGATTCCCACGCGCGGCGGCGGAAGCATTCCCATTGTCGCTTTGTTCGAAAAAGAACTCGGATTGAAAACGGTGTTGATGGGATTTGGTCTCGACTCCGACAACATTCACTCACCAAACGAACATTACGGGATTTTTAATTTCATGAAAGGCATTGAAACTATTTCCATGTTCTTTCAAAACTTCGCTGCGTTGAGTAAAAAATAATAACACCCTATACACCTTCTGACGTTGATAAAATCACTGGCTGAACGGCGTATCAAAAGAAGAAAGAGAGATGTTTGACATTGCACCTGACCACCTGAAACAGTTTCAGAAAAACCAGCCCGGCATGACAGGCATCTTTTCTTTTTTAAACAGTAAAGTGCTTCTCTTCTTATTTGTGGTGATCACATTTTCATCATGCACGAAAGAGGAAACTGTTACCGACAACGTCGCGCCTCCTGATCTGACGATTGAAGATGTCACCATCAGCAATTACGTGAACCGCGTATATATCTCTGTTCTTGGAAGAGAGCCCGACAGCAACGAAAAAAATTCCGGGTTCAGTTTACTTCGTTCCACTAACTTAAGTTCAGTAAGCCGCTCTTCTTTTCTGGACGCTGTATTCACCCGGCCTGATTACAAGGGTCACTTGTATGATCTTGCTCGCATTGATTTACTCAATAATCTCGACACGCAGGAAATTCATAACCAGCTTTTAACAGATTCATTCGCACTTACTATTTTTACGGATACGAATATCATCATCGCTTTGCATGACCAGATCAACCATCTTGAATTGCTTCGCGAGGTTCCTCATGATCTTCAAAACAGTTCGATTGATGCAACCGTCATGTTCAGAAGATGCGTGTACAATTATTTTTATGACCAGATCAACATGGGCACAGAAAATTTTGTAAAGGCCGTGTTCCTGAGTTTTCTTCTTCGCTCTCCTACCGCTTACGAATTAAGCCAGTCGGAACAAATGATTGACAATGGACAGGCAGCCATTCTCTTTTTACAAAGCGGACAATCTAAAAATGATTTCCTGAATATTTTCTTCAGCTCTTCTGATTATGCGGAAGGCATTGTACTAAACCTGTATCAGCGTTACCTGAACAGAACTCCTACCTCCGTTGAAATGTCTGACGAAACACACGTCTTTCAACTGGCTCACAATTATCAACAGGTTCAAAAAGATATTCTATCTAAAAACGAGTACATCTTCAGATGAAAAATTCACTAAAAATAATTTTCATGTTTATTCTTTTGCTGATCATTTCATCATGCAAAAAAGAATTTACATACGAAGTGAAAGACGTGAATGTCGAGCAACCCGGAAACGGAAAATCGAATGTGAAGTCAACTACTGAATTCATCAGCATTGCTTACAGCGACTTATTCAACACGACCATTCCAAATGATTCGCTGCTTTATATTAACCAAGCGTATCAATCGTTCGGTGATAAAAAACTGATTGAGGACCGCATCATCAGACACTTTCTGAACAGATCTGATGTATTGATTCCAACCGATCAGCAGATGCGTTCGAACATTCCCGCGTTTGTTAGTCAGGTGATGCAAAAACTCTTCAACAGAAATCCGAATGCATTCGAAAATTATTTCATCACGAATATCATCCACTCCGATGCATCCATTTCTCCTGTTGCAGTTTATTATGCGATGATGACTTCAAATGAATACCGTTACTATTAACCGACTCTCAATTCTAATCCGCAAACCATGAAACGAAGAGATTTTGTAAAGAAGGTAGGATTCGCTACAGCGGGCGCTTTTGCCGCTCCGTTTATTCTGCCTTCAGGAAGATTGTTTGCAGCAAGCGGAGTACGCAAAGTAGATCATGTTGTATTTTGTTTGTACGCAGGTGGTGTACGTGCATTAGACACCGTTGACAAGTCGCTTGGAAATCTTTTACCGAATATTCTTTCGGGCAACGAACCGATTGCAGCTGACATTGCTGCTACGATTGATGTACTTCCTTCCTTAGGTGCATCGTTGCAGACACAGGGATCGCTGTTCCGCGAGTTCCGCTATCATAAAGGACCAACAGGACATTACAACGGACACACCGTTGCGATCACTGGAAAATATACGGACACCGATCTTGATATCAATGCACGTCCTCAGTCGCCGACTATTTTTGAACTCTACCGTAAACATAATTCTCCGGCGCAAACAGCATTAAAGTCGTGGTGGGTTGCTGACCATCTCGGACCTTACCCCGCATTGAACTACAGCGCATATCCCGGTTACGGTGCAGAGTACGGCGCAAATTACATTGCTCCTACTTTTCTTTTCAGCGACCAGGGAAATGCTTCTATTAATGCACTGAGAACATTCAACACGAACGAGCAAGCTGGTATCGATAAAATAAAAAAATTCCTTGATCAGAATTTCAGTCACAACTTTGTGGATGGTGATGCAGGTGTTACGAATACGGAAGCAGACAAAGCCGATTTACAAACATGGATTACCAACATGATGAATAATTACAACAGCGGCCTCACATGGGATCCATGGCTGATCGGCGCTTCGAAGATGAACAATGACATGCGTAACATGTACTTCGCTGAAGAAGTGATTAAAAAATACCAGCCGGAACTTTTGGTCGTTAACATGCAACAGGTGGACATTTGCCATTTCAACTTCACGAATTATTGCGACAATCTTTACAAAGCGGATTATGCAGTCGCACATTTGTGGAACACCATTCAGAATACTCCCGGCATGACAAACAATACCGTCATGATCATTGCTCCTGAACACGGACGCAATCAAACCGGCAACAATCATCTTGATCAGAATGGAAGAAGTGCACTCGATCATACTTCCGCGATGGATGGCACCGGCGACCAGATGGCGAGAGAGATTTTTTGTCTCGTACTCGGTCCGCCTTCTGTTGTGAGACAAGGACAAGTCTTTGATTCTATCGGATCAAATGGTTTCGGCGGAGAGAGTATTGAAATCGCTTCTGTCATTTCAAACCTGCTCGGATTTGATTCAGCAATTCCCGGAGGAATCTTAAAAAATTATGCAGCGTGTGATTTAAACCAGTCATTCTTTTAAAATTAAAAAAATAATTGCATTGAAATCTTTGTCAAAATATATTTTCATCGTTTGCGCATTTAGCGGAAGTATACTTTCATGCACGAAAGATGCGCCTGAAAATCCGTATGACAAAGTGAACTATACTCCTGCAACAACTCCGGTCACGAATCCTGATCCAAATGGAATTGTCGGTCTTCACCAAAATATTTTTCTGACACGCTGTGCAAAAGCGGGATGTCATGACGGAACATTTGAACCTGATTACAGAACGGTAGAATCAACTTACGCTTCGTTAGTGTATCAACCGGTTATAAAAAATACAGTTGATTCAATTCACTTTTACAAACTGCGTGTTGTTCCGTTTTATGCCGACAGTTCTTTTCTATTCGATCGCATCACGACGAGCACGAGTGAATACATGCCTTCCAACGGATCACGGCTTTCGCAAAGCGACATTGATCATGTGAGAAACTGGATTAACGGCGGAGCGAAAAATCAATTTGATGTTGTTCCGTCGGCTCCAAACCTTCCTCCTTTCATCAACGGATTTATCGCTGTTGATTCGGCTTTGCACAGGATTGATTCTGTTCGTGTGGGTGGTTCCATCATCAATCCGTTTATTGTTCATCCCGGTCAGACAATACTCATTGCATTTCTTGTTTCGGATGACAGCACAACAACTCCGAATCTGTTGGTGAATAAACTCAAGCTCTCAACTGATGCTGACAATTTCAATTCTGCTGTTGTTGCGAATGCAACCTACATTGCCGCCGCCGGAGCGTGGGTAGCTACGGTTTCAACAGGAGGATTTCCTTTAGGAACACAGGTGTACATGAGATATTATGTAAACGATCCGCAACATACGACCCCGGCTGAGTTTCCAAGAACAGATTCTCCTGTGTATTATAAAACGTATGCTTCATTTCTCATCCAGTAAAAAAGATGAACAAAACTTATTTCACATTACTTTCCTTTTTTTTCATCGTACTTTTTTCATCGTGTAAAAAAGATGTGGATAACACACCGAAGATTTCGCTGACGGGTACTTCAACAATTTCTGTAACAGAAGGACAATCCGTAACTATTTCCCTTTCCTATTCTGATGCAGACGGCGATTTGGGAGAAAACACATCGAATGCAACGAACCTGTATCTCACCGACAACCGCGTGAACGTAGTATATAAATACCGCATTCAGCAACTTGCTCCTTCCGGTGAAAGCATCGGCATCAAAGGAAATCTGAATATAGTTGTAACCGGGTTGACGATTACAGATGGGAGCTCTTCACAAAACGTCACTTACTCAGTCTATGTAAAAGACCGGGCGGGAAATCAAAGTAATTCAGTGACGACGGGGTCTATTAATATTCATCATTGATTACGCTCCTGAATTTTTCTTGTTGATCAAATACACTCCCACCAAAATCGCACTTAACCCAATCAAGTGAAGGAATCCAATTCGTTCACCGAAACCAAGTCCCCACAGGATTGCCACAAAAGGAATTAGGTAGGTAACGGATGATGCAAACAAAGCGCTTGAAACTTTTATCAGTCTATTAAAAAGAACAGTTGAGATTGCTGTTCCGAAAACAGCTAACACTATAATGGCTGATAAGCAGAGTAAAGCTCCTTCCGCAGTTTGAGTGCGTGGAATAAAATCGGTAGTGAATAAATATATACCGGCAGGAATTCCCGCGAACATCAATGCAAATCCCGTGATGAGAATAGCATCAACATGTGTCAGTTTATGACGAAGAATGTTTACACTGAATGCATAACATACAGTAGCCAGCACAACAAAAAGAGAATACATGCTGTCGGTCGTAATAATCCCTTTTGATTTGGCGAGGATGATTATACAAGCTCCAACCAGCCCAATAAAAACTCCTGAAATTCTGTTTGCGGAAATTTGAGTTTTGAAAAAAATCAGTCCGACGAGTAATGTAAAAAGCGGAGTAAGTGAATTGATGATGCCTGCAAGTCCACTGTCGATGTGTGTCTGGGCAAGCGGAAAAAGAAAAGAAGGAATAAGGTTGCCGCAAAATCCGGAGATGGCGATAAACTTCCATCTTGATGCATCGATCTCTTTGAACTTGCTCCATACAAAAGGAAACATGACGATGAATGAAACCAACATCCGGATCGCACCCACTTGGTTCCAGGTATATACTTCCAGTCCTTTCTTCATCAATATAAATGAACTGCCCCAGATGATGGCGAGGAGAGTCATGAGTGCGAATGAAGAAGATGTTTTGTTAGTTGTCGTTGGCATTGTCTGGTAGAATAGTAGACGGTCGACCGTTTCGCAGCCCCTCAATTTTGAATTCCTTAATCTCTTAGAAACTTATTAGCAGTCGTTTGAAGAAGTCTATACACGGATCATCTTTGCGAACTTTGTGTTTAATCTTTGTGTTCTTTGCGTTTATTTTTTAAAAACGCAAAGTTCGCAAAGGAGACAAGAAGATCGCGAAGGGAGTCTCCGATTTTAAAACGTTGTACAAATGTTTAAGCAATCCGAGACCACGTCTAACTAATTATTTTTTCATTACCACTGAGACACGGAGAACACTAAGGTGCACTAAGATTATCTGTTATGATAAATTTCCTGATCGTATTTAAAATTATCTATTAATGCTTTCGCTTCTTCTCCTGGAACGCTCCCTGGTAATTTGGATCTTCTTTCTTCCGTTGCGAATCAATTTCTTTCAGCATCACCTGCTTTTCCTCAAAAGGAGTTTCTTCAATGATTACTTCAGGCGGAAGTTCGTCCACCCGAATTTTCTGTCCGATCAGTTTCTGAATTTTCTTTACGTGGTATTCATCATTCGGACTGCAGAAGGTAATCGAGTCTCCGGTACGAAGCGCGCGTCCTGTTCTTCCGATACGATGAACGTAATCAGCATACACAATCGGAACTTCGAAGTTGACAACATGCGTTACTTCCGTTACATCAATACCCCGCGCCGCCACATCAGTCGTAATCAGGATCCTGATCGTTCCTTCTTTAAACGCTTTGAACGCATTGATGCGCGTGTTCTGATCTTTGTTGCCATGTATCACTCTCACTTTATCTTCACCGTGTTTGCGGCTGAGGTATTTGAAAACATTGGTCGCCGTGTTTTTTGTTTTGCAGAAAACGATGATACGCGAGAAATTTTCATCCGTCAAAAAATATTCGAGGAGGTTGATTTTTGTTTTCAGGTTCGGAACATGATACACGACCTGCGTGACTCCCTTCGCAGTTTTTGTTTCCGGCGCGATGTCGACCATCATCGGCATGTCGAGAAAATTATCAGCGACGGCTCTCACGTTGTCCGACATAGTCGCTGAGAATAAAATGTTCTGTCGCTTGCGCGGAACAATATCGAGGATGCTGTTGATTTGTTTTTTAAAACCCATGTCAAGCAACCGTTCTGCTTCATCCATCACAATCACCTGCAATTTTTTCAGAATGAGATGGCCGGAGAAATACAGTTCCAGTAATCTTCCAGGCGTTGCAACGATGATGTCAACTCCTTTTTCAAGTGATTCCTTCTGCGCCTTCGTTCCTACTCCTCCGAAAATTCCTGCATACCGCAAATCGATGTAGGTTGAAAATAATTTCAGGTGATCCAATACCTGTGAAACCAATTCTCGCGTAGGTACCAAAATCAACGCTCTTGGAAATTCTCCTTCGGCATATTTTATTTTCATCAATAACGGTAACAGGTAAGCAGCTGTTTTTCCAGTTCCTGTTTGCGCTACACCCATGAGGTCGTGTCCTGAAAGAATCAATGGAATCGCTTTTTGTTGGACAGCAGTAGGATGTTCGAATCCTGCTTCGGCGATTGCATTCAGCAATTGTTTGTTCAGTTTAAAATCAGAAAAAGTAGTTCCGTTAGACATGTTACAAAGATAGTTTAGTTATGCGTTGTTTGTCACTACTAATTTTTTTCTTAATGATCCTTTGTGTTCTCCGTATCTCGGTGATTATTTTTTTACCATTAAGACATTCAGAATACTGAGTTACACGAAGCATCAAAGTTTGAATTTTACAATGAGTATTTTTTAAAGCTCTCGTTAATTTTTCAATCGAAAACAAAAACCCGTCCCACAATATTGAGGGACGGGTCTTCGCATTACGAATAACATATAACAATAATTTTCTACCAGATTTTTGGTCTCATATTTTCCGGGCGATACATCGGATCTTTTTCAGTTACGCTGAACGCTTTGTAAAATTCAGGCAAACTGGAAAGCGGTCCATTCACCCGATGTTGCGCCGGTGAGTGAGAATCAATGATGATGCGTTGAGCAGCTGCTTCAGGACGGATGTTGCTTGCCCAGATGTGTGCATAGCTCAGGAAGAAACGCTGATCGGGTGTGTACCCGTCAATCTTCTCACTACTCTTACCTTCTTCTGTTCTCTTGAATGCTTCGTAAGCGATGGTGATACCGCCAAGGTCAGCGATGTTTTCACCAAGTGTAAGTTCACCATTTACATGCAATGAATCCAACACGGTATATTTGCTATACTGCTCAACAATCATTTTTGATTTCACAACAAACTTGGAAGAATCATCTGCTGTCCACCAGTTGGTAAGATTTCCTTTGTTATCAAAGTTACGACCCTGGTCATCGAAGCCGTGTGTCATTTCATGGCCAATCACCATTCCGATTCCGCCATAATTGACGGCGTCATCAGCGTCAGCAAAAAAGAAAGGTGGTTGAAGAATTCCTGCAGGAAAAACAATCTCATTGTTCTGCGGATTGTAATAGGCATTCACTGTCGGAGGAGTCATCCCCCATTCCGTTCTGTCAACCGGCTTCCCGATTTTGTCAACCATATCAGTGTAATGCCATGCAGCAGCGTTAGCAATATTTTTAAAGAACGAATCACGGGTGATATCAAGTCCGGCATACTCTTTCCATTTATCAGTGTACCCGATTTTGCGCACTATCGTATTGAGTTTATCTGTTGCTTTTTTCTTGGTCTCATCACTCATCCAGTCAAGTTTAGCGATGCGGTCTTTGTAGACAGCCATGAGATTACTTACCAGTTCATCCGCTTTTTTCTTTGCTTCAGGAGGAAAATATTTTGCGACATACAAACGTCCCAATGCATCACCCACTTCCATGTCAGTCATACTCACCATTCTTTTCCATCGATCCTGAATTTGTTTCTGACCGGTCATTACTTTGTTGAAATTAAAATCCTCCATCACGAAATCGGTGCTCAATAAATTCCCTGCATAACTCAGGAGATTCCACTTCAGGTACATTTTCCAATCGCTCAGCGATGTCGTCTTCAACTGGTGTTCCAACTCTTTCAAAAAATCAGGCTGACCAAGAACAAGGTAATCGTACTTTCCTTTTACCTGCATGGCACCTAATAAATCTGCCCATTTGATACTTGGCGTCATCGCATCAAGATCAGCGACACTTACTTTGTGATACGTTTTAAACGGATCACGTCGCTCAACACGAGTCATGGATGCTTTTGCAAGATCGGTTTCAATCCGCATCACGACAGTTGCGTATTTCATTCCTTCGGCTTCAGTCATTCCGTACAACTGAAACATCTTTACAATATGCTTTCCGAATTCGTCACGGATCATTTTAGAACGATCATCCGTTTTCAGGTAATAGTCGCGATCAGGAAGTGACAAACCGCCCTGGTATAACTGGGGAACAACTACTTCACTGTTTTTAGGATCCTGTCCGGCACCGAAGCTAAACATCGGACTCGCGTCCATCATTTGCATTTTCGCTACCATCATCAGAATGCCTTTCATGTCAGCAATCTTATCAATGCTTTCCATGTCCGCTTTTATCGGAGCCGCGCCTTGTTTTTCTATGTTCAGCGTATCCATGGCACTGTAGTAAAAGTCACTAACCAATTGCTCGGGACTTCCTTTTTTTGAATCCGATTTTTTTGCCATTTCTTCCGCAATTTCACGAAGATGTTTCTTGTTATTTTCAGCAAGGATGTTGAAAGAACCCCAGCGTGTCTGATCTGCCGGAATAGGATTTGCTTTTATCCATCCACCATTGGCATATTGGAAAAAATCGGTGACCGGGTTCGAAGTGGTATCAATGTCGGCTAAGTTAATACCGACACCTTTTTTGTTTTCGCCGTTTTTGCAGGCTGTTTGACTGAAGCTGACTGCCACAAAACATGCGAAAGCAACAGGAGAAATAATTTTTTTCATTGCGTTGTTAAGAGTTTATTTTTTCAGAATGAGGGAACAAAAGTAATTGTTTTAGCGGGAAGCAAAAGGAGATTAACCTTTCCTTAACGGTTTGTTTTTGCATCCTGTTTTGAGATTCCGATGCCTGGAATGTTGTTGCGTTTCTAGTTCGTAACCGAGCGAATCGTTCTTAATCCATAATGCTGAGCGACACACCGGTTTACCCAGTAACTGCTGTCATCAGAAATATCAGTAAATGAAAACGCGAATGGAATACTCCTCAACGGAACCGCGGGGACAATTACATCTCTTCCTTTACTATTTAGAAATATTAATTCGCGACCTGCCAATTGCTTCTTCACTGATCGCGCTTCAAACAGTTGAAAAACAATAACAGCCAAAAATACAGATAGAAATAAAAGACCTCCGGCAACAAATCTTCCTGATTTTTTTTTCCAGGCCGGATTCCATCCATGCTGAAAAATATAAATGATCATAAACGTGCCGAAAAAGATAGCCGTTCGTGGTACCGCAAAAAAGGGCGAAACAGAAAATACAGCGATTGTAGATACCGCAGCTAAAAAATATTTATGGCGATAAATCAATTCAAATGCTGTTTCTTTTTTTCTGAATACATTTAAAAATTTCTTAACAGAACTTTTGAGTTTTGATTTCTGAAAAATAATTCCTTTTCCGGAAAGCCATAGCATGAAAAAAGAAAGAATGAACAAACCAATCGTCCAGTAAACATATTTTGCGAGCACGAGAAAAAAGGAAAACAAAAACATCACACTCATCTCATGATAAGAACCCTGGTGAAGTCGCACCATATTTCCCGGAGCGAGAAAGACAATGGCCGCGCCGCATACAAGTCCTGCAAACGAAAATAAAATATAGGTTCCGCCACGTTTATCTTTCAATATATAACTAGAATGAATGAACTCAATCAAACAAAGAAAAATAAGAGCGATTACAAAATTGTGGGAGTTTAAACCGCATATAAAAGACATGAAAAACATTCCGATCATACTGCGGGCTTTAAACTGTTTTGTTTTAAGTCCTGACAAAAAAATATTCAGCCAGAACATTCCCAACAAATTCAATAAACTATACGAGCCGCCTGTTGCCCAATATATAATGTCAGGGATCAGTTTCCACATGCCCAACCACATGGTTGTACAAATCAGAGCGATTCCGATAACAGCATCGCCATTACTGAAAAAAAAAGAATTCTCTATCCGAATGATTTTAAAAACCATCACTGAAACACAAACAAATGAGACTGCCCAGATGGACGTAGTGAGCTCCACCGGTAAATATTTCAGAGAAAACAACTGAACAAATGCGGCAACACTTAAACTTCGTCCGTCCCAATGCATGTATTGAAACCAGGCGATTTTAAAAATTGAATTTTCAGATAACTGAACACGGTTGCAATAGTCGTCACAAGAATACCAGGAAAAAAAAGCGAGCAGAATAATTCCTGTAATGGAGAGAATGCTTAGGATTTTTAAGATGCGCATAAGATGTTTCGGGAAAAATCAAAATGACAAATAAAAATCGTCATCCGAAAAATACAAAAAGGATTTGAGTTGAGAATTTCTTAGTCATGCTCCCGGAATACCTTTGCGGTCTTTGCGCCTTTGCGAGAGATCTTTTAACGCAAAGGCCCCAAGTTCCAAAGAAAAAAAACTCCAATTTAAATCGACTCGAGTTTTCTTTTCACCTCCTCCATCAACCAAAGTGGCGTTGAAGTAGCACCGCAAATACCGATGCTTTCATTTCCAGAAAACACATTCTCTTTCAGTTCATCCGGACTGGAAATAAAAAAAGAATTCACATTTGATTTTTTACAGACTTCAAAAAGCACTTTTCCATTTGATGATTTGGTTCCGGAAACAAAAACAATCTTGTCGTATGCTTTCGCAAAAGACTGCAACTGAAGGTCACGATTTGAAACCTGCCGGCACACCGTGTCTTTTAAATCAACCTCAATTCCCTGACGCATTAATGTTTCAGCGATCTCGTAGAATTTTTCAGTGCTCTTTGTGGTCTGGCTGAAAAGTGAAATCTTTTTGGGAATTTTTTCAATCTCCAATTCATTTATATTTTCAAACACGACCGCTTTGCGCGCAGTCTGGCCGATTAACCCCTCTACTTCAGCATGTCCGCGTTTTCCGAAAATATAGACATGCTCATTTTCATCGGTAGAATTTTTGACCCTGTTCTGCAGCTTCAACACAACAGGACACGAAGCATCAATGAGTGTGATGTTATTTTCAATCGCCGTCCGGTAAGTTGATGGCGGCTCTCCATGGGCACGAATCAACACACGTTCGTCATGAATTAATTTTAACTCATCATGTGAAATTATCTTCAACCCTTTTTTTCGAAGACGTTCCACTTCCGCATCATTGTGTACAATGTCGCCGAGACAATATAACAATCCATGTTCCTCCAGGATTTCTTCCGCCATCGAAATCGCATACACGACACCGAAACAAAAGCCGGACTGCTTATCAATCGTTACGCGCAGGTTAAGCATGTTGAATTTCGTGTTTACTTCTAAACAATTCAAACAAAGAAATGTTCATCAGCAATAGTAATAACGTGTACAGGATATCTTCCATCGGAATTGTAAAAATCCGGACGCCTGAATTTTCAGCATCGTTGTATATCACCACAGGCAACGCCGTTAACAATCCGTTCACAATAAAAAAAGGAATTAAGCTGGTGAAATACGCCCGGTAAAATTTCCCCATGAATTTCCATTTCATCAGAAGTGAAATAAGAAGGAGAATGGCTGTCAGCGACAGTTTGATTGATGTATATAGCTGATGCAGATGCGTGAGGGCAACGATTGTTGTAAAAGCAAAAAGCAACATTGAAATTTTCTGCGCAACCGGTTGAAAAAAATCCTGCCTCAACAATTTATTCAATGACGCATAAATAAAAACGCAAGCGTACGGAATGGTGAAGAAGAACAACCACTCTTCCACGGGTAAATCAAAAATATAAATTCCCGTTATATACTCCGGGTTAAAATGCCACACGTTCCACAGAGTCAGGTAATGATCCCACACAATAAAAAAGATTCCTGTCAGGATGAGTGCGGGAAACAGCGCCTTCCACTCTTTGTAGAATGACAAACGTTTCCCAAACGAAAACAGGATCGGAATGAGAATTGAGAAAAAATTAATGACGAGATAGGTATACTTCAACTGAACTTTTTATTTAAGAGGACTACTTCCTGAGCACTGCACTTTTGAGAATTGATCATAAAGCCGGCAATTTTCTTCTTCATTACCGCATTGTCTTTTATTGAATCTATGTTTTCAAGAATGATTCGTTTGTCTTCTTCTATGTTACCACTCATTCTTAAAAATGCCGGCAACTGACTCTGAATAACAAAACGCAGGTATCTTATTTCAACATTTACAGGAGACACACGAACGGCTTGCTGCAATGTGTTCATCGCAAGCTTCGTGTATTTTAATTTTGTGAATGGATTCCCGGAATGTTTCGCGATCAGTGATTGCGCGGCTCCTTTGTATCCAAGCAGGATCGCATCCGTTGAAACATTTTTTTCTAAAAGAGAAAGCAATTCACTCGCTTTGGTTTCATTGTAGCAAGCGAACTCAAACGCAAGGCGAATATCAGCCAGAACCGGTTCATTCGCCCGAATAATTTCAACAGACAGTAAAAAAAATACAACTAAAATATATTTCATTTTTTATAATACATTCAGATAATATTTAAAATAAGTCTGAACAAGCAAGGCCAGCTTCTGCTGGTTCGCAACGCGAATGCGCTCCTCCATGATACGATTGGCAGGAAGCTTTTTTATTTTTCCGAACAACGCATGGTAGTAAATATATGCGACGAGCACACCGAGACGGGCACCATCCGGCAGCCGCTTTATGCCTGCGTACCCTTCTTCAAAATCGTTCTCTATATCATCTTCAATTTCTTTTTTTTCGCCATTTGTAAAGTGGTCCCAGTCTATACCTGGAAAATAATTTCGTCCCCGTTCTTTAAAATCACTTTTCATGTCACGAAGGAAATTAATTTTCTGAAATGCTGAGCCAAGTTTTCTCGCAGGATAAATCAGAGACTGATACTGTTCTTCATTGCCCTCACAAAAAACTTTCAGGCACATGAGGCCGACAACTTCAGCCGAACCATAAATGTATTCGTTGTATGTATCAACGGTATGAAATTTTGTATCGAGATCTGTTTCCATGCTATGAAGAAAAGCGTCAATCACATCACGGGAAATTCCATGTTGATGAACCGTTAACTGAAAAGCATGTAACACGGGATTGGTACTGATCTTTTCATTCAGCGCCTTGTATGTTTCGAAGCGGTAATCAGTCAGCAATTTCAATTTATCAAAATCGTGAAACGTGTCAACGATTTCATCAGCCATTCGCACGAAACCATAGATCGCGTAAATAGCAGAATGAAATTTTCGATCGAGCATGTGAATGCCAAGCGAAAATGATGTGCTGTATTTACGCGTGATCGTCTTACTCAGTTTAAAAGAAATGTCGTTATACTCCAGCATGATCTTTTATTATTCGTTCTGTTACCAACCGTGAACTGATGATCACCATCGGCAAACCGGTTCCCGGAGTGGTGGAAGCACCTACATAATAGAGATTATCAAATTTCTCGTCTTTGTTCGAAGGTCGAAATCCTCCTACCTGATTTAAACCATGCGCAAGGCCAAGTCCGCTACCCTGGTAAAGATTAAATTTATCACGCCAGTCAACAGGAGTAAGAATCGTTCGTGAAATAATGTTCGATGATACATCGTAGTTAATCCGTTTCGAAAAATCAGCAATGATGTGATCGGCTAATTGTTCTGAATCACTCCAATCCGTTTTGTAGCGCAGATCAGGAACCGGGCAGAGAATAAAAATATTTTCACACCCCTCGGGAGCGCATTCAGGATTCGATTTGCCGGATGCGTTTACATAGTAGTAAGGTTTTTCCGGGCTTACAGAAGACGTAAATATATTGTCGGCATACTCTTTAAAATTACTTCCGAGAAAATAATTGTGATGATCGAGGTCCGGAATCTTCCCTTTTATGCCGAGGTACATCGTGAATGGCGCGAGTGTCCATTCCATCCTGTCTAATTTTTCTTTCGTAAATTTTTTACGTTTTAAAATTTCTCCGCGAAAAGAAGCGGCATCACTGTTTGTTACAAAAAGATCGGCCGTCCAGCGTTTGCCTGACTGATCAACAAAAGCAGAAACTTTTCCTTCCGCTGTCTCAACAGATTTTATTTCGGTGTTGAAATGAATCTTTACATTTCTCTTTTCGAGCAGCTTCAGAATCTCTTCAACAATTGTGTACATCCCCCCTTTCACATTCCAATAACCGTCGTGTTCAAGCTCGGTATAATTAAGCAATGAGTAAACAGCGGGAGTATGAAAAGGAGTGGATCCGAGGAAAAAAGCGACAAGCGAAAAAATAATTTTCACTTCTTCCGAATCGAAATTGTTTCCGAGTTCAGTCCACATGCTCCGAAACATTTTCGGACTGTGTTTCAGCGGAACTTTTGTAAGCTGGAAAAGATAATCCAGTTTCGAACTAAAATTTTTACGGATTACAATGTCTTCCGTATCGTGAAAAACCGTTTTCGCCTCGCCGATGTATTTTCGCACCTTGTTTTCGAGATCTTCCTCCACACCTGCAAATTCATTTTCCAGTCGCGGCAGGTCATGGAAAATGTGAAATGGTTTTTCACGTCCGGCAAAATGCACGGCATACATCGGATTTAGTTTTTCCAACTGCAACGGATTCGAAACCTGGCATGAATGAAAGAATTCATCAAACTCATAACTCATGCTGAAGAAGGACGGACCCATGTCGAAACGGAAACCATCTTTCTCGATACGGTTGAGCCGACCACCCGGCTGATGGTATTTTTCAATCATCTCCACTTCGTATCCGAATGAAGACAAGCGCAGTGCGGTTGCAAGTCCGCCAAGCCCGGTTCCGATGATCAGTACTTTTTTTGACATGATGATTACGTTTTGAAAAATTTTTTACTGAAGAGAAGCAAACCGAATTGTTCACCGTCTTCTTTCGTCAGTTTCTTATGATGAATTTTATGCGCCTTCCGCATCGCTTCAAAATAATCGTTGTTGATTCTGCGAAACCATTTTCCCCGCTGATGAATGAAAACATCGTGGAAAATAAAATAGGTCCAACCGTAAGCCGTTACGCCGAGGCCCATCCAGAAACGATAATCAAACTGCTTCCATCCGAAATACATCAAGGTGATGGCGATGGATGCGTAGAAAAGAAAAAAGAAATCGTTCTTTTCAAACCTTCCTGTGTGTGGTTGGTGGTGCGACATGTGGAGACGCCATAGGAAACCATGCATCACATATTTGTGAGTGGTCCAGGCAACTCCTTCCATCGCCACATAGCTGATGATAAATGCAAATAAATTGATGAGTGTTGTTGTCATTATTGAGTGTTATTATTTAGTCGGAGCAAGTAGTTCAGAGTTCGGAGAAAGAGGCCGTCGTCAAAGTCACCAAACGCTGAACGAAAGACTCACAACTTTCAGGATAAGCTGTATTGAAAATCTTCTCCATATACTTTCAGTTTTTCTTTCAACTTTTCACGCGCATGATGTATCCTGACTTTCACAGTTCCCAATGGCAGATTTAATTTCTTCGCAATCTCTTCATATTTATATCCGGTGTAATTCATCATGAAAGTATTCCGGAGATTTTCGGGAAGTGCGTTGATCTCATGCCGGATGTCGTTTAATGCCAGGTTTCCTTCTCCTGAATTTTTTGATGTACGCGTTGACGAATTGATGAAGTGTTGGTTGTCTGTATGATCAATGAAAATGTTCGACTTCATCGCTCTCCTGTAATTGTTAATGAAAATATTTTTCATGATGGTGTATAACCATGCTTTCAGGTTTGTTCCTGTTGCAAATCGCTCTCTGTATCGAAGGGCTTTGAGCATGGTGTCCTGCAAAAGATCGCTTGAATCGTCTTCATCCTGTGTGAGTTTGTATGCAAACCCTTTCATGTAACCCATGCTGTTCAACAACCCGGTATAGAATTCTGATGTTTCCATTTGCTTAACTTTTAATATTAAATATTAAGCAAAGATACATATATTTTTATAATTACAAGTATTTGAATAATATTTTAATTATTAACATAAGCACTATTAATATGAGAATTCAGGGATCTCTGTCGGTTTTACGGTGAAATGCGGAGAATTTAATTTCAAACGCTCAGCGAACTCTGATCCTCCGCGCACCTGCGTGAAATAAAAATCTCCTGAATAGTTCACGTGCGCTGAGAAGGAGAGGAAACAGAGAAAAAGTATTTAAATAAACATCTCCGCTGCAGAGCAGCGGAGTATTTGATGGGAATTCTTTCCGATCGCCCCAAGGGGCGGGGAATAATTCCCATCAGATCCCGATACGCTTCGCTACCGGGATCAA
>JAYVZS010000012.1:0-17714 GCA_043783155.1 Bacteroidota bacterium | reverse complement strand
GACGAATTAAAAAAATTACCACAGATATTTCTTTCCCTTCGGCCATCATTCTTGACGCAACAGGAAAACATCTTTTTCCAGGAGTCATTGATGACCAGGTTCATTTTCGCGAACCCGGTTTAACGCACAAAGGCGATTTATATACGGAACCAAAAGCAGCCGTAGCCGGCGGCACTACCTCTTTTATGGAAATGCCAAATACAATTCCGAATACACTCTCGCAGGATTTGCTGGAAGAAAAATACACGATTGCTTCAAAGAAGTCGCTGGCCAATTTTTCTTTCTACATGGGTGCTTCGAATGATAACATGGAAGACGTGTTGAAAACAAATGCCGAAAATGTTTGCGGTGTAAAGATATTCATGGGGGCATCCACGGGAAATATGTTGGTGGACAATAAAAAAATACTGGAAACTATTTTTTCAAATTCTCCGATGTTGATTGCCACGCATTGCGAGGATGAGAAAACAATTCGCCGCAACATAGAAATTTACCGGAAAGAATATGGCGAAAATGTGCCGATGAAATTTCATCCTCTGATCCGCAGTGAAGAAGCCTGTTACAAATCTTCCTCACTTGCTGTTTCGCTTGCAAAAAAATACAACACCCGTTTACATATTCTTCACATCAGCACGGCCAAAGAACTGGATCTGTTTTCCAATAATCTTCCCTTGAAAGAAAAGCGAATTACGGCAGAAGTCTGTATTCACCATCTTTGGTTTGATGACAGCTACTATGAACAACTTGACACATTGATCAAGTGGAATCCTGCCATTAAAACCAAACATGACAAAGAAGAATTGCTGAAAGCAGTTTTGGACGATCGTATTGATGTGATTGCCACCGATCATGCGCCGCATACGCTCGATGAAAAACAACAGACTTACTTTAAAGCGCCTTCGGGCGGACCATTGGTTCAACATTCACTCGTGACGATGCTGGAATTTTATCACCAGAAAAAAATATCCCTGGAAAAAATAGCGGAGAAGATGAGCCATGCTGTCGCTGACTGTTTTCGTGTAAAAGAAAGAGGATATATCCGCGAAGGATATTGGGCAGATCTTGTTTTGGTTGATTTGAAACGATCATGGAAAGTAAAACAGCGAAACGTACTTTCCAAATGCGGTTGGAGCCCGTTTGAAGAGATGGTTTTTAAATCGTCGGTGACGCATACGTTTGTAAATGGGCATTTGGTTTATTTCAACGGCGAGTTCGATGAAACAGAAAAAGGAAAAAGAATTTTATTCGACCGAACAAACTAACCAGCGAGATGAAATTGTTTTTTAAAAATATTTATTTATGTTTTTGTTTAATCTCCATAATTCTTTTCAGCACTTCCTGTTCAAAGAAATCGGTTGAGATTCCAAAGGATGTTCTTTCAAAAGAACAACTTATACCTGTATTGGTTGACATACACCTTGCTCAGTCAGCGATGGGAATCAACCAACTGACCGACACCTCCCGCTTTTCGATGAATGATTATTCTGCCTATATTTTTACAACGCATCACATCACAAAAAAACAATACGACAAAAGCATGGGGTTTTACACGTTGCATCCCGAATTGCTTGATGGAATCTACCAGGAAGTAATTAACGAGTTGAGTAAAAAGCAGGGCGAATCGGAGGCAAAATAATTTCCTTTCTTTTTTATTTCATCGCTTCCTTTAAAAAAATATCACACACATTTTTGATTCCCTCTTTTACGGGGATGAATTCTATTCCCAATGTCTTTTTAATTTTTTCATTTGAATAAAGCCAGACACGTTGACCATTGCGCGCTGTTTCTTTTGTAATCATCGGTCTTGTTTTACTGAAAAATTTTCCCACGCCTTCCGCCCTCCATCCAATTTCACTGAGAAATGTTCCTACAGCAATGGTTGGTCTTTTCTTTCCGAAGTAATCGGCGATGTGATTGATCACATCCTGATACGAAATATTTTCTGAATTGATGATGAAACGTTCGTCACGAATATCCTTTTCCATCAATTGAATCATGCACCGTGATACATCACGCACATCCACAAAACCCGAGGATCCATTAGTATAATACTTTAATCCTTTTCGGACTGCACCGAACAAAGCCGTACTTCCTGAATGCAAATTACCGGGACCAATGATGATAGAAGGATTCACAATGAAAGCATTCAATCCTTCTTCGATGCCTCGCCACACTTCCCGTTCCGCACCATATTTACTGATCGCGTAACCGGAATTGTACTTCGATGTTTTCCAGAACGACTTTTCGGTCAACATTAAATTTTCTTCGGCTCTTCCCAATGCAGCTGTTGAACTCACATAACAGAATCGCTCCACCCCCTTTTCCAATGCCATGTTTACCATGTTAGCCGTTCCTTCAATATTTATTTTCATCAGCCGCCGATAATCCGATGAAACAAATGAAACCAACCCGGCGCAATGATAAACCTGCTTCGCTCCCCGCAAAGCATCTTCAATAGAAAACAAATCTGTTATGTCACCTTCCACCCATTCTATCTGCGAAAGCATGGTTTCATGTCCGCGAAAAACCCTGTTCACAATATTCATCCGACTTGAACTTCTTTTCATTGCACGAACCTGTTGTCCGGCTGTTGTCAAATCAAACAAAAGCTGCGCGCCGACCAAACCTGTACCACCGGTTACGAAAATCATTTTAATGAGTAAATATACAAATGCGAAGATGTACAAATGAGTTGAGAAGTACTAAATAATTTTCATTTCGTAAGCTATGTTAGTTCTCACAAAAATTTATCTTTGACAAAATATTTAGTAAGAATGCACATGAATTTTATTGATGAGTTGCGTTGGAGAGGAATGCTGCAGGACATTATGCCCGGCACGGAAGAATTGCTGAACAGAGAAATGGTAAGCGGCTACATTGGTTTCGATCCGACAGCCGATTCTCTTGGCGTAGGTAATCTTGTTCAGGTGATGATGTTGTTGCATTTTCAGCAATGCGGTCACAAGCCGATTGCGCTTGTCGGTGGTGCAACGGGAATGGTTGGCGATCCATCCGGCAAGTCTGCCGAGCGAAATTTATTGAGTGAAGATATTCTCCAGCATAATCTTGACTGCCAGAAAAAACAATTAGAAAAATTTCTCGATTTCACCAGCAAGACAAACGCTGCTGAAATCGTAAACAATTACGACTGGTTCAAAGAATTTTCCTTTCTTGAATTTATCCGGGACGTAGGGAAACACATTACGGTTAATTACATGATGGCGAAAGATTCGGTCAAGAGCCGCCTCGAATCGGGTATGTCTTTCACAGAATTTTCGTACCAACTCGTGCAGGGTTATGATTTTTATTATCTCTGGAAACACCGCGGCATCAAACTGCAAATGGGCGGTTCCGATCAATGGGGAAACATTGTAACGGGAACTGAACTGATTCGAAGAAAAGATGGCGGTGAAGCATTTGCTCTGACAACTCCACTCATTAAAAAAGCGGATGGAACAAAATTCGGGAAAACAGAAAGCGGAAACGTTTGGCTGGATGCAAAGCGTACTTCCCCTTATAAATTCTACCAGTTCTGGTTAAATGCTTCGGACGAAGATTCGAAAAATTACATCCGCATTTTTACGCTGATGAAGAAAGATGAAGTTGAAGCGCTTGAAACCGAACATGCAAAAGCGCCCAATCTTCGTGTCTTGCAGAAGGCTTTGGCCAAAGACATTACGGTTCGCGTTCACGCTGAAAAAGATTATGACGCAGCTGTAGAAGCTTCTGAAATTCTTTTTGGGAAAGGAACAGCAGAGGCATTGAACAATCTATCAGAAGAAGATTTGTTATCCGTGTTTGAAGGAGTTCCGCAAATGGAAATCGGAAAAACGGAATTGGCAAACGGCATTAACGTGATCGAATTCTTCTCCGACAAAACACAGATTTTTTCTTCACGGGGAGAAGCAAAAAAAATGATCCTTGGCGGAGGTGTATTTATCAATAAAACAAAAGTGGACGACGGTAACCTTTCTGTTTCGTCATCTCATTTGCTGAACGGAAAATATATTCTTGCGCAAAAGGGAAAGAAGAATTATTACTTAGTTAAGGCGATCTGAATTATTGGCAGCGAACCAATTTGTGGTGACTTTTCAAACGTTGTTGTTGTTTTTTTACACGGGAAAAATTCAAGCAAAACTTCTACAGAACCCCCACTCCTGCGGTCATTCCGGAAGAATCTTATCAGAAAAACGTCTGTCACTTTCAATTGAGTAATTGGCAAATTAGAAATATCAGCAACAAATAAACAAGATGCGTTCAGCATGACGCTGTTGTTTAAAATTTCCCTTTGAATAGTCTGCTGAACCTATTGCTTCTCGTCCTTTTTTTTCATCGCCCTGAAAACCATTCCGATTCCAATCACGATCGCTACTGCAAATAAAAAGTTAAAGCCAAGCTGAAACCAGTCGTTTGGTTTTAATGTTCCCATCCTGCTTTTCACTAAAAGGGCCGCCAAAAAAGTTCCCATTAAAACAGATGCAGCAATGATGATCACTCTTCTCCTGTTACTCATACTATTTATTTATTGTCCGATTTTATCTGAAACAAAGCTACGCTCTTTTATGAAACACTATTCTTCTTTTCGGAGGTCAACTTTTTTCCGTGCCAGTTTTCTGCTGCGTTCCTTCTTTTTATCCTTCACCATTTTCTCTTTGAAACGGCCATCGTAAAAACCCTGCTGGATGGCCAGTTTACGCTGGAGATTTTTAGCAACCTCAAATGAAGTCTGGTGTTTTTTCTTCTTCTTCATACCATCTAATCCTGTATCTGGCAGCGAAGATACAAATCCCCGAATTCGCATCCACCATATAAAATCATAATCTCAGGGCGAATAAATTACACCGCTACAGAGCAGCGGAGTATTGCTGGAACATCGTCTGTTCGGCCAAGGGGCATGGAATATCATCCAAAAGATCCCGATACGCTTCGTCCAGTAATATTGCGGGAGGATTAATTCGACTTTATCGTTTCCGTTCTCTCCCAAAGCGGGGTTCCTAACACGATAGTCTCATTGAGTTAGCCCGAATCCAGAAATCAATCGCCCGGACTTTGATTCTATTGGAATGTTCATTATTTTTACGATGGTTGACGACTACCACATTCTTTCCAAACACAATGAATCAACATTGCATGTAACACATTTCTCTCCTATATCTAACGTCTCAAATCTTAAAACCCATTTGCTATGAAAGTATATGACGATAAACACATCAAGAACGTGGTGCTTGTGGGCGCCCCGAAATCCGGCAAGACAACATTATCAGAAGCGATGTTGTTCGAGGCCGGACTCATCAACAGACGAGGAACAGTGGAAGAAAAAAACACTGTTTCTGATTATCACGAAATAGAACATGAGCGCGGAAATTCAGTGTACGCCACTACGATGCACACGGAGTGGAAAGATTACAAGATCAATATTATTGATACCCCCGGATTGGATGATTTCATCGGTGAAGTAATTTCTTCGTTGCGTGTCGCTGATACAGCTGTGATGCTGCTCAATGCGGAACATGGTATTGAAGTAGGAACAGAGTTGATCTGGAATTATGTAGAGAAGTTTCAAAAGCCGATCATCTTCGCCGTGAATCATGTGGATCACAGCAAAGCTGATTTTGATTCTACTGTTGAAGAAGCAAAAAAACGTTTCGGCAAAGCTATTACGCTTATGCAATATCCTGTGAAAACAGGAGATGACTTTGATAGTATCATTGATCTGCTGAAGATGACGATGTATAAATTTTCTCCTCAAGGCGGTAAGCCACAGAAACTTCCTATTCCGGATTCTGAAAAAGAGAAAGCAAATCAGTTACACAACGAACTTATTGAGAAGGCAGCGGAGAATGACGAGAAGCTGATGGAGAAATTTTTTGAGAAAGGTTCGCTGGACGAAGATGAATTGCGTGAAGGAATAAAATTGGGCATGTTGCATCATGATGTGTTTCCGGTTTTCTGTCTCTCGGCAAAAAAAGACATGGGTAGCGGGCGACTGATGGGCTTCATCGACAATGTTGCTCCGAGTGCAACCGACCAGTTCAAAGAAGAATTAGTTGGCGGCGCTGAACTTGCCTGTGATCCAAAAGGCGCGACAGCTATTTTTGTTTTCAAGACACTGATTGAACCACATCTCGGAAAACTTTCTTTCTTTAAAGTAATGAGCGGTGAAGTAAAAGCCGGTATGGATTTATACAACCCTGTAACACGCGCTACTGAACGCCTCAACCAGTTGTTCATCATGGACGGAAAAAACAGGAATCCGGTCGATAAATTTATTGCGGGCGACATTGGTGCAACATTGAAAATGAAAGACACTCAGACCAATCAATCGTTGTGTGCTCCCGGAAAAGAAATTGAATTTGATCCGATTCATTTTCCGGAAGCAAGAATTCGCACTGCTATCATCGCGAAAAATAAAACCGATGATGAAAAGTTAGGATCGGTGCTCGCGGAGATTCACCAGGAAGATCCGACCATCAACATAGAATATGCGCGAGAGTTGAAACAAATTATTTTATCTGCGCAGGGTGAACTTCATCTCTCGATAACAAAATGGAGGTTGAATCATATTTATCATCTCGAAGTTGAATTCATCAAACCGCGTATTCCTTATCGCGAAACGATTCAGAAACCTTCGATGGCAAATTACAGGCATAAGAAACAAAGCGGGGGCGCCGGACAATTCGGGGAAGTATATATGAAAGTAGAACCGTATTATGACGGCATGCCTGAACCAACAGGAGTGAGTATCCGCGATAAGGAGGTGATCGATTTGCAATGGGGCGGAAAATTAGTTTTCTATAATTGCATTGTTGGCGGAGTGATTGATCAGCGCTTTATTCCGTCTATACAAAAAGGCGTGATGGAAAAAATGCAGGAAGGGCCTATCACCGGATCGTTTGTGCGTGATGTGCGCGTGATTGTGTACGACGGTAAAATGCATCCTGTTGATTCGAACGACATCAGCTTTAAAATTGCCGGTATGATGGCTTTTAAAGAAGCGTTCCAGCAAGCTGATCCTAAAATTCTCGAACCGATTTTTGAAATTGAAATTCTTGTCCCTGAAGAGTTGATGGGTGATGTGGTGACAGATCTTCAGTCAAGACGTTCAATCATTCTTGGCATGGATTCAAAAGGAACGTACCAGGTAATCAAAGCGCGCACTCCTCTTGCCGAGTTGGATAAATATTCTACTTCACTTCGTTCCATTACACAAGGAAGAGGAAACTACACAGGTAAGTTTGCGGAGTATGCAACGGTTCCCGGTGAGATTCAGAAAAAGTTAGCGGAGGAGTATAAGACGATGGAAGTGCATTGACGTGCTTCAAAATAATACGTTATTAGCTATACGTTATACAGAAAGTTGCTTTAAAAAATGAAGCAGCTTTTTTTACAATCATTTTTCGAAAAAGCGGAGAATGAATCGTTTCAAAATAATGAGCCTGGTTCTATTACTAAACATATCACTATTGTCCGGGGAATATTTTTTGTCGCTTTGAATATGCCGTCACCATTGGTTTCTGCCTTTTTGACCTCACACCAACCCCTCTCCTAGGGAGAGGGGCTAATCCCTGCTATCGATATGTTTCAAGAGGTGAGTATCTTTTTTGTCGGACAGTAGTGATAAAGTATAAGAAAAAAATAATGTCGGAATCTCATTTCATCCTCCCGGTTAAGATGAAATTAAATTATATTTCAGATAACTACGCTTCAAAATACTTCTGCATCTTTTTATTTCCCGTCATCATTTTCAGATTGGAAACTTCTAATGATGTAAGGAATCTCCAGCGGCCACGCGGTAAATCTTTTTTGGAAAGCCCGGCGAAATATACACGGTCTAATTTTTTAACAACATAACCGAACGATTCAAACAAACGTCTTACAATCCTGTTTCTGCCGGAATGTATTTCAACACCCACAACCGATTTATCCTGTCCCGCAGAAGAGTAGGCGACATCGTCTACTTTGATGTATCCATCTTCTAATGTCACACCTTCTTTTATTTTTTCCATGTCGGTCGACTTTAACGGAGCATCTAATTCCACCTGGTAAATCTTTTGTATCTCAAGACTTGGATGCGTTAATTTTTTCGCAAGCTCGCCATCATTCGTGAAAAGCAATACACCTGTTGTATTACGATCGAGACGACCGACAGGATAAACACGTTCTTTACATGCATCGCGAATCAACCACATAACAGTTTTACGGTCCTGCGGATCATCCATTGTCGTGATAAAATCTTTCGGCTTGTTCACAAGAATGTACACGAGTTTTTCAGTACGAAGTGTTTCGTTGTTGTATTTCACTTCATCACCCTGCTTTACTTTGTAGCCAAGCTCTGTCATCACTTCACCATTCACGGAAACAACTCCTGCTGAGATCAATTCATCCGCTTCTCTGCGTGAACAGATTCCTGAATTTGAAATGTATTTATTTAAACGGATGGAACCGTCCTCATTCGTCTTGTAAGATTCTGTTCTTGGTTTATCATCAAATTTTCTAGCCGCTTTTTTCTTGTCACCGTAAAACTCATGTCCCGATTTGCGGTTCCATTTCGGATCGCTTTCATCCGCAGAAGATTCTTCACTTCTTTTGACGAATGGTTTTCTCTCTTTGAAATCACCGGCACCTCGCACGCGTGGTTTGCGTTCTCCGTCAGGAACGGCGTCATCGCTTCTTCTGCGTTTCGGACGCTCATCCTGTTTTACAAAATCTTTTCCGTCTTCAGAAGGACGAAAAATTTCTGAACGTTCTCTGGAAGGCTTCTCATCGCGGTCGTCTCTCTTTGCAAATGGTTTTGGTTTGCCTCTGTAAGAAGATTTTTTTTCACTGTCCTTCGCAAAATCTTTTTTATCGTCAGAGCGATCGCTGTATGGTTTCTCATCGCGGTCACCTCGCTTTGTAAAAGGTTTCGAATCACTTCCGTCGGAAGAGAATTTTTTATCGCCATACTTTACAAATCCTTTTCCATCTTCTGATCGGTCGCTGTATGGTTTTTTATCACGGTCATCTCTTTTCGCGTACGGTTTTGAACCACCGCGGGATGATGAGAATTTTTTGTCGAATGGTTTATTGAAATCCCGCCGGGTCTCTGAATGGTCGCGGGAAGGTCTTTCATCACGAGCATCTCTTTTCACGTATGGTTTTGAATCGCCACGTGATGATGAGAATTTTTTGTCAAATGGTTTCTTAAAATCTCGTCTGTCGTCAGAACGAGGAGAAGATTCAGAGCGATCGCGAGAAGGTCTTTCATCGCGGTCATCTCTTTTTACATACGGTCTTGAACCACCGCGTGAGGGAGAGAATTTTTTATCGAACGGTTTCTTGAAATCCCGTCTGTCATCCGAACGAGGAGAAGATGCTGAACGGTCACGGGATGGTCTTTCTTCGCGATCGTCTCTTTTTGTGTATGGTTTTGAGCCGCCGCGTGAAGGAGAAAATTTTTTGTCGTACGAACGCGGAGAAGATTCAGAACGATCGCTATACGGTTTGCGGTCACCGTCATCTCTTTTTTTATATGGTTTTGCGCCGGCGCGTGACGAAGAGAATTTCTTGTCACCATCGTTCCTTTTACCAAACGGTTTTTTACCTCCGGTGCTTCTGCCGCGACCGCTGCTACTTGTTTTACGTCCTGAAAATTTTTTACCCGGGCTCATGAAAATTGAATTGAGCGCCAAAGGTAGCAAATTGGCGGGATGGGGGGATTGAGAGCGTTTAATCAACTATCAAACGGGAAAACAAACTATCAGCACGTCATTCAGGAGGAACCTTGTCTGATCTAATGACACCCTTAATTTTTAGCAAGAGGCTTTCAGCATGACGAGTTGATAGAATTTCACGCAGAGAAATCGCAGAGGAGCAGAGGGCGCAGAGACATCTGCGAAAAAAAAATCGTTGTGTAGAACTCAGCTTTCTCTGCTTCTCAGCGTCCTCTGCGTGAAACAATAACAGCCCGTCATGCTGAAAGCATCTTGTAAAAAGTTAGCAGTACTATTCAATCTAACAGGATTCCTCCTGAATGACCTCCTGTTAATATAGTGCTCGTTAAATTTGTTTGAAGACCCTCAATAACATGATAGACTATTTTTCCCGTAATACCACTTGCGCAGCAATTTAGATTTCCTATCTTGCCTAATCGATTGACTTTTTCACTTTCGAAAACACCACCACCATGAAAAAAGTTTACTCTCTGAGATTTGCAATTGGTTTGATTTTTTTTCTGACGAGTGAGGCTTCGAATTTAAAAGCGCAGATGGTTTATTTGCCGGATACCAATTTTAGGAATGCGTTAACCAACAATGGCCTTGGGACATGCATTACAGGAGATTCTATTGACGCCGCTTGTCCAAATGTTGTTAATACGACCTCTTTGAACATCACTGGTAGAAATATTGTTAGCATTGAAGGTATTCAAGTATTCACTAACTTACAGATACTTGATTGCTACGAAAATGACCTCACGTTTCTTCCCCCTCTTCCTGCGTCATTGACTAACTTGGATTGCAGTTGGAATCAACTGACAAGTCTCCCTTCTCTGCCAACATCGTTGACTTGGTTGTCCAGCATGACAAGTTGGTAGAATTTCACGCAGAGAAATCGCAGAGGAGCAGAGGACGCTGAGACATCTGTGACAAAAAAATCGTTGTGTAGAACTCTGCGTTCTCTGCTTCTCAGCGTCCTCTGCGTGAAACAATAACAGCCCGTCATGCTGAAAGCATCTTGTCAAAAGTTAGCAGTACTTTTCAATCTAACAGGATTCCTCCTGAATGACCTGCGGTTAATATAGTGCTCGTTAAATCTGGTTGCGAGACTTTCAAAAACACGATAGGACGTTTCAGAATGTTTCATGCAAAGGCTCAGAGCGCAAAGTTTTATCCAATGGTTTTTATTTTCTCAGATTTCTTAGCGCCCTTTGCGCCTCTGCGTGACACAAATTTAAACCGTCGGATAAAACGCATCTTCCAAATGATCCACTTTCGTGTATTCCTTATTCACGATAACCGTGATGATGTCAAACCGTGATTCAACATCGAGATCATTCTCTTTTATATAAGCATCCGCGGCTTTGATGACCAGCTTTTGTTTTTTCATCGGAACCATAAATTCAGGATCGCTGAGATAAGACGATTGTCTTGTTTTCACTTCGACAAAAACAAGTTGATTGTCCTTTCGGGCGACAATGTCAACTTCCGCTTTTCCGAAAAAATAATTTTGTACGAGAATGTCATATCCCTTTTTGCGGAGATGTTCGGCCGCCAGCTTTTCGCCTAACTTGCCGAGGTCATTGTGTTCGCTCATAGTGAAAAAATTAATTCCATCTTTTCGGTGACGTTGAGTGTAGCCTCTCTTCCAAAGATCAATGGAAAATTATTTTGAATGTGTCCTGCCGGGAAACCATACACGACAGGGTAATTGTATCCGGCAACCGCTTCAGCAATTATTTCTTCAGCAGTTTTTCCAAAAGGTATTTCATTGTCTTTCATGTCGGCCATGCCGCCGATAATCAACCCGGCAAGATTTGAAAGTTTACCGCTGCGTTTCAGGTTCATCATCATCCGGTCGATGTGATACAGGTATTCATCCAGGTCTTCCAGAAATAAAATTTTTCCTGTGGTGTCAATGTCAGAAGGAGTACCTGCAAGTGCGTATATCAGCGAAAGATTTCCTCCAACCAAAATTCCTGTTGCTTTTCCTTTCCTGTTTAGTTTTTCTAGCGATGCCTGTTGTTTGCTGGATGAATAACTTAATCGTTCGCCGAACAAAGTCGCTTTCAAAACGCCGAGGCATTGCTCGGTGAGTTTAGGAATGTTGAGACTCATGGGCGCATGCATCGTTTCCACATCACAATTTTTATGAATGTGAGAATGGATCACGGTGATGTCGCTGAAACCAATCAGCCACTTCGGGTTTTTGATGAAACGTTTAAAATCAATTTGGTCGATGATGCGGACCGTACCATATCCTCCGCGCGCAAAAAAAATTGCCTGTGCTTTGCTGTTGACAGCGCGCTGAAAATCAGCCGTCCGCTCTTCGTCGCTTCCTGAAAACTGGTTTTGTTCTTTGAAGAGATTTTTCCCGAGTTGAACGTTTAACCCCCACGATTTCAGAATCTCAACAGCCGGTTTTACTTCGGCTTTCGTAACTTTTCTCGCTGTGGATACGATGGCTACGGTATCACCTTTCTTCAGATATGGCGGTTTGATCATTGGGTAGAAACAGAATATTATCTTTGCGCGAATTTAAGAAGAATGTTCGAAGTTCGTGACCTTTCTCCGAACTCCGAATACTTAACTCCGAACTACGTGAAACGATATACCATCACAGCCGCATTGCCTTACACCAACGGGCCCGTTCACATCGGGCACATGGCTGGCGTTTATGTGCCGGCCGATATTTTTGCCCGCTACCTCCGTTGCAAAGGCGAGGACGTCATTTTCATTTGCGGCTCAGATGAACACGGTGTTCCGATTACGTTGCGTGCCCGTAAAGAGGGAATTACACCGCAGCAGCTTGTCGACAAATACCATCGCATCATTAAAAACAGTTTTGCTGATTTCGGAATTTCATTCGACATCTATCACCGCACCAGCGATCCGCTTCATCACAAAACGGCTTCTGATTTTTTCAAAACGCTGTACGATAAAAACGTTTTCACCGAAGAAGAGAGTGAGCAATATTTTGATGAAGAAGCACAGTTGTTTCTTGCTGATCGCTACATCACCGGAACGTGTCCGAATTGCGGAAATGAAAATGCTTACGGCGACCAGTGCGAACGATGCGGAAAGAGTTTGTCACCGAAAGATTTGATCAACCCTCATTCTCAACTAAGCGGTAAACCTCCGGTGTTGAAGACGACGAAGCATTGGTATCTCCCGCTTGATAAAATTCAGAAAGACTGGCTGGAAGCCTGGATTAAAAGTCATGATGGCGACTGGAAAAATAATGTATCCGGTCAGTGCAAATCGTGGCTCGATCAGGGACTGCAGCCGAGAGCCGTTACGCGCGATCTCGATTGGGGCGTTCCTGTTCCATTGCCCGGCGCGAAAGGAAAAGTGTTGTATGTTTGGTTTGACGCGCCGATCGGATATATCTCTGCGACGAAAGCTCTTTTTGAGAATCAAGAATTAAGAATCAAGAATCAAGACAAGGCGTTTCCGAACTCCGAACTCCCAACTCCTGACTGGAAGCCTTACTGGCAAGACAAAGACACCAAACTCATCCACTTCATCGGCAAAGACAACATCGTGTTTCATTGCATCATATTCCCGGCGATGCTGAAAGCGCATGGAGATTTCATTCTTCCTGAAAACGTTCCCGCGAATGAATTTCTGAATCTGGAAGGAGAAAAAATTTCTACGTCTAGAAATTGGGCTGTGTGGCTGAATGAATACTTAGAAGATTTTCCAGGCAAACAGGATGTGCTTCGATATGTGTTATGTTCAACGGCTCCTGAAACAAAAGACAATGATTTTACATGGAAAGATTTCCAGGCCAGGAACAACAGCGAACTCGTTGCTATCCTTGGGAATTTTGTGAACCGTACGCTTGTACTCACCAAAAAATATTTTGATGGAAAAATTCCGCAGCATTTTGATCTGACGGAAGAAGACAAAGTGTGTATCAAGGTGATGAAAGAAACACCTTCGTGTATCGGTGACAGCTTGGAAAAATACAGATTTCGTGAAGCGCTGAGTGAGTTGATGAATCTTGCGCGACTTGGTAATAAATACCTCGCGGAAAACGAACCGTGGAAAAAATTTGAAAGTGATTCGAAGCGCACCGGTACTATATTATATATATCGCTGGAGATTACAGCTTATCTCGCGGTGCTGATGGAACCGTTTCTTCCTCATACATCAGAAAAGCTGATGAAGATGCTCAACATTGAAAAAAAGAAATGGAATGACGTATTGAACAAACAGATTTTACCGGTTGGTCATCAACTTGGTGAAGCAAGTCTGTTGTTTGAAAAAATTGAAGACGACGCGATAGAAAAACAAATTCAAAAACTACAAGCTACAAAAACATTGAACCAGCAACCAGCAACTAAGAACCAGGAACTAACAACTAATATTCCTGACTTCAAACCCACTACTACCTTCGACGATTTCAACAAAATGGATATCCGTGTCGGCACCATCATCGCGGCCGAGCGAGTTCCCAAAACAGAGAAGTTGTTGAAACTTACGATTGATACTGGAATTGATCAGCGTGTAGTGGTATCAGGAATCGCGGCGTATTATGATCCTGAAAAAATTATTGGTCAGCAGGTAAGTATCCTCGTGAATCTTGAGCCAAGAAAAATAAAAGGAATTGAATCGCAGGGAATGATTTTGATGGCAGAGAATTCCAATGGTGAACTGGTGTTTGTTGCACCGACAAAAAATATAGACAATGGCGGAACGGTTCGCTGATAATTTTGCAGTTTATTTTTTTTTCAAAACAAAAATTTCAAAATCCCCAATTAAAAATGATGAAAGCCGGAAAATCAAAACCCAAAGTTCCTTATCACCGCAAGCCGGGAGACTTAACGCTTGACGCATGGCAGGCTGCATTGCGGAAACAATTTGCAGAAATTAAACCATTAAAAATAAAAAACTCAGGAAGCCATGATGTTTTTTCTGACTACAGCGTGTTAAATCCGGAAAATGGAAATACGTACAAAGTCGCTATACGAAGTGCAGAGCCTGGAATTAACTTCTGCACCTGTTTGGATTTTAAAACAAATGCACTCGGAACATGCAAGCATATTGAAGCTGTACTTCTCAAAATTCAAAAAAAATCGCAAACAAAAAAAACACTGCACCAGGGCTTTGAACCTCATTATACATCAGTGTATTTAAAGTATGGTGAGACAAGACAAGTTAAAATTCGTATCGGAACTGAACAGCAAAAGAAGTTTAAAGAACTTGCAAAAAAACATTTTGATGTTGAGGGAACACTAATACCATCAGCTTTTTTTTCAATTGATACTTTTCTTCGGGCTGCGCATCAACTGCATCCTGATTTCAGATGTTATGAAGATGCCTTGCAATTTATCATTGATTACCGTGAGAAAATACGCCGGCACGATCTGACAGAAAAATTTTTTAATTCAAAAAACAGTTTTGATAAAATTATTAACGCGAAGTTATTTCCATACCAGGAAGAGGGAATAAAATTTGCGGTAAAAACGGGCAGATCGCTGATTGCAGATGACATGGGATTGGGAAAAACGATTCAGGCAATCGGAGCAGCGGAAGCGATGAAAAAATTATTTGACATAAGCAAAGTACTGATCGTCTGTCCCACCTCACTCAAGTACCAATGGAAATCAGAAATAGAAAAATTCACTTCTTCCTCACTGACAGTAATTGAAGGACAGAATCAAATTCGTGAAAAGCAACTAATAGAAAAATCATTTTACAAAATATGCAGTTACAATGTGGTAGGCAGAGACCTGGAGAAAATAAACGTTGCTGATTTTGATTTAGTAATTCTGGATGAAGCACAACGCATTAAAAACTGGCAAACCAATATTGCAAAAAGTGTAAAGAAGATACATTCAAAATACATGATTGTACTTACAGGCACTCCTTTGGAAAATAAATTAGAAGAACTGTATTCCATTGTGCAGGTTATTGATCCGTTGAAATTAGGAGCGCTGTATCGTTTCGTGAATCAACACCAGGTTATTGATGAAGCATCGGGCAAGATAACCGGATACAAGGAACTTAATAAGATAGGGGAACATCTAAAAGATATTCTTTTGCGCCGACACAAGCGAGATGTGCTGAAGCAGTTGCCTAAACGAATGGACAAAAATATTTTCGTTTCAATGACGGAAAAACAATTGGACTATTACAACGAAGCGAAGGAGGCGGTATCGAAATTGGTGAACAAGTGGGCACGATTTAAGTTTTTGAATGAAATAGACCGGCAATTTTTGCTCATCAATTTGAACAGGATGCGCATGGCATGTAACAGCACATTTATCATTGATCAGGAAACGCGTCACGATACGAAGATTGACGAACTGATGGATATTTTGGAAGCAGTTTTTAGCAACGACAATGAGAAAGTTGTCGTCTTTAGCCAGTGGGAAAGAATGACACGCATTGTTGCACAGGAGTTGGATGCCCGTAAAATCGGATACGAAAGCTTGCATGGAGGTGTGCCAAGTAAGCAACGCGAACAGCTTTTTAAGAACTTCAACAATGATTTATCGTGTAAGGTATTTTTATCTACTGATGCAGGAGGGGTGGGGTTGAACTTACAAGCGGCTTCGGTTCTTGTCAATCTTGATCTGCCATGGAATCCGGCAGTACTGGAGCAGCGCATCGGTCGCATACATCGCATGGGTCAGAAGAAAAATGTACAAATTATTAATTTGATATCAGCGAATACGATTGAAGAGGAGATGCTTGGTAAGTTGAAATTCAAATCCTCGATGGCGATGGGCGTACTTGATAATGGAGAAGATACTGTTTTCCTTGGCGAAAGCAAGTTTGCTCAGCTGATGAAAGACGTTCAAACACTTACTGAATCGGGTCATGAAAAGCCAATGGCGTTATCAGAAGAAACAAAGAAAGAAAAAGAAGATGCGGCCAGGACATTTGGTGTGACTGAGAATAAAACAGATGATGAACAACGGAATCTGTTCGACACCAAACCGGAAACAACTGTTAGAGTGACGGCAAACAAAAAAATCGAAAAGAATACACCCACTCATGTCCATGAACTTTTGGAAAGCAGTGCCGGATTTTTAGAGAAATTGTTTGCAACACTTGCTGATAAAGAAAAGACGGAAGAGTTAGTAAACACGTTAGTGAAACAGGATGAGTCGACAGGACAAAGTTATTTACAAATACCCTTGCAAAACAAAGAGTCGTTAGCGAAGGGATTGGCCGTGCTCTCTCAATTATTTGGTGGAGTAAAAATTTAATAGCAATTGATAAATTAAAAAACGCAAATGATTGAACTGCAGAAAATGATTTTGATACCTGAGAATTCCAATGGTGAACTGGCGTTTGTTTCACCGACAAAAAATATAGACAATGGCGGAATGGTTCGCTGATAGTATTGTAATCTGAATCGCAAGCAATTCGCAATTTTAAATTCGAAATCCGCAATTAAAAAAATGGTCCCGTAGTTCAATGGATAGAATAGAAGTTTCCTAAACTTTTGATGGAGGTTCGATTCCTCTCGGGACTACATATAACATGCACATACCAACCAGATCAGTCCGTAACCGCTTCTTTGAATTAAAAACGCCGGTCATTCTGCGTCATTAGAAGTCAATGGAAGTCAAAATGTTTCCAAAATGTTTCCGAAAATTGAAATGTTTCCGATTGACTTCTTTTTTCCTTTCGTAATCCAGTAAGCGATACCCGTTCTAATCTGCTATGCAAAAAATAAAAAAACCGATCTTACGGGATCGGTTTTTTTTCGCTTGGGTTAACTTACTTTTTTTCTGTTGCCTTGACTTCTGCTTTTTTTACGGTCGTCTTTTCAGCTTTTGCTTTTGTTGCCTTTACTTTTTTTGTTTTAGTAACGGCTGGCTTCGCAGCAGAGGCTTCCTTTTTTTCACCCTGTTTAACAACAGGGGTTTTTGCATAAACTGTTCCGAAGAGGAATGTACTGGCAACGAGTGCACTTAGAATGATCTTTTTCATTTTTGTTTTGGGTTTTAGATTTATGCTGCCCATCTTGAAATTAGCGTGCCAGAATTTTTTTCATGA
>JAYVZS010000011.1:0-17743 GCA_043783155.1 Bacteroidota bacterium | reverse complement strand
GTATCGGGATCTGATGGGAATTATTCCCCGCCCCTTGGGGCGATCGGAAAGAATTCCCATCAAATACTCCGCTGCTCTGCGGCGGAGATGTTTATTTTATACGGAAGAAAATGTTATAGCCAGCGTGAAGCGGAGTTGAAGCATGCGCAATCACAAGTATTTGAAATAAACTTTAAACGGTTTCTTAATAAAGGTCAGCAAAAAACCCTGCAGGTATATACGTGCAGGGTTTCTTTTTATAATGAATGACCAGGTTTTACAAAGCGGATTCACCTTTTTTAGTGATCATGAAACCATCTCCTGATTTTTTCAGGTATCCTTGTTTCACATTCTGGTTCAGGTACTGGCTTGGGTTAATCAAAGCCGGAATACGAGCCGCTTTTAAAGCATCCGTTACATCACGTGTAGCAGGATTGCTTTTACCTTTTTTGCTGAGCCAGATAGCTGCAGCAAGAAATTTTGCACGCTGGTTAGAACCCGCTTTCTTCGTTTGGATGAAAGCAGCAAGTTCTTTCGCGGAACCAGAACTCTTCACAGAAGCAACCTTCGGTGCAGGAGTCTTTGTTTTTGGAGTTACTGTAGCAGTCGCTTTTGCTTTTTTCCAACTACCTCTTGTACGTTTTGCAGGTTTCTCAGATTTCCATGTCGGAGTAGAAGTACTTGCCCACGTTTCTCCTTTTGAACTTCCATCTTTGCGAAGCAATGAAGGAGCCGTGTTAATGAACCTGTCTAATTGTTTGGTGACCCAGTCTTTGTCGCCTTCGCCTACGAAGCGGATATCACCAACGCTGAATTCAATTTTACTTTGTGACATTTTTTTTAGTTTTTTAATTTATTAATATAATGAATGATTATGATAATACTGTAGTCAATATTATACCGGTTGAGTATTTTACTTATACAGGCCGACAAAGATAAGTAATTAATTGAATGGATAAACATCCGGCCTGATGTCATTCACTTAGGCAACAATTTTATGATAACTACTTCCGGGTATTGGAAATTTCTTTCATCAGAATGTATATTTTCGCGCTGTTATTAAAAACAATTTACGAATGAAAATTATGAAAGTCACTCCTTCCTTTTTTTTGTTGATGATTTCTTTTGTCTGCCTCGCAGATAAGCTGGAAAAGGGTTTGGAACGGTTACACATGTACGATTATTTTAACGCGAAGGAATTGTTTGAGCAATCGCTGCCAAAGAAAACCGCCGGCGCAGCGTATGGGCTGAGTGTTATCTATTCATCTAATAACAATCCGTTTTATAACCTGGACTCTGCCCGGCACTATATCCTCGTAAGTGATTCGGCGTTCCTGAAATTGGAGCCGAAGGAGAAAGATTATTATCGGACGATCGGTGTTACCGCGATTCAGTTACAGGCACTCAGGGACAGCATTTGTGAAAAAGCTTTTACAGCCGCGGAAGCTGTTTCGACCATCGGAGGATTCAATAATTACCTGCAGGATTATTCATTTTGTACGCGAACGCAACGGGCGGTGGAATTGCGAAATGTGTTGGCTTATAAGGATGCGAAATCAAAAAATACATCCGTTGCTTATAGGCATTTTATAGATACTTACCCGGGTGCGAATGACAGTCATGACGCGATGATCCGGTACAACGAACGTATTTATGACGAAGCGACATCCGATAAAAAGATTGCATCGTATGAAAAATATCTTGGTATGCATCCCGAAAGCCCTTATAAGACACAGGCGGAAAACATGATTTATACATTGTCGACCATTCATAAAACGATTGAAGAATATCATTCGTACATTAAAAAATATCCTGTAAGCCGTCATTCCGAGGAAGCATGGAGGGAAATATTCAAACTATATACGAAAGATTATAATGAGCAGGTATTAACAAGCTTTAAAAATCAATTTCCGGATTACCCTTTTAAGAATGAACTTGAAACGGATTACGAATTGCAGCGATCTTTTTTTCTGCCTTTTACCAGGAATAACCTGTGGGGATTTATCAATGAAGATGGAAAAGAAATGATTAAACCCGAGTATGAAGAGGTGGCTTTTTTTTCGGAAGGACTTGCTGCTGTGCAGAAGAACGGCAAATATGGATACGTAAATAAATCGGGAAAAACGATCATGCAATTTTCGTATGACGACGCTGAGCCATTTAAAAATAATACAGCCATTGTTACAAAAAATGAAAAGTCGGGATTGATTAACCGCAACGGCGAAGAACTGATACCTGTTATATATGATAATCTGTCTGATCCTGTTGAGGGTTTTTATGTGGCGGTGCTGAACGGAAAAACAGGATACATTACAAAGCAGGGAGATAAACTTACCGAATTTGCGTTTGATTTTGCGGGAGATTTTAAAGATGGGTATGCGATTGCAGGTACGGATGATAAATTCGGACTGCTTAACAATGCAGGAAGTTTTATTATCGAGCAGCAGTATGATGAGTTGTTGTTTCTCTCTAATGGATTATTGAAGGCAAAACAAAACGGTAACTGGGGAGTCGTGAATATGCATGGTGATGTTGTCGCTTCTTTCGTCTATGATGCCATCGGCGATTTCGGCGGGAGCAGAGCTTTGGTTGTGAAGAATAAGAAATGCGGGTTTATTGATGAGCAGGGAAAAGTAGTTATTCCGGTGTCGTATCCTTTCCAGGAAAGTCTGATGAATACCGCCGCTTTCAAAAACGGATACGTGGTGCTGAAGCAAAAGATGAAATCCGTTTTGCTCGATTCGCTGGGCGCAAAAATTTCCCTGGCCGGATATGAAGATATCGGCTTGCCTTCAGAAGGAATGATACCCGTGAAGAAAAATAAGAAGTGGGGATTTGCCGACATGAATGGCAAAATAAAAATTGCCTGCACGTATAATGATGCGGGCGCTTTTGAAAATGGATTTGCGAAGATCAAAATAAAAAAACTGATCGGTGTAATTGATCATACGGCGAAGTTATTGATCCCGGCTTCCTATGAAGATGTGACTTTTAAAAACGACTATTTCATTGTGAAAAGTAATGGAAAATCGGGATTGATGTCTCGTGATGGGGCATCCCTGTTGCCTTGTGAGTTCGACCGTTTGGAATTTTTGTCAGACAAAATAGTTTCAGCTGTTTCCAATGAAAACCTGCTGTATGAAAATCTGAAAACAGGAAAGGTGATTTGGAAGGAGAAAGATTAGAGCTTTGAAAAAAAGTAATACAGGAATAATGAAGAAGTAATAATTTTCGGTGGTTATGTTGGAATCTTTTTGTGATAATTTCGTGCCTGCAGTTAGGCAGAAAAAACTTAGTGTTCTTTGTTTTAAAAATTTAAACACAACACACAAAGCAAAAATTGGAAAAGGAGGCAAAGCAGGAAATGATCAATTAGTTATAAGGACTATGAAATTTGTTTTGCGTTATTAGCCCTGACAGAAGCGGAAAGCCTCCCCGCAATTGCGAGCGAAGCGAAGCAATCTGCGGGGAGCTTGCAGCGGATGGCAGGAACGGAGGTTATTAGATGCATCACAGTATCGCTTCAAAAAAAATACCGGCGAATTAGTTTGGTGCAATTTCCTTTAAGCCGATCATCCGTCGTTTCTCCGGATCCCATACTTTTAAACGCAAGCATGCGAGGATGCTGCTGATTCTTAACGACGCCGATTGCACATTACGCAACTCAGGAATTTTTTTAAAGACTTCGGGCAAGCGATAAAAAGGAATGCGTGAATTGATGTGATGGATGTGATGGTAGCCGATGTTGCCGGTGAACCAGTGCATGAGTTTGCTCATCTTCAGGTAACTGGATGAAGCAAGGGCTGCGTAATCGTAACTCCAGTCTTTCGTTTCTTTAAATGTGACGCCGACAAAATTATGCTGTACATAAAAAAGGTACGAGCCAAGCGCGCCTGTGAGGAAGAATGGAATGACTAACGTGAGCATCACAGCGAGCCAGCCGCCGGTTATATATAACAGCGTTGCAATGCCGATGTGAAAGATCAACGCAACAAGGGAATCGAAATGCCGTTTCGGATTTGTCAGAAATGAGCGGATGCAGATTCCATAAACGAACATGGTGACGTATCCAAATAAAATAGATAACGGATGACGGGTGAAGAGGTAGGCTCTTCGTTCTGAATCGGTGGCACTCAGGAATCGCCGTTTCGTCATGATGGGATATGAACCGATGCTTGCCGTAAATAATTTTGAGTTGTGCTTGTGGTGATAATCGTGCGAACGTTTCCAGATGCTTTCGGGAGCTAAAATATACCAGCCAAAAACCATCATGATAAAATGCGCGACCTTGCTTCTGCGGAGAATGGCGCGGTGTTGATAATCGTGGTAGATCATAAACATGCGCGCGTTGAGGAGAAAGATAAGCGAACTGCAGATGATTCTTCCGGTAAGGTTGATGTTCCAATAAGATCCGGCTATGAGAGCTAACAACAATACAAGCGTACTGGTTATAGCAAACCAGCTTTTCCACGGAATTTCTTTTGCGAATTCCCTTGTAGCAAGGATGAGTTCTTTACCTGTTCTCACGGAGTTGTCTGAATCAGTTAACGGATGTTTGGGTGACAGGTCGTTTGTGTTTCCATCTTCTGTGCGACCAAAGCCAGGTTTCGGGTTGCCGGATAATTTCTTCTTCAAGCCGACGGGTGTATCGTTCGGAGATTTCTCCGGTTGATGTAGCTGTTGGGTTTGAGAAGAGGAGTTCTGCATAAGCTTCGTAATATCCGCGTTTTAGACGTTTTATGTTGATGAATACAACCGGGTAATTCAATTTGGATGCAATTCTTTCGGCGCCCAAAAATACGGGAGTTTCCTGATTCATAAACATCGTCCAGTAAGAATTATCAGCAGAGGGTGTTTGATCAGCAATAAACGCCGTTGCGGTAATTTTATTCCTGTTTTCACCCATCTCCTTAAAAGTTTTTTTCATCTCGATGAGCCCGGTCCCGAAACGGGTACGCATCCTGTAGACAAATTTATCAAAATAAGGATTACTCATGGTCTTATAAATAACATTCAGCTGATAATCAGTCTGGATGCTGAAACTATTGCCGCCCCATTCCCAGTTTCCGTAATGTCCCATCATGAGGATAATACTTTTCTTTTCGGCATACAATTTTTGTAACAGGTCGGTGTTCACAAAGTTGCAGCGTTTTACGGCTTCTTCTTTTGTAAAGGTAAGTGTCTTGAATGTTTCAAGGGTGAGGTCACAGAGGTAGCTGTAATATTTTTTTGAAAGCTGATGAATTTCGTTTTCTGTTTTTTCCGGAAAAGATTTGCGAAGGTTGGTGTACACAATTTCTCTCCTGTACCGGAATAGATAATAGAGGAGTACATAAAAAAAATCCGACACCGCATACAAAACGGTGAATGGCAGATAGGCCAGCAGGTAAATAAACGGGAGACTCAGGTAATAAATAAGTGCATTCATCAGGTGAAATTCACTGCAAAGAAAAGAAAATCCGGATTCTGTTTTTTTCTACGACTTCACGAGCTTCACAGCTGTACCGTATGCGAGTACTTCAGTAACACCACCCATGATTTCATTCGCGTCATAACGCATGGCGATGATAGCGTCCGCTCCGATTGCTTCCGCATGACTGATTAAAATATCGAATGCTTCCTGTCGAGCTTTTTCACATAGCTCAGAATAGATGGATATGTTTCCACCAATCAGTGTTTGAAAACTGGCGCCGATGTTCATGAAAATATTTCTTGACCGAACGGTGATGCCGCGCACAATGCCGAGGTTGGCCGCAATTCGATAACCGGGAATTTCAGTGGCAGTAGTAATTAAGTTTTTATCCATAATAAGTTTTCGTCAGAGATTGCATGGCGTGCAAGGTAGTCATATCGGAAAGAAATTTTCAAACGAGGGAAAAGATTTTTTACTTTTCGAAACAAAAAAAACCTTCTCTTTCAGGAGAAGGATCGAATACAATCGAAATATTTTTTTTCAGAGATCCCGTGCAATAATAAAATCAACACGAAGTGAATATTGTCCGGCGATGTAATTCAAACCGGGAACAATTCTGAAGTCAATACTGAATTGATAACACTGCGGATCGGCGGTGTAGCTTCCAGCCGTGTTTGTTCCCTGGTGTATCACGTCGGTGCAGTTAACGGGTGGGTCGGGTGCATTCAGGTGGTTACCGATAATATCCACTGTAGTGGTGGCAATGTCATGCAAGGGAGTGTATCCTGATATCTGGGAGGTGTTGCTGGCATTCCTGACTGCGATCTGCAGCAATCCGACAGGAGGAAATCCGTTTCCGGTAGATGAATAATATTGTACGTTGTCCCATGTTCCGGCAGTAGTGGTCGTGGTGCCGACATACAAATCCCATTGAGTTCCGATGGCAACCACATCGAGTGTTACTGCATTCGGAATGATTATTCCGTTGAGATATTTCGTGATGGTGTTAAAGGTAAAATCAACGCCGGAGTTTGTTTTGAATTCAAAATTAACAGACTGTGCACTCACTTTCGCCATCATAAAAGCAAAAAGGAAACAGCTGATTAATTTTCTCATGGTTAACTCAATCTTTACTTAAAGTCACCTGAAAAGTTACAGTCTGTTTCTGTTTGTTGAAAATAAAAAAAAGCAACCCCGACGTGCGGGATTACTTTTTCATTTACAATAATCAGTATTTTTATAAATCTTCCGTTAATGTATACACCACTTCAAGATCATAAAATCCCGGCTGTGCGTAAGGAACAGCAAGTGTAAAAGTACTTGCAGCGACCAATGGATATTGAGTAGTAAGGTCAGGGAAGTTAGCGGGAACACCCGGTTTTATTCTGTAATGGAGAAGAAACTTATTTGTTAAAGGACTGGCAGTAGATGTATTTGGAGGATAACTGCTCGCAACACCCTGGCCAAATTCACCTGCAAGAAACTGTGTATTCACGGTCGGTGTAAGTGAAGCGGTGTTAGCACCACCATTGCTCGACAAACCTATGAAACTGTTGAACGTGAGTGGAGGACCGGTTACTGATGAATTCGGCTGTATCGCTTCCATCTCAAGAATTTCCGATGGAAGAACTCCTTGTCCGTTAGTACCTGCACCGTATGCAATCTGTTGTGTCCAGAATTGTGTACTTGGCTGTGCGAAAAGATCCCATGGAACAGTCGCTTCCACTTCTAACCGGGTAGCATTGTACTTGGTAATACCTACCTGGTATTTTTGAATGGTGTTAAAGACAAAGTCAACCTGGGGGTCAGTTGTCATATTCAACTGAAGGATTCCCTGCAGGTCCATTGTAACGGCTACATACTCCTGGTCTGATAGCTGTGCGTTTGATACTGTCGCAGTGAACAGCATAATTAATGTTGCTGCTAACGATGCTCTTACTAATTTTGTCTTCATGATTTAAGTTTGGTTTGGTATGAAGCAAAAATAGCATCACGCTACGGGCAGCGTTGTTCAATAAAACATGAAACCTTACAAAAAGTCTGGTAATTTCATTCTACTTTACCTCAAGGTCCAGTTCGGCGGCCTGTACATTTTCTTTGCTTCCATAATCCACCACACCCAGAATGGAGTATTTGCCTTTGCCAATAACCGGAAGATGGAACTTAACATCCCGTGAACCGCCCGGCAGTAATGTAAATGCAAAAGGTTTAACACGTTCTTCGCTTCCTGTCTGCAAATTTGTGATCTCAAGATAAGAAGCGCAGTCAAGTATAGCCTCTCCGCTGTTCTTCACCATCAGTTTCAGTACCCGTGAACTGTCATTTTCTGCTGTGATGTCTTTGAACCCTAATATCTCAGCGCTCTTAAATGTAACGGAAGGCGGTGATTGAAAAATATGTACGATGAACTGGAATGTTTCCGTTACGCCCATGCCAACAGCATTCGCATCGTTGTTTGCTTCGGATTTACTTTTTTCTTTCGCCAGTTTTACTTTCATCGCCGACCATTTCACTTTATTGGCTTCAGGAATATTCGGTACTTGTAACAATACCTGAACGGTCTGCGATTGTCCCGGCTCAATTTCAAAAAATGAAGGCGAGGCACTAAGCCATTTAGAACAGGAGTTTTCGCTTTCACCGGCATCCATGAATTTACTTTTACCTTCTACTCCGGGTGCTTCAAAATCAGAGAATGTAATGGTGAACGATTGTTTTACCCGTGAACTGTTCGTGATCGTTACCGCCTGGCTTTTATATCCGCCGGCATCTATCTTGTAATACAGCCGGCTTGGTGCGATGGAAACATTTTGTGCGATAACCCCGGAATAAAATCCGATGAACGTTACTAAAAGAGCGAAGAGTTGTTTCGTGGTGGTCTTCATAATCATACTTATGTTATTGGTTTGAATTTTTATTTTTTGAGTATAGGTTGATTTGAATCAGTCGGCTCTTTAATCTGTTCTCCGGAGCTGTTGAATTTTTTAATTTCCATTTTTCTTTTTCGTTCCGAAACATTGAATGTAATACTGTAATTATCCGCAATTGGTTTCGTCAGATCAAGGATCATGTTATTTTGCATACACACGTAGTTTTCGCCCAGTGCCGCTTCATTAATACTCAGCACATACATTCCCATAGGAAGGTAGGTGAAAAAGTTCCCGTTTTTGTCGGTCAAAGAGCTGTAGGTCTTTCCTGAGGAATCAATGGCTGTTACACGGATGCGGGACAAATCCGGAGCATTTCCTTCCCCGGAGTATTTATCACGTTCTATCAGGATGCTTCCCGAAAGCTTAACACCTTTGCTAAGTGCCATGTAAATAGTCTGCTTGCCGTTTACCATCACATCTTCTTCTTTACCATCAAACCATTCTCCCATTTGAGTAAGCGGAATCATTTTAATGTGGTAAAGCCCGGCTGGTATGTTATTGTAATTGATTTCTCCTTTGCTGTTCGTGATAAAGTCATCTCCATGCGAACGGAACAGCGAAGAAGAATCCGATTCGGTCTCCATCGGTTTCACGAGACGCATATTGATGAGTATATTCTCGACACCTTCCTCATTTGCATCCATCGACCTGTTGCCGTTGTAATCTTTGAACACAATGATTTTGATGCTCCTGAATTTCTTTCCCGGGATCGGAACTCCGATTTGCTTCTTGATTCCAAAGCCAATGTTGAATTCATCAGTAGTTACTTTTTGAAATCCTCCGTTTTCAAGCTGAGTCTCTGTTAACATCGGGTTAGCGCCTTGCGTGGTTGAGATATAGGTGGCATAAATTGAAAATCGAAAACCTGTTTTGCTAAAGAGAAAAACTTCCGGCTTGATCCGGAAACTAAGTTTGTTGAAGAATGTCTCATACGTTAATCCTGCGTTCGTTGTTAGCAGGCAGTTTCCGCCACCAAACCAAAGATCATGAGTGGAAGTGATGTTGAGAGACTGCGGGTTAATTTTGTTTTGAATAAAACGAAGTTGCTCTGAAACCTGGTTGGGTCCGTAAGTATAACGAAGACTTAAATCCAGGTGGTTCCATTTTGCGTTTGCTCCGGCGTGAGCTACGAAAAAATTCGGCAAATCATAGTCCGGCACCTTTATATAGCCCATGAACATGTTGGTTGCGAGCCGTATCTTCGTCAGGTTCCTCGCATTGTATTCAACTCCCAGGCCTTTTGTGAGTACATGAAGAGAAAAATTTTCTTCGTCTGCATAACTCGGTTTCAGGTAGATCGCCGCTTCAGGTGAAATAAATCCGACGCGTGCTTCATACTTGTCAGAACGAACGCTTCTTCCCGGAATAATATTACCTAGAAAATAATAAGACGCGTTCTGACGAAAATTCTGACTGCTGAGAGAAAGGTTAACCGTCTTGTTGATGTAACCTGTTACGCGACCGGTTGTCATTATAAGTCCTCTTCCCAGTGTATAATTATTGCTTCCATATTGATTCGTGAGGGTGAAGAGAATTCTTTTGAATCCTGCTGAGTAATTCAAGTCATATCCATAGCCCTTTGCGGTAAAGGGATTCACGACTGTGTAATTTTCATTGCTCAATCCTCCGCCAATACTTATTTGATGGTGAGTGTTTATTTTGAAAGAACCGTAACTGCTCAAAAGTGTATTTTCCTGGTGAACATTATTATCTGTAACACGACTATAATAGTTGCTGATGTTGAATTTCTTCGCGTCAAAATGATGGAAGAAACCATAACTATTTACTTTGTTATTTGAAAAAAATTCCGGAGCCCTTGTAATCACTGCTCCTAACTGGTTATGACCTTTTTGTACCATCCCTTTTATTCCTTTACCATTGATGAGACTTCGTCCCCAGCCGCTTATTTCTCCAATCTCAATACTTCCTTTGTGAGAAAAATATCCGAGGTAATGGTTCGCTCCTAAAAAAGTTCTTTCATTCAGGAAATTGGTGATGAAGACAGTCTGGACACGGTAATTAAGCAACTGATCATTTTTCATAAGTTCATTCCCGTATGCATCCATCGACATAGTGGTTGCACTCGACAACACATCATATACGTTCATCTCAAGTGTTAGAGGAGCAGCGGCTCTTTTGAAATCATTGACCTGGATTTCATTTCCAATTTTAAAAAAGGAAACCGTTCCTGTCCAGGACTGACCTCTTTTCCCTGCAAAGCCGTCGTTGGTAGCGACTGCCTGTATGATGTACTCTTCGTTGGATGTTCCTGTTTTTTCATTCCCGTCTCTCTTATTTTTAGGAGACTTAAATTCTTTTTTTCTTTTTGCTCCGAAGTTAAGTGTCGTATCAGTTCCAACAGGTAAACTGAAATCAAGTTTGGATACAGTTTGTTTTGAAGCCGGATCAATCACCTCTATTCTCCTGTCAGCTTTGAAGCTCAGGTGAATCCTTTCATCCGCATTTCCCGTGTTTGAAAAGTGGACGTTGAAGCCGGATGAATCTGCATTGTTAACGAAATAAATTTTCTTCAGCGGGAGAGTCGCTAACCATTGCGATTGGTTTTGAATGGTAACATACCAGTTTTGGGATGCAAACTGCTGTTCCCGGTCGGAGATTAAAAAAACGCTCACAACATAGTTCATGTTTCCCTTGGCGAGCTTATCGGTAATGATGCGAACCGGAATGAATGTAGAATCTCCCGGTGCAAGCTCGTAAACCGCATTGCTTTGCTTCAACATGAGCCAATTCATCGGTATTGAAAAACGGAGATGAAAACTTACAGTTTTGCTTGTGTAGTTTGTGATGCGCAAAACATTCGATGCGACTTCGCTTACATTTTGTTCGGTGTTATTTTTTATAAACTCTGAAGAGATTCCATACCGTTTATTCATGGCAAAAGTACCTGCTTGCCCCAACGAGAGCAGGCTGCACAGCATACATGTAATAAATGCAGAGTGAATTTTCAATTTGATGTAAAACGACCTTTTAAACACACTAATGATTACGTGTTTATAGTAGCAGCGTTTGTACTAAAGGGGAAGATTTCTTACAGAATTTTCATGTGAGATTTGGAAAAAATGAAAAAAATGCAATTTCCGGTTGGCGATTTTTTCAATATTCTGACAACTGTACTTGAATGACGGATAATGCTGACAGTTTACTTTTTTGAGTAGAATGAAACCCGACTCTCGCCTAAGAAAATCTCCGCTTAGCCAATCTTTATTGAAGTCGCCATAGGGTGTAATCTATTATTGTGACAGGAAACACAATGGTGAGAAAACACTTTCTTTATATAGGATGGGTCTTCTTCATTTGCAGTTTCGCTTTCGCCCAAACTCCTCTTCAAAAGCAATGGGATAAAAGGTATGGCGGAACTGGAGATGAAGTGTTGTCGGTGTTTATTGAAACTGCCGACAGAGGATTTATTGCCGGCGGCTGGTCTTCATCAGGAATCGGGGGAGATAAAACTGAGACCGGAAACGGAGGGATGGATTACTGGATTGTAAAAACAGATTCTCTTGGCAATAAAATCTGGGATAAAAGATTCGGCGGATCTTTGAATGATGAATTACATTCACTTCAACAAACAACCGATGGTGGATATATTCTCGGCGGGTTTTCGCGTTCAGGAATCAGCGGTGATAAAACCCAACCCAATTGGGATATTTCAGCTTCTTCCAATCCAACTGCCGATTACTGGATTGTAAAAATTGATTCGGCGGGAAACAAAGAATGGGACAAACGATTCGGAGGTATCTATGAAGATGAACTTTATTCTGTCAGGCAAACTGCCGATGGCGGATTTATTCTTGGAGGAATTTCATACTCTACTAACGGAGGCGACAGGACACAACCATCATGGGGAAGCGCTGACTACTGGATTGTAAAAACCGATGCCGTTGGAAGCAAGGAATGGGATAAACGGTATGGTGGAACTAACAACGATCAGCTTTATACTCTGCAGCAAACGACAGATGGCGGGTATATATTAGGCGGATATACATGGTCGCAGGCTACGGGAGATAAAACTCAACCAAATTGCGGTACCTTGAACAATTGCGACTTCTGGATTATTAAAACAGATTCACTTGGAAGTATCCGATGGGACAAGCGTTATGGCGGAACAGGCAACGATGAAATTTATTCACTTCAGCAGACCAATGATAACGGGTATATATTGGCCGGGTATTCATGGTCGGGAATAAGCGGAGACAAATCAGAAAATAATCATGGACCTGCCAATACATCCGATTACTGGATTGTAAAAATTGATTCGGTAGGAAATAAATTATGGGATAAAGACTTTGGTGGTGTTGCAAGGGAAGAAGAGTTCGGAAATGTTGTTCAGACAACTGACAAAGGTTATTTAATGGCAGGTTCTTCTTATTCAGATGCGACTGGCAACAAGTCGGAAGTCAATCTTGGTGTTGAGCAGACATGGGTTGTTAAAATAGATTCGCTTGGGAATAAACAATGGGATAAAACAGTTTTCACTGCGGGTCATGATGAATCAGGCATTGCGTTGCAAACGAAAGACGGATGTTATGCTTTTGCAAATTATTCGAACAGTGGTATCGGTGGTTATAAAACTCAATTGAACCGGGATAGTTCAAATCTGACGTATGATTATTTCATAGCGAAATTTATTGACACTTCCCTCGTGCCTCTTGCTGATTTTACTGTTTCGGAAAATGCTATATGCATGAATAGATGTGTCAGTTTTACGAACCATTCGTTATTCGCTTCTTCATATCACTGGATTTTCAGCGGCGCGACACCCGCGGCCAGTTCTGATGAAAACCCGCAGAATGTCTGTTATCATTCACCGGGAACGTATGATGTTACGTTGATTGCTTATAATAGCAGTGGAAATGATACGGTAATTCGTCGCAACTATATTACCGTATTTCCAAATCCATCTGCATTTGCCATTTCGCAATCGGTGGATACACTTTTTGCCTTACCGGGTTACTCTGCTTACCAATGGTATCATTCCTCAACCGCTATTCAGTATAGCGTCAACTATTTTTATATACCGGTTCAAAACGGAAATTACAATGTTCTTGTCACAGACAGCAATGGCTGTAAAATAAGCGCCGGAATCTTTGTCGGAGATGTCGGTGTCCATGAAATAATAAATTCTTCCCTCGAAATTTTTCCTAACCCGGTAACGGAGCAGTTGAATATTTCTGTCAGGCCGATTTCAGGTGCTTGCCACCTTTCTATTGTGAACATGATCGGCCAGGAAGTATACGCAAGATCATTTGCTGACGGAATAAGACAACCGTTTACGCTGACGCATGAATTCGAGACCGGGGTCTATACCGCCATTTTAAAAGGTTCTGATTTCTCTTCCGCACAAAGGTTTGTGGTCAAATAGATAGCAGGAGAATGAGGATAATATTCTTTTGTAGGTTCAACTAATAAGTGCAACTTTTTCTAAGAAGACTTGGTTAGGTGTTTTTATAGTTAAACTTTCTTACGGGTCTGTTATTTAGTTTAACTTATAAACCCACCTTCTTTGAAGGTGGTTATGTGATGATAGCTTTGCTCAAAAATAATTTTCCCTTGTGCGTTGGGTTGTGTAAATCCACCTGCTTTGCAGGTGGTGGTTTAATTTTGATTCGATGCTCAAGATTTGCTGATGAGTAATTTTATTGAGATCTGTTTTCTTGGGTAAGAATCGTCTTATCTGTCCGATTCGATTCTCAACAGAGCCTTTGTCCTGAGATGTATATGGTCTGGTAAAGAAAGATTTTGCTGAATACTTGTCAGCAATTTCCTGATGATTGGCAAATCCCATATCGTTGTCGAAAGTAAATGTTTTTACCCAGTTTCCTTTATACAAATTCTTTAATGTTTCTTTTACACCATAGCTGTTTTTAGATTTGAGCAGTCTAAGTCTTGTATGGAGAGTCGCTCTGTCTAAAGCTACCAGCAGGGCGCTCTGATGATTTTTACCAATCATAAAGTCTACTTCTATATCACCAATTCTTTTTCTTTTATCCACTACCTTAGGTCTGAGTTCAATTGACACTCTGTTGGGAATAATGCCACGGTTATCTCTGCGGTTACCTCGCTTGCGGTGCCTACGGCCATGCTTAAGATAGCGGTACAACTGTTTGCCTTCTTTATCCTGATTCCTATTGCCGTGCTTACATTTCCATATCCACTGATAAATCCATTCGTGAGAAACAAAATTATTCATTTCCTTTCTCCCCTCATGACTGATCAGCTCCGGACTCCATCGCTCTTTTATAAGCTTTTCAATGCAGTAGCTTTTCATCCCCTGATCAAATACCTTCCACTTAGGTTTCATTTTATGCCGTAGCTCAGTTTTTCGCTGTGCATTTTCAGCAGCATATTCTTTGGCTCCTTTACCGCGCAAAGGAATGCTCCTTTTTAATTCCCGGCTGATACAGGATTTTGATTTTTCAACTATAATAGCAATTTCATTTTGCTTTTTTCCCGCTTTAACAAGAGCTTCAATTTGATACCTTTGTTCCAGGCTGAGATGAGTGTAGTGTTTCGACATTGCAATCCAAAGATTACGCTTCTCAGCTGATTTTTCTCAAGGGATCCTTAAAAAATCCCTTGGGAAAAATCAAATCTTTAAATTGCACTTATCACTTAAACACGGCTTTCCCATTATTTCATTAATATCAGTTTTCCATTTACAACCTTATCGCTGCTGATAATTTTATAGACATAAATTCCTTCCTCCAGATTTTCGGGATGAAATATCACGGAATACTTTATTCCCTGTTCAATAGTGTTATCGAATAAGTCAGCCACTTTGCTTCCTGATAGATTATATACTTCCACCACTGTATAACTTGATTTATCAGTCCGTTCAAATTCAATGGTTGTGGATGATGTAAATGGATTCGGGAAAGCGCTCACCTGGAATCCGCCTTCTTCAGCCGGAACCGGTTCTTCGCTTGTATAACGATGAGCGACAAGCCCTGTATTCATGCAAGTTGAAGGCGAACATGGAATACGGCTGCCAACAATAGAGAATGAACCTGTGTAGTTGGTTGAACCATAACCGCGTGCTCCGCTGATGCAATACGATTTGTAATTTTCAGGAGTTCCCGATGAGTCGTTGTTGTTATATAGTGAAGAAGACGCTCCATTCGCTGGTTTTACTCCCAGCGTATTCAGAGCACTTCCCATTCTTGAATAGACTGATGTTCCGAATTTCCATTCAACAGAATCAACTCCCGGACATGATGCCGTCCATATTCCTTTCCATGAAACAGGTTTCAGATTTCTTAGTATGGTCGTTCTCACAAGGTAAGATAATCCCGATATGAAATATATACCCTGTGGATTTGGAGGAGCTGTGGTTACCCATTCGGTTCCTGTAAATTCAGTGGTAGTTTGCGTAGCTGAATTCGTCAGGATCAGTGTTCCATTCGGAACAGTAAGACTGAATTTTGAACTGGAAACTTTCTGGTCTGTAAAATGAACGGCAACCGGATAACTTCCTGAATAATTCACTTTCACCGAACTGTTAAACCAGAGATACGATCCGGCCAATATATTGACATCATTAAAGCCGGAATTAATGGTTGAATAATCAGCGATTCCTTTTGTAGTCGTGATTGCAGCGGTATATTTTAATGAACATCCGTTAAAATCGGTCACCCATACATAGTAATTACCTGCTATAAGCCCGGTTGCATTTTGTGTAGTAGTACCATTACTCCATAGATATGTGAAGGGAGATGTGCCTCCTGTTATGGCTATTAAAATACTTCCCAAAAAGGCATTCGAACAGCTTCCGTTTATTTTTGTACCGATAATTTTCAATGGAGGTGTTATCGTTTTACTGCATGTGCTTATACAACCCGCACTATTTTTTATCGTCACTGAATATATTCCTCCTGCCCTGACGGTGGTAAAGGGAGCCCGTATCCCATTGCTCCATAAATATGAAGTATAGCCGGTTTGTGCTCCCAATGTTACAGTTCCGTTCGGGCAAATATAATTGCCGCCACTGATGGAACATATCGGAAAAGTACTTTCTGTAATGGTAGCACTTTTGTTGTTGCTGCATCCTGAAGTGTTCATGACAACGACTGAATAAATGCCCGCGGTGTCTGCCGTAATGCATTGTGTTGTATCGCCTGTGTTCCATGCGTAAGATGCTAAACCCGCAGTAGCGCAAAGAGTTGTTGTTCCGCCCGGACAATAGGCGAGGTTTCCAGTAATGATACATGCTGGTGGAGTCAGACTGCTGTTGATGGATGTTGCTGTTGCAATGCATCCATGGCTGTCGGTGATTGTAACAGCATGCGAGCCGGCGCTCAGGTTATGTGCCACCGGTGTTGTTTGCGATGGTGATGTATTCCATAAACAAGAATACGGTGCTGTTCCTCCTGAGGGACTTAGAGTGGCCGTTCCGGTACTTGCATTGCATTGCGTCGGTGTTGTGGAAACAGTTCCTCTTAAGAGTGTAGGTGCTGTATTTATTGTAGCTGACGTTACCGCTAAACATCCCTTCGAATCTCTTACAGTATAATTATAGTTTCCTGCAACTAGGTTCGTAGCGGGACTTCCTGTATAGGAATAAGTGGGAGTTCCGCCGGATGTATTTAATGTTACGCTTCCTCTTCCGTTGAAACATGCAATTTGGTTGGCTGTGGCTGTTAAAGTTAATTGCGAAGGCGCATGATTTATAATAACCTCGGCTGTAGCGAAGCAGTTGTTTGAATCGGTTACTATATATATATAATTACCTTCAGATAATGCTACCGTGGGTGCTGGCCCATAGGAATATGGTGTTGTCCCTCCACTTGCGCTTAATGATACACTACCTGTATTTCCAAAACAATCTATCTGCGAAGCAGAGGCATTTAAAATCGGAACAGTGTTCACTGTTATATGTGTGGTGATTGTGCTGTCACAACCGTTAGCATTTTGAACTGTTGATATGAAGTCACCGGAAACAGTCGGTGTTGCGATTCTTGAATCTGGTAATATCACGGTGTCACCTTCACAAATGGAAAGTGATCTTGAACTTGAAGAATTAGGAATGACTGTTAAGTTTGTAGTAATCGTACTATCACATCCAGCCGTGTTTGAAATGTGCGTGATGTAAATTCCTGTTGTCGTTTGAGCTGATCCGCCCGGAGGAGTATAGCTCGCTCCATTACAAATAGAAAGCGATCTTGAACTTGAAGAATTAGGAATGACGGTTAAGTTTGTAGTAATCGTACTATCGCATCCTGCAGCATTTGAAATGTGTGTGATGTAAACTCCAGTTGTTGTTTGAGCAGATCCACCCGGCGGAGTATAGCTCGCTCCGTTGCAAATAGAAAGCGATCTTGAACTTGACGAATTTGGAATCACGGTTAAGTTTGTAGTAATTGTACTATCACATCCAGCCGTGTTTGTAATGTGTGTGATGTAAATT
>JAYVZS010000010.1:0-7027 GCA_043783155.1 Bacteroidota bacterium | reverse complement strand
CCTTGTTGTCCATCTTTTTTTTTAACTCCTGCACAGTAATCTCTTTCATGGTAAAACAGTTAACAGTTCAGCAAGAAGTAAGGATTATTTTAAATTTTTGGCTGAGTAAGTAACGGGTGAAGTTACTAATTAATTAAACAGCAGTATATGTTTTCTGAATAATATCGAGTGTAAATGATTTTAAATTCATCCCATCGAAATTGCCGGAGCTCATCATGATTAACACCGTATTGCGGTAATCCATGGCCACAAGATAGTCAGCCAGTTTTTTTGAATCAGTAACGACTTTCACCTGACTATTGCCAAATGCATGTTGCACTTGTTCTGCCGAAATCATCGGAAGCTTTTTATGTTCAAGTGTGTGTGGATTGAAGTAAACAATGGCTTCGTCAGCCATATCCATTGAGCCTTTGTATTGTTCAAGAAAGCCGCTGCTCAGGCTGGAAAAAGTATGCAGTTCCATGCAGGCAATAATTTTCCGATCCGGAAATTGCTGCTTTACCGCTTCTGTCGTGGCTTTTAACTTAGATGGTGAGTGAGCGAAATCTTTAAAGACAGAAACCGTTTCATTCTTTGCCAGCAATTCCAATCGTCGTGACGCGCCTTTGAAAGAAGAAATTGCAGGATAAAATTTTTCATCCGAAACACCGAGCAGGTTGCAAACGTTCCTGGCGCCTTCGAGATTCATGAGATTGTGCTCGCCGAATACTTGCAGAGAAGTGGTGAGTTTTGAGTCCGGTGTTCTGATAAGGGTGACACCGTTTTGAATTTTGTATTCAGGAATTCCGTACCCAATTTTCTTACAGGAACTCTTCGATTGAAGAGCAACTTTTTTTACTTCAGCATCTTCATCACAATAAATAAGAGTTCCGTCGGATGGAACCTGGTCGGCAAAAATCTGAAACTGCTCAACATAACTTTCAAAAGTCGGAAACACGTTGATGTGATCCCAGGCAATACCGCTGATCAAAGAAATGTCGGCATGATACAAATGAAACTTCGGACGACGATCGATAGGCGATGCCAGGTACTCATCACCTTCCAAAATAATAACAGGGGCTTCGGTAGTCAGTTTCACCATTGTATCAAAACCTTCGAGTTTTGATCCAACCATGTAATCGAAATCCATGTTGCACGTTTTCAAAACATGCATGATCATCGCAGTAATAGAAGTCTTACCATGACTGCCACCAATCACTACACGTTTTTTTTTCTTCGAAAACTCATACAGATATTCAGGGTAAGAATAAATTTTTATTCCCATCTCTTGCGCTTTTAGCAATTCAGGATTATCCCCACGGGCATGCATACCGAGAATCACGGCATCAATATCTTTGGTGATCTTCTCCGGAAACCATCCTGATTTTTCAGGCAGCAGATTCAACGCATTCAACCGCGAAAGAGAAGGTTCGTTAATCTCGTCATCCGAGCCGGAAACATGAAATCCTTTTGTATGTAAAGCGATAGCGAGGTTGTGCATGGCGGCACCACCAATGGCGATGAAATGAATTGTTTTGAAGTCAGAAGATTTTAGTTCGGTGTTCTGAGAAGGGCTCATTCGGATAGTTCTTATGTAACGTGAAAATTAGAAAATATTTTTGCTCCGAATTTATTTCTTCAATCATCTTTTCACATGCTTACTAACAATCAATTAGCTTAATTTGCGGAAGAATTTGTCGAGGTGACGAAGTCAGAAATTACTGCGTAGCTAAGCATGGCAATTACCACATCACCTTGTCACCTCGTTATTAAAAACTATCCGGACAACTTTAATTCACCGATTAACCAACTCACAATTCACCAATGAAATTACATACCATCAACACCGGCAATTTCAAACTCGACGGCGGCGCCATGTTCGGCGTGGTTCCGAAATCAATCTGGTACAAACTAAATCCGTCTGACGACAACAACATGTGCAATTGGGCGATGCGTTGCCTCCTGGTGGAAGAAGGAAACCGGCTCGTGCTCATCGACAACGGAATGGGCGTAAAACAAGATGATAAATTTTTCTCTCACTACTATTTAAACGGCGATGATTCATTGACCAAGTCATTGCATGCTGCCGGTTTCATGGAAGATGATATTACGGATGTCTTTCTCACACACCTTCATTTCGATCATTGCGGAGGGAGCGTAAAATGGAACAAGGACAGAACAGGTTATGAACCGGCTTTTAAAAACGCCACCTACTGGAGCAGCGAACGTCACTGGGAATGGGCTGTTCATCCGAATGCAAGGGAGAAGGCCAGTTTTCTGAAGGAAAATATTTTACCGATTAAAGAAAGCGGACAGTTAAAATTCATTGAGGACGGCGGAAAATTATTTGATGGATTTCATGTTTTATATGTGAATGGACATACGGAAGCGATGATGTTACCGATTATGAATTACAACGGACAGCACGTTGCTTATTGCGCCGACTTAATTCCGTCGGCCGGGCACGTTCCGCTTCCGTACATCATGGCGTATGACATGCGGCCACTTGTTACGCTGGAAGAGAAAACAAAATTTCTGGCGGAAGCTGCAAAGAAAAATTTCATTCTTTTTTTCGAACATGATTTGCTAACCGAATGTTGCTCGATTGAGATGACGGAGAAAGGTGTTCGGGTGAAAGAAAAAATGGCATTGTCATCGATCAAATAAAGTTTAACCACAAAGACACGAAGTTTTTTTTCTCTTTGTATCTTCGTGGTGAAATTTTTCATTCAATCACCTTTACGAAAGCGCCTTTATCCGCAACAACGTAATAAACTATTCCAAGCTTTTCCGCTTCCTTTTTCCAACGTTGAACATGATAATTGGAATTGGACGAATCAATAATCAATTCTTTGAAATGAAATTTCTTCACCACTTCTTTGAGATGAATCTTCAGGTTTTTTGAAAGTATGATGTAGTCAAAATAAAGTTGATGACTGGTATTCAGTAATGTTGAATCGTTCATCAATAGAATTGTCTTCCCCTGAAACCGTACTATATTTTTTTGAAGGAACAATGATTTACTTTTTAAAGTTTCGCTTCCGTTTACAACCTTAATTGTTTGTGCTTCGTTAACTCCGCAATCCCACCAATAGTGAATAACGTTAAACATCATCATACTTCTGTTGTTTACAAGAACACTGTCGGAAATAAATACTCCAGAGTTCCCGTTTATAAGATTTATGGCTGATGATTTCGGAATATCATACACAATCAATTGTTGCTGCTTTTGAAATTGGATGGTTTCAACAGCTCTTAATGACAGTAGAATAATTGTTGTCAGGATGGAAGTCATTATATACTTCGGTTCCTTCTTCATAAAAAATAAAATAAGCATGAGTATTGAAACGTACAGGATGCAAGTTTCTAAAATGGAGATCGATATTCCCTGCGTCAATGCAAACGGAAGATGTTCAATCGTTATGACTGTATAATTCAAAAGGTGAACAATTTTTCCTAGTACCAATCCTACCCATTTCGCGAATATAGTAAGGGGAGAAATAATAAAGAGAATGATCCCGCCATATAAAATTACCGTTGAAATTGGTATGACGAGCAGATTAGACAGAAGAAAATAATTTGGAAACTGATTGAAGTAAAACAACCCAAGAGGAAATGTCGCAAGTTGTGCGGCGACAGAAACAGCCGTGAGTCCCCAGATTTGCTTCAGCAGCCAGTTTCGTGGATTTAACAGCAGATGAATTTTCTTGTAGAGGAAAACAATTCCGAGCACAGCGAGATAGGAAAGTTGAAACCCAACCTGCATCAACAAGTGCGGCTGAAAACAAAACAACGCAATCGCGGAAGCAGCCAGCGTATTATACATATTCGTATAGCGGTCGAGCGCTTTACCGAGGACGATAAAAGATAACATCGCAGCCGAGCGAAGAACAGCGGGAGAAAGTCCTGTGAGCAATGCATAATACCAGAGAAAGAGAATGAGAATTCCTGCTTTCATCACTCGTGTTTTCTTGTTCCGATTCAGAAAAAATAAAAAGGCGTTCAATGCGATGTATATAATTCCGACATGTAAACCCGAAACCGAAAGAACATGCAAGGCACCTGAAGCAGCGTACGCAGTCATGATCTCCTGGTCGATTTCATCTGTATCTCCAAGAAGCAAAGCCGAGACAACTGCATAATCATCGCCACTGATGTTGTTGTCTTTAAAAATCTTCAGCAACTTCTCTCTCATGTTAATTGCCATCTCCACAATTTCACTTCCATGGTGATGCGCGACCACACGATACTTTCCGGAAGAAAAATAGAGCTGATGATACACCTGGTTGTAAGACAGAAATTTTTTATAATTAAACTGGGAGGGATTCGCCGGTGGCTGCACTTCTGCCGGAACATTTGTAAATGTGATCAGATCACCGTAACGAAGAGCCGCGGAGACCGAATCTTTGAAAATGTAAACAAGACATTTTCCATCAACCTTGAACCATTTGTCTCCTGATTTAACAGCTACAATCCGGATCGTTGTTTTATAGCTTTTACTTTTCTCCTGCTTGCTATCGTTGAGATAAGCCATGTAAGCGGAAACATGTTCATACTTGCTGAAGTGACTTTGAGAATAGATTTCTGTTTTAAATTCGGTGAGTAACCAAGCAAAAGAAAACGTAAGGAGTTGAGCCGACAAACCGAACAGCCATCTGAAACGGTAACTGAAAAACTTTTTCGGCAACAATACCTGGCTTAAAAACAAGAAAGCAGGAATCGCGCTAAAAAGCAGTATCCACAATGGTTTCAGGTAAGATCCAACAATACCTGCGAGTATTCCGAAAATAAAAGCAGGAAGTAAACGAAACAAAGGAGTTTGATTCCAGTAATTCAAGGGTAGAGAAAAATTAAAAAAGATAGAAAGAAGTAAAGAAGTAAAGAAGAAAGAATTAAATTGTTGAAACAAAGATAAAAGAAAAAACGAAATGGCTTCTAACTATTTCATTTTAGTCTGTGGTTCAATTTACAACACTGCTGCAATTGGTGTCGTATATCTGAATTAATGAAATAATTTCTATCAAATACAGGCAACCGACCAACACTCAGGACCTCCATCCTCATTCCTTCACCCATCTCTTTACCTCTTTCATTTTGTTATCAGAGATGCTGATAAAATAAATTCCGGAAGAAAAATTTTGTTTGATTAACTTACTTAAATCAAGTTGACCATTTGAAGCATCAAGAAAAACAGGATGGGAACAAATTGTCTTCCCAAAAGCATTTGTTATACTGACGAGTGCTTCACCTGATTTATCACCTTTAAACTGAATGACAGGAAATTCAGCGGATGGATTTGGAAAGAGATTGAAATTTTCATCGATTGAAATTTCATTCGGCACTGCCAGCGGACCAACAGAACCGTTGTTGAAAATATTCTGAGCATATACACCTTCATCAATTCGCTCATCCTTCCATACAGCTATTACCTGATCGTTGTGAAAACTTCCTAAACTGATTCGTGACTTCACACTTACGATGGAAGAAACCGCACTCACAGCAGGAGTCCACAAAGAAAGCCCGCTGTAATTAATTTTAATTGTCTTCAATAACTTCGCCGTGAATCCTGAATTGACAGTATGAACGATGATCATTCCGTCATTCGTGGATTCAAAAGCAAACGGCTCGTAATAATCGATGCTGATCGGGAATACAGTGGCAGCGGCTGCACCTAGTTGTACAACTCCTGATGTATCAAACTTCTGTACAGAAATGCCTGTATTGGTTTGCCCTCCATCTAATATTTTCAGCAACACCCACACTTCATTTCTCGAATCAAGAAATTTGATTGAACGTGTTTCTTTATGGTTCACAGTAGATACAGCTGCTTCTGTACCTGTCGCACTCCACACTCCGCCGGAAGCATTTACATGCTGCACATAAACATCTCCCAATGAAAGACTGACAGGATTTGACGTATTGAATGACACATACAAACCGCCATGCATATCTGAAATAACTTCAGGGAAATAATAAGAGCTAATGGTCTTGGTAGAAACCTGAGCACTGGAAGGCCATACCGGGTTTCCGTTTACATCAAAATGATTCGCCCGCATGGCGTTCCCAAACGTACCGGTTCCCTGCACATACATCATCATAAAATCGTCTATACCGGCAGGCACAACCGAAGGACGTGAATATCTTATTACACCGGTTGAATCAATAATTTTTCTCGGAGTTGCCCCCCATGCCAATGTTCCGAAAGAAGAAATTTTCTGGTAAGCTACCCATTGCTTTGAAGATGAATCAGCATTCCACGCGATGATGATATTGTTGGAAGCAGTGACACCAATTACGGGCGACAATCCTTCCTCCGCAGCATCATCAGCAAGAGAAATTCCGGAAGCGCCCCATAAAAAAGTTCCAATGGGAGAAATCATGTACGCCACAACGTTAAAGTTACCACCTGTGCGGTAATCCTGGAAAGCAACGACAGCATTGTCTTCATGATCCACCTTCAGATCATAATGTACAAAGTAAGTGGCCTGCGGAAAAGCGGAAACAACTAATCCTTCCTGACTCCACAATTTATTTCCAGCTGAGTCGAGCAGTTGCATCCTCAGTTGATAATTACCGCTCACCGATTCAAACCATGTAACATAGGTATTGCCGTTACTCGTAGTAACAGAAAGTGGTTCCGTTTCAGACGTTCCCACGCTGTCTCTCACGAGTGTGTTCTGTAATGTATCGGTTGTCCACTGAGCTTTTAAACTCAACATAAAAACTGAAAGTAAAATGGTGAGGCAGATATTTTTTTTCATGATTTTTATTTTAGTCAGAAAGATAGAATTTTTTATTGACTTTTTAAGAAAGTAATTGTCCGTTCGGGATTCGGGGAAAAAGGTTGGTTTGCAAAACACTTCCACATACTTCTTGTTTCACCAAGAGAACGCTGAGGTGCAGAGAGCGCTGAGACGTATTCCCGGCGAACTATGTGACCTCAGCGTAAAATAATAAACATCTCCGCCGCAGAGCAGCGGAGTATTTGATGGGAATTCTTTCCGATCGCCCCAAGGGGCGGGGAATAATTCCCATCAGATCCCGATAC
>JAYVZS010000009.1:0-7030 GCA_043783155.1 Bacteroidota bacterium | reverse complement strand
GTACACGCCATAGTTGGAAAACTGCTGATGCAACATCTGTTTGGCAACTGTAGTTACTTCTTCTTCACTGATCAGCAGGTTATTGTCTTTCGCGATTTTACCGTTGATAAGGTTCCAGCGAAGGTCCTCAGATAAATGCATGTATTCATGTTCGAATGCGTGATCATCCAATGCTTTTTCTTTGTCCTGGTTGGCCTTCAGCATACGTTTCAGGAAATCATCCGGCAGCTGAATGTTTAAATCTTCAAGCATTTTATGGCGAATATCTTTTTTCAGTTTACGGTCGCTTTCACGTTCAAAATACGATGCAATACCTGCACGGATTTTATCTCTGAATTCATCTTCCGTCTTAACATTTCCTTCTCCGTAAATCTTATCGAAAAATTCCTGGTTCAACTCCGCTTTCTCCACCTTGTTAATCGTCATGATGGTAAGACGATAATTAGAATTCATTTCTGGAGAATTTTTTTCAACACGAAGCATAGCCGCGACTTCCGTTTCATTCTTTAACACCTGCATAGGGCTGAAGTCAACCGTTTCACCTTTCTTTAAACCGACGAATTTTTTTCTTTCATTCGGCTCTTTTATCATTTCAATTGAAAGCGTAGTAGTGGTTTTATTTCCACCTTCTTTCAGGTTTCCGTCAGCATCCAGTTCATTGAATTCACCATAAAGAATATTGGTTTCATCAGAAGTTTCCGGGTTAGAAAACTTACCGTATCTTCTTCTCAGGTCATTCATATCGCTTTCCACCATCTTCTCGTCAATCTTCGCGACATAATAAGGGATTTTTGATTTCGGGAATTTGATTTCAAAATCAGGAGCGATTCCAACTTCATACAGGAATTCAAATTCCTGTCCTTCTTCGAACACCTGCTCACGCTCACTCTTTTTAGGAAGCGGATTTCCGATTACATCAATCTTATTATCAAAAATGTATTGACCCAGGGTTTCAGAAAGAAGGTTGTTCAATTCTTCAACCAGTACTGCTTTGCCATACATTTTTTTGATCACGCCAGCCGGCACCATACCTGCACGAAAGCCGGGAATGTTTGCCGTCTTCTGATATTTCTTAATCACAGCATCCACTTTTGGTTTGTAATCTTCCGGGGTGAGGTTGATTTTAATGACTGCGTTTAACGCGTCGATGTTTTCTTTGGTAATGTTCATTTTAATCAGTTTATATGTTTACGGTTTACAGTCGGGGGTTGATGGAACAACCGTGAACTGTAAACCGTAAACCGATTTGTGCGGATGAAGGGACTCGAACCCCCACGCCTTTCGGCACCAGATCCTAAGTCTGGCGCGGCTGCCAGTTACGCCACATCCGCAAAAGGAGCGCGAAGATAAATAAATTTTTCGTTCGAGCGAATAGAATGATTGTATGGATTTTTCGTTCATCTCGTATCCCAAAATTACAATAGTCACAAAAACTTTATCCAACCAGTCTTGTCATTCAGTAAGAATCTTGTTTATAGATAATTGTGCTCCAAAATTCCGATAAGATTCTTCCAGAATGACTGGAAATAAGATCGAAGAATCTCGTTAAATAAATGTTGAATAGTGGATTAGCGATCGCGAGCACCATTATTACTTAGTACTTAGTTTTCTAACAACCACTCTGCATGCGCTTTCTCCGTTCCAAAAAGGTTTTCCAGGAAGATGACGCCACCGTCATTACCGCCTACCGGAGCACGTCGGACAGCAAGTACCTTGGAATTCTTTTCGATCGCTACAGTCACCTTGCCTTTGCTGTTTCCATGAATTACTTAAAGAATGAAGACGACAGCAAAGATGTTGTGTTACATGTTTTTGAAAAGCTCGCGGTCGACCTGAAAAAATACGACATCAATAATTTCAGTCACTGGCTTTATAGTGTGACAAAAAATCATTGCCTGAAACAATTGGGCAAGAAATCGTTCAGCGTTCGGCTCAACGAAGAAATAAATTATATTGAAGAAGATGAGAACGAACAGGATGAAGCATTAACAGATCACTTACTTTTGCACCTGGATGAAGCGATTGATACGTTAAACGAAGAGCAGAAGAAATGCGTAAAACTGTTTTACTTAGAAGAAAAAAGTTACAAGGAAATTGAAGTCATGACAGGTTACAATTATGAGAAAGTGAAAAGTTATATTCAAAACGGAAAGCGTAACCTGAAAATTTATTTGTTGAAGAAAAAATGAACGGCGGCAAAAAAAATATCTTCTCCGGTTCTCATCACTTTACAAGCGATGAACTGGTGCGTTATGTTCATCATGTGCTCAGCGAACAGGAACAACATGAGATGGAAAAACATCTCGTTGACTGTGAACTGTGCAGTGAAGCGCTGAAAGGAATCGCGGAAATGGAAAATGCTTCATTGCTGTATGAAGTCAACAAAGACCTTCAGTTCCGTGCCCGCAGGAAACGTTTACTGAAGAAAAAAATCTTTTCTCAAAATGAACTCATTTCAATTTTTGCTGTTGTATTTTTAATTGTCTTCCTTTTGCTGATGACGGTTTTATTTTTCAAGAAAAAGGAAATTAAACCGGTAATGGGAGATGAAAATAAAATTGAACAGAAGAAGTGATCTTAGTGAGTCAATTTCACAAAACGGAAATAGGAAGGTCCATTACCGGAATCAACTTTTAGAAAATAAACTCCATCACTCAATGTTTTACAATTGAATTCCGCAGGGAATTTCTGATCTTTATAAACCTGGATGAATTTTCCTTCAATATCTATAATTGAAAAAGTTATATCATTACCCGCATTCAAATCATCCAAAGAAAAATATAATTTATCTACGACAGGATTAGGATACAGAGAAACAGTTTTAGTATTTGTGATTGACTGAACAGAAATCGGCAAGTGATCCACAAGTGTATTAAACACCTGGTTGGTTACAACAGGAAGGTTATAATCAAAATAAATATCAGCCTGATTATATACAACAACAGGTAATGGAATGGAACTTTTCGCGTGAATAGAATATTTAAAATATCCCTCGCTGCCCAGAAAGTTCCTTCCGCTATCAGGCAACATAATGTGATTGAAAGAGCATCTCATTAATCCTTTGGAATTAATATCGACCGTAACAGGATGACTGTACGAGATGATCCTGAATGTATTGAGATTAAGCTGCGCATCTAACTGGTCGAATATATGCACGACAAGAGCTGTATCATTTCCCGTATTCTGAAAACGAATCGTATATTTTAATTCATCGGAAGACAATGTTAAATTATCGGGACCCACGCCCGGAGGAAATACTTCTTTATCATTTGGATCATAAGAGCACGAAACAATATTACTGATTTGGGTTGAACAAAGCAGGGAACCACTTTGCTGATCATTTACTTGCAAATAAAAATTTAGTGTATCTCCTATATGTGATGCTCCGGGCATTCCCAACATAACAGCGGTCTGAAATTGCTGAAAGGGATAGAGGGTGACAAGCATTTGTCGTATAAGAGTAACCCACTATCCACAAATTTCCTATACTATCTCTTGAAACATAAGGCTTAACGCAAAAGATTACGTGAGTGCTAAATAAAGTATTAAAGGAATTATCCATCACATTGACAAAAACTCCATCGAATGTGTATAATTCATTCACACCAACGTCTATTAGATTAAAATCGATACTAGGGTTGCTATACACATACGTTTCTATTCCGGATGAATCTCTTCTAAAAACCAAGTTAGTCGTCAATAAGTTATCAGTGTATTGATAATAAAAGATACCATCTTTAAAAATCAAAGGCCTATTATCCATATTTGGAACACTATCCGACCAAATAAGATTTCCACCTGCACTTAATTTCGTAATCCAATATCCGGGTGAAGCCATTGTTACATTCTTCACAGCATACATGTTGTTACTACCATCAACAAATAATTGGTTGCATTGCATTCCAAGTGAAGTCTGCCAAAGAGAATTTCCATCAAGATTAGTCTTTATAAACCATGAAGTATTATTCACCTCATCTACAACCAATGCAATTAAATTATTGTCAGCATCAATTTTCAAATCACCTGGTAAAAAATACGTTTGAGATACCGTCGTTGCCCCACTGTCAGGAAAATTCTTTACCCAAATCAAATTACCATTTGGATCAAACTTATTTAAAGTCGAATAATAAATTTGGTGTCCATTTACAATCCCCCTGTTAATATCTCCGAATGTATAAACATAACCTGATGAATCGGTAACCATCCAGGAAGGCCAATTCGAAATTGAAACAGGCCGAGTCCATTCTTTAGAATATTGTGAATGACAATAAGAACTGAAAAGAAGGAAGGATAATAAAGTAAAAACCTTTTTCATGCTTCAATAAATTTTCTGCGAAATAATTAGCTTAACAAAGATAGAAAAATATTGAACTTGTCAAAATTAATTAGGTGTTTAGAAGGAATATAAACAGAAGATGTAATCAAACACTACTTTTGCCTCATGCTTACCATCAACCCGAAAGAAATCAAGACAGGATTGTTCCACAGTTATATGTTGGGCGCCATTGCTCCGCGCCCGATAGCATTTGCGAGTACGATTGATAAAGACGGACGTCCGAACTTATCACCGTTCAGTTTTTTCAATGCGTTTGGAAGCAAGCCGCCGATCATTATTTTTTCTCCCGCCCGCCGTGTGCGCGATAACACGACTAAACATACGCTGCAAAATGTGTACGAGGTGAAAGAAGTTGTGATTAATGTCGTGAACCATTCCATGGTTCAACAGGCATCGCTTTCAAGTTGCGAATTTCCAAAAGGCGTGAATGAATTTGAGAAGGCGGGATTCACTCCAATTGAATCCTTAATGATCAAACCGTTTCGTGTAAAAGAATCTCCCGTGCAGATGGAATGCAAAGTGTTGAATGTAATTGAAACCGGTCTCGAAGGTGGTGCCGCCAACTTAGTGATCTGTGAAATTTTACTGATGCACATCAATGAAGATGTGTTGACGGAAGAACAAAAGATTGATCCCAATAAAATTGATCTTGTTGCCCGCATGGGCGGTGATATGTATTGCCGCGCTTCTGGAAACGCTTTGTTTGAAGTCGCGAAGCCAAATTCAAAACTCGGTATTGGCATCGACAGGATTCCAGCGAACATCAGACACTCTGAAGTGTTGACAGGAAATAATCTCGGTCAACTTGGTAATGTAGAAATGTTGCCCACTGCGGAAGAAATTGAAGCATGTAAACAATCACCTTACATCAAAGAACTGAATGAATTGTTTGGAAAAAATCAAGTGGAATTAGAATTTCAGTTACATCATCTTGCTAAGACATTGCTTGAGAAAAAAGAAGTGAATGAAGCGTGGAAAGTGCTGTTGAGTTTGTAATAGTTATTTAGTTCGGAGACCTTGTTAGCAGATTTTTCTCCGAACTCCGAACTTTAATTTATCTCAAAATACCCAATTGAGAAACCGTTTAAATTTCTATCCGAGAAAATGATATAGCCAGTGCACCCTTCGACTTCGCTCAGGGTGACATCGTGCGCGGGGTCATGCTGTGCGAAGTCGAAGCATGTGCGATAGCAAATATTTGAAATGAGTTTTAAACACTTTCTGATTAATCCCAATAAACATTTAATTTTCTTTTCTGCTTTTTGCTTCTGCAAAAAGTAGAGCAAAAAGCAGCCCACGGACGCCAACCCTCGATTGGCTTTTCACACAAGCATTGAATAAATTCAAATTACTCTATCACTATTGTCCGGGGAATATTTTTTGTCGCTTTGAATATGCCGTCACCATTGGTTTCTGCCTTATTGACCTCACCCCAAGCCCTCTCCGAGGGAGAGGGGCTAATCCCTGCTATCGATAGATGTTTCAAGAGGTGAGTATCTTTTTTGTCGGACAGTAATGTTACTCTATATTAATTTTCAGTCTCATCACAATTTTACGAGGGAAAATCAGGATAGCAATTTTGAGATGACTTCTAATAACTCCATACTTAATACTCACATCTTGAATTCGTACGAATCATCCATGTGAATGAACTCTACTTTCACATCGTCGATGTACACATTCTCTTTCCCATCGGTTTTCTGAAAGTAAACTGAAACACTGTCGCCGGGAAGCACTTCATCGGGTATCGGCTGACCGATCTGATACTTTGTCCATTTTTTATTTCGCAGGTAGAACGTCGCGTAAAACTGGTTATGGCTGATCACTTTTCCATCTCTCGAAAAATCAACAAAGAGCAGTTCTCTCCCCTTTTCATCAAACGTATTCATCATGGATGTTATACGAACAATGGAATGTTCGCCGGGAACCATGAATGCCGGCAGCTTTAAATTCCAATGCTCACTGAACGAATGAACGGGATTGATGAACGTCGCATCTTTTCCTGAGTACGTAACCTCGTTCGAAACAACTGAATACCTGCTATCATCAAACGAAAATAAAAACTCCTGTTTGTCAGTGATGGCGTTTTTGGGAATTGGATAAAATGAAATAGGGTAGGTCACAAAAAAATTACCAAAGTATGTTTCGGCTGAAGCGTATTCACCAGGAATAATTCCGTGTTTGTATTGATGCGTTTGAAGAAGACATAAGGGAATCGTGCTTATAGCCACTGCAACCGGGAGCACCTTGACTTTTCGTTCATAAAAATAATTAAAGAACACAGCCGCCTGCAAAGCAATGATGCCATAGAAATCAACGAATGCCCGTTGACCGAAAGAAGTGGAACCATACGTCCAGCACCACCAGCAACTGGAAACATAAATGAACAATGTCCAGAAAAGGAGGAAATTTATTTTATCAGCATTCCGTTTGAAGAAAATTATTCCGGCAAGAGCGATTGCCATAAAAGGTGAATACAACACCCAGCCCTGCCGGTAACCAATAAGGACTTCTAACACATGCGGCTTATTAAAATAATAATGTTCGCTATGATACGGATTCAAAAACAGTCGCCCGGTTTGTATATACCAGTAATCACTAGCGTCCTAAAGTTATAGATTGAATTCCAGTTGATTATAAGATTGTTCTTTGAAAGATTGTTGGTAATAGTCTGCAAACAGTTGCTGGACGGGG
>JAYVZS010000008.1:0-43325 GCA_043783155.1 Bacteroidota bacterium | reverse complement strand
GTAACTAAAACATGGATAGTAACAGATGGATGCAACAAAACAGCTACCATTTCACAGACAGTAACTTTCACAAGAGACACAGAAAAACCAGTCATCACATTGACACCGTCCACACCACTGGGATGTAATCCTTCAACCGGAGATATCGCAGCGGCATTCGGAACAGCAAGTGTAACGGATAATTGCAGTCAGGGACTTACAGCGATCGGAACTCTTCAACCGGGGCAAGGTGTTGGTTGTAATCATTCAGTAACTAAGTTCTGGACAGTAATGGATGGTTGTCAGAACACAGGTACTAATTCGCAAACTGTAACTTTCACAGTTGATACAGTTGGACCTGTAATCTCGACTCCAGCTAATGTAAATTTACTTTGCGGTGGTGATACCAGTATAACAGCAACAGGCTTAGCTACAGCAACTGATGAGTGCAGCGGAAGCGGAGAAAATGGTTCGGGAGTACCGGTTGTTTATACCGATGTTCTTACAGCTGTAAATTGTACAGGTCTTCATGGAATAGATCGTATATGGACTGCAACAGATGCTTGTGGTAATATTTCAACCTCAGTTCAGCACATTGCGTTTATCGACACAATTAAACCAACCATCGGACAACCGGGTGTAAGCATTACTATCAGCTGTCCTGCAGAACCGGTGTTTACATCGCCGACATTCTCTGACAACTGTAATCACGTTCACTTAGTAGTGGTTCAGGACACAAGCGTTAATGGCCCATGTCCGGGAACAGCAATTTATACTAAGAAATGGAAAGCGGTTGATGATTGCGGTAATGAATCACCAATTGCTACTCAGGTAATCACGGTAGTAGATACTACTCCTCCGGTAATCAATTGTTCTCCGAACATGACATTGCCGTGTTATACACTTAATTGGTCATTTAATACACCTACAGCTTCCGACTTATGTGATGGCAGTCCTTCCATAACTCTTCTTTCAAGGGATTCAGTTATAAATGCTGACGGTTCTATCACTTATACACAAGTATGGCAGGCTATGGATCATTGTTCGAATGTGGCTCAATGCAGCCAGTCGATTAATGTTCCGGCGATTCTGCCATGTGAAATCACAGGTTCTACAACAATTTGCCAGGGACATTCTACTACCCTGTCAGCTGTACAAGGACAAGGATTCTCTTACATCTGGAGTAATGGTGCTACAACGCGTACTATTTCAGTATCTGATTCAGGTGACTATTGTGTAACTGTTTCTAATCCTAATGGATGTATCAGCAATTGCTGTGCTCATCTATCAGTTATTCCTTTACCTCCTTGTACCATCAGTGGTAATCTTTCTATCTGCCAGGGACAATCAACTACGTTATCCGCCCCTGCAGGTTATTCATATCTCTGGAGTAACGGTAAAACCACTCGCAGCATTAATGTAAGTTCAAGCAACTGTGGAAGTTCATCTCACAATTGCTTTACAGTAACGGTCACAAATTCGAACGGATGCATGAGTACATGCAATGCTTGTGTAACAATTGTTCCTCCGCCGTCTTGCCATATTGCAGGTGATCGTCGTATTTGCCAGGGACAAACTACTGAACTTTGTGCGGGTGCTGGTTATGCAACCTATCATTGGAGCACCGGTGAGTCTACCCAGTGTATTACAGTAGATCATTCGGGTAATTATTCAGTGACCGTTACAAACAGCGCAGGATGTTCAAGTACATGCAGCGCATGTGTTACTGTGAGCCCTGTTCCTATTTGTTGTATTTCAGGATGTGTTAATCTCTGCGACGGACAAAGCACCAGTTTGTGCGCTTCTTCAAGCTACGGAGTATCTTACTTGTGGAGCAACGGATCAACATGTCGTTGTATCAATGTTCATACTGCAGGAACCTATACTGTAACAGTTACGAACTGCAACGGTTGTTCAAGTACCTGCAGTAAGACTGTAACCGTGACTCCTCCACCGGTTTGTACAATTACAGGTAACAATCATATCTGCCAGGGACAATCCACTTCATTGAGTGCGCCTTCAGGTTATGCAAGTTATCATTGGAATACAGGAGCTTATACTCGTACAATAACTGTTACATGCGCAGGTACATATAGTGTTACTGTTACAAACTCAAGTGGTTGTTCAAGCACATGTACAATATGTGTAACTGTGAGTGCACCGATCTGCTGTACAATTTCAGGTAACACTTCGATCTGCCAGGGTCAATCAACAACACTCTGTGCTTCCAGCGGATCTAATTCATATCTCTGGAATACAGGAGCAACGACTCGTACGATTACAGTTACTGCTACCGGAACTTACAGTGTAACGGTTAGCAATGCTGCCGGATGCTCAAGTAATTGCAGTGTTTGTGTAATAAGAAGTACTCCTCCAATTTGCACGATTTCAGGATGCACTTCGATCTGCCAGGGACAAACAACATCTTTATGTGCTCCTGCAGGTTGTGTAGATTACTTGTGGAGCAATGGTTCAACATGTCGTTGCATCAATGTGACGTCTGCAGGAACGTATACTGTTACTGTATCTAACTCAGGAGGATGCTCAAGTACTTGCAGCGTGTCTGTAACAGTTATTACACTTACAAGTTGCACAATTTCAGGTAGTACTCATGTTTGTCCGGGACAAAGTACCACTCTATGTGCACCTACTGGTTATGCAAACTATCATTGGAGCAATGGAGCCTGTACGCCTTGTATTACTGTAACATGTTCAGGTACCTACAGTGTAACTGTAACCAATAATGGTGGTTGTTCAAGTACATGTAGTGTTTGTGTATCAATTGGCTCTGATCTTCAAGTATCGTGTTCTTCGAATAATTCGACCGGAACAATATCGACCACCAGGAGCGGAGGAGTTGGACCGTACACATATTTATGGACGAATGGAGCAACAACTACAAGCATTATGGTATCCGTAAGCGGTACTTATTCGGTGACCGTGACGGATGCCGCAGGATGCACATCAACCTCAACTTGTTCGATTCAAATACCTAGCAACAATAATACTTGTCAGGGGTTCCGTACTCAAACGCAAGGTGGTTGGGGTGCTTCTCCAAATGGTAATAATCCTGCGGTTTATATGACGAATCATTTTGCCTCAGTGTTTACATCGCCTAATTATTTGACAGTGGGATGTTCAACTGGAAATAAATTGCGTCTGACATCTGCACAAGCAGTAACAGATTTCCTACCTTCTGGTTCGACTCCGACAGGATTACCCGTTGGTACGCTTCTAAATCCGGGCGGTTCATATTCAAATGTATTCGCAGGTCAAGTGGTAACCCTTACACTTTCAGTTCAGTTTGATTTAGCTGATCCTAATTTTAGTTTTAACTCAACTCATTTAAGTGATCTCATTGTAAGCGGTGGACCAATGATTGGTATGACAGTACAACAAGTCTTAGATGAAGCGAATAAAAAATTAGGAGGTTGTTCATCTTCTTATTCATTCTCTGATTTGAATAATACGGTGGATATGATCAATCAGAATTATGATGATGGAACTTCAGATAATGGCTACCTGCATTGTCCTTCATGTAATGAAAACAATTCCTGTGTTGGTTCAAGACAGGCCGTTCATGTTCAAGACGCAACGCTTGAAGCAGTTGCTTTCCCGAATCCGTTCAAGTCTACTGCAACAATTCAATTCACGAATGGTGATGTATCAAGTCGTGCAATTGTAGAGATTTATGGATTGGACGGCAATAAAATTGCTGAATTATTCAACGGTACTATTGAAGCGACTCAGTCTTACAAGGTTGAATGGAATGCGGAAAATCTTCCAAATGGATTGTACATGTATCGTATTATTTGCGGAGATAAAGTAGTGACAGGAAGATTGGCACTTGAAAAGTAAAATCTGATTAATCACTTTAGAAAAAAACCCTTGATTTAATCAAGGGTTTTTTTTATCCCATCATTAAATTACAACCCCTGATATCACTGTCATCGAAACGACCGAAGATCTCAAAATTGTTGTCGAAGTGTTCTTTTCCTAGATCCTGAGTTGCTATAAAACAGATCGAAAAAATATTCGCGAGGTCAATCACATTGATACCGCCTGTCTGACTACCATGAATCATGTTCAGCGGATCATTGGTATCACGGAACAATATTCGCATCCACGGCGGAGACTTAAAAATTCCGTCTCCGGAAGAATATGCCTGTGACAATAGTTCTGTCATCCCATACTCTGAATGAACTTTAGCTACACCAAAACCATGACATAAAACAGCGTGCAATTCTTCGCGGATAATTTCTTTTCGCCTTCCTTTCATTCCGCCGGTCTCCATCACAACCAGATCAGGAAATTTCATGGAATGTTTTTCAATGAAGTCGAGTAAAGCAAAGGTGACTCCGAGTAAAATTGTTTTTTGTCCGGAGTCTTTTAAACGCAACAAAGTCTGAGCGAGCTCATCATGATTGTCAAGATAAAAGCCACTCATCACCTGACCGCTTTTCTGTATCAGATCATTCATCATATAAATCAATGAAGAACCCTGGCGTTCCAGGTAAGAAGGCAACAACGCGAGAATACAATAGTCTGTCGGATTCCCATAGAAAAGTCTGAAGCTGTTACGGAAACTCTTTTCATATAATGTAACATCGGCAACATCATGATGACTACGTTCTGCTCCCGTTGTTCCGCTGCTGGTGAAAATAATCTCCGGAACAGATTTTGAAGTCATCACACTCATTGCCTTGAAGAATTCAATCGGAAGAAAAGGAATTTGCTCGATTGTATTCACAGATGAAGAATCTCTGCCAAGCTGATGAATGTATTTTTTATAAATTAAATTTTCTTCTGACTGGAACCGAAAGATCTCCAAAGCAAGTTCCTGAAATTCTTTTTCAGTTTTGATTTGAAAGATCCTGCCTGTTATGTCAGATAAATTGGGTTGCATTGTTTCGGGTAAAAAATGATGTATAACGCTTAATTTTTTTTAGGCGGATAATCTGTTGTGTAATGCAACCCGACACTTTCTTTTCTTTTCATGGCTGCCTTTACAATGAGATAACCGACCATAATCATGTTCCGAAGTTCGCCTAACTGCGGCGATATAATAGTCTTTTCATACAGAGCTTCCGTTTCCCCATAAAGAATACGCAGACGATCCAATGCTCGTTTAAGTCGCACATCAGAACGAACAATACCGACGTAATTACTCATGACATTCTGAAGTTCGCTTACATTGTGTGTGATAAGAACCATTTCTTTGGGATGAGAAGTTCCTTCGGCATTCCACGCAGGCACATCGCGTTTAAAAATGTTGGTTGAAAAAATAAGGATACTATCCACGGATGCGCGATGCGAAAATACCAACGCTTCAAGAAGTGAGTTAGACGCAAGACGATTCCCGCCGTGAAGTCCCGTTCTCGCACATTCACCGGCAGCGTATAAATTTTTGATTGAACTTCTGCCAAACTCATCCACCTTGATGCCTCCGCAGATATAATGTGCAGCAGGAACTACCGGTATCATGTCTTTTGTTAAGTCGATCCCGATGCTAAGACATTTTTTATGAATGGCAGGAAAATGTTTTTTAAGTTCTTCAGCATTCAAATGAGTACAGTCAAGATAAACATAATCGTCACCGCTGATCTTCATTTCATTGTCTATCGCCCGGGCTACAATGTCACGGGGAGCCAGCGATTTCCGTTCATCATAAAGATGCATGAACTCATCGCCTTTCTTCGTTTTTAGCACTGCTCCGAAGCCACGAACTGCTTCCGAAATAAGAAAAGAAGGATTCTCACCCGGATGATAAAGAGCCGTCGGATGGAATTGTATGAACTCCATGTCTTCCACAATTCCCTTTGCACGGTAAACCATCGCCACACCATCGCCGGTTGCAATCACAGGGTTGGTGGTGGTTTTATATATGTGTCCCGCACCACCCGTTGCAACGAGTGTTACATGCGACAGAATCGTTTCTATTTCATCCGTATGAAGATTCAACACGTATGCGCCGTAACACTCAATGTCAGTACTATTGCGATTAACTTCTATACCCAGATGATGTTGTGTGATGACATCAACGGCAAAATAATGCGTGTTGATTTCAATGTTGGGATGCTGATTCACTTCTTCAATCAGTGCTCTTTCTATTTCGTTACCTGTACTGTCCTTAAAGTGAAGCACGCGGTGCGCTGAATGTCCACCTTCACGGGCAAGATCATACTCTCCTTTTTCATTTTTATCGAACCGCGTTCCCCATTCAATTATTTCTTTCACACGCTCAGCACCTTCGGTAATCACCATGCGAACAATTTTTTCATCGCATAAACCGGCACCACATTCCAATGTATCCTGGATATGTTTCTCAAATGTATCCGGGGCCGTAAGTACCGCAGCAATTCCGCCCTGAGCATATTTTGTGTTCGATTCATCTTCGCGGGCCTTCGTGATGATGATTACTTTACCATGCTCGGCAACCTTGAGCGCGTAGGTGAGACCGGCAATGCCTGAACCGATTACTAAAAAGTCAACCTCTCTGTGCATGAAAAAATATTGAGGGTATAAAATTACTATTCGCCATGAGATATGGAGTGCTTCGAGGCGAATTGTTGGCATTGGATACAAGAGCATTAACCATTTGGTTTCCCGCTCAATTTCGGGTAACTTTGTAGCGATAAAAACCAACGGAATGATTGAGATAAAAAATCCCATTGTCGTGTACCTGGAGTCTACTCCAAATCCCGCTTCAATGAAATTTGTTGCCAGCAGGTTTTTACTGGAAGAAGGCAGCGTTGAATACAATGACAAAGCACTTGCTGCAAATTGCCCGCTAGCTTTTCAGCTGTTTGATTTTACAGGTGTGACATCCGTTTTCATTACCAGTAATTTTATTACTGTAACAAAGAAAGCCGATATTGAATGGTTCGACATTCAAACAATTCTTCGGGAGTTCATCAAAGGTTTTCTTGAATCAGGTGAAAAGGTTTTTATCGGGGAGCGGGAGCAAAAAGCGGATCCGGCTATTGAACAAACAAAGACGTCTTCCGCATTGGAAACAAAAATTATTGAAACACTGGAAGAATATGTAAAGCCGGCAGTAGAGCAGGATGGGGGAGCCATTCATTTTAAATCTTTTGAGAATGGAATTGTGACGCTGATTTTAAAAGGGTCGTGCAGCGGTTGTCCTTCTTCTACGCAAACGCTGAAAGGTGGAATCGAAAACCTGTTGAAGAGGTTGATTCCTGAAGTTCATGAGGTAGTTGCGGAAGCGCAATAATTTTTTCGGTAATTTGGTCAAAAATGGTTGGTAGTTTTGATATTTTAAAGCTGCCAATTAGAGATCTAATTAATTTCTTTACTCTAAAGAATTCCTCGCAGCTCTGCTGCTGGGAGATTCATTTAAAATATTTAAGAAAAGAATCGACATCTCTTTGATATTTTCTTGCCTCGAATTTATCTGGTAGCAATGTTGAGTTTTCTTCTGAAGCAACTTCTCCATCCGCATTTAGATGAAATATTTTTAACGTTTTTTTATTGTAAGACAACTCAAGTGAGAAACGACATTCATTTCCTCCGTATAGTCGTTCAAATCGCAGCATTAAAGTAGAATCACCTTTATATGCAAAAACACTTGAATCAAAAATATTAGACGAAGTATCAATTGTAGAAGAGTTAATGACCTTTCCTGACGATGGGTCTACTTTGTAGTGTTTAGTTTTATTGCTTGAATTCTTGGCAACAAACTTACCCAAACGTGTGTTTTCACATTGGGAGATTTCCTGTGCATTGCTTAATGAGGCAAATCCAAATACCAACATTAAAATAGTAAGAGAGGTAAAATTGAATCGTTTTTTCATTGTATCGTATTATATGTTTGTAACAGGGTTTAATCAGAGCGAGAAAATTGCCTATAATGGTTCAGTTAAAGAGCGGATCAATTTCTTTTTTCCATCCATAAGCATAACTGAACGTATATAAACTCAGCACCCACAGCGGACAACTGATAACGAACCATTCTATTCCATAAGTGAACAGCATAACCGGAATGCATGCGAAAGTCATTGCACTCAGCAGGTAAATAAAAAATAATCCGTAATACAGGATTTTAAAAATCCATGCATAAGGTGATGAGCGATACATCTCCAGCTCACGCAAATATTCATCGTATTTCTTCCGCGCATGATTAGCCGCAGCTTCACGTGCCCGTTTCATCCGGTCTTCCTGCTGATGTTCTTTTACAGCATCAGCAAATGTTTTTTTTATTTTACCGGAAAGAAGAGCATACGCTTCATGTAAATTTAAAAACTGCTCGTGCGCATCGGGCGCCTTGTTTCTATCAGGATGAAGTTCCTTTGCTTTTTTTCGGAAGGCGGATTTTATTTCATCTTCCGTTGCGTCAACGGAAATTCCCAATACTGAATATGCATGTTCATGACTAATCATTCCGCCTGCAAGTTCCAAAGAAGGTTTTCAAAAACAAAACGTTTGTTTGCTGAAGATTATTTCAATCTATAATCCGAGCAGCTGTTTCACCGGGTCGTGCCCTTCAAACAGCATTTTCATGGGCTCTTCCAGCATTTGTTTTACATTCAATAAGAAGCTGACGGATTCGCGGCCATCAATAATTCGATGATCATAAGAAAGCGCTACATACATCACAGGTCGTATTACCACTTGTCCGTTTAAGGCAACAGGCCGTTCAATGATGTTATGCATTCCGAGAATGGCGCTTTGCGGAGGATTGATAATCGGTGTCGAAAGCATCGAGCCGAAAACTCCTCCATTAGTAATCGTAAATGTACCACCGGTCATTTCGTCAATGGAAATTTTTCCGTCGCGTGCTTTTGTTGCGAGTTCAATCACCTGGTGTTCTATTTCCGCAAGTGAGCGTGATTCCGCATTTCGGATAACAGGAACCATCAGGCCTTTCGGTGCGCTGACTGCAATACCGATGTCGCAATAATCATGGTACACAATTTCATCTCCGTCAATCATGGCATTCACTGCGGGAAAAGTTTTTAATGCTTCGCAAACGGCTTTCGTAAAAAACGACATGAAGCCAAGGTTCACTCCGTACATTTCTTTGAACTTGTCTTTGTATTGTTTGCGGATATTCATAATCGCACTCATGTCTACTTCGTTGAAAGTAGTAAGCATAGCAGTTTGCTGCTTAACAGCGACAAGCCGCTCTGCAACACGTTTGCGAAGCAGCGTCATTTTTTCTCTCCGCTCATTCCGTTCTCCGTTGTATTTACCCGGAGATGAAGTGGTGGAAATCACTGTTGAAGTTTTTGAATTGAACTTTTCCAAAACATCTCCCTTTGTAATTCTTCCTCCTTTTCCTGTCGCCGATAATTCGGTTGCACCAATTCCTTTTTCCTTCATTAGCTTCTCTGCAGCTACCGAAGGAATTCCTTGTGTATAGTTCGGAGTTTGGAGTTGGGTGCTCGGAGGCGCAGCTTTGACAGCCACCGCCTTATCTTGATTCTTGACTCTTGCATCTTGTTTCTCATCTTTGCCGACTGCCGACTGCCGACTGTCAACTCCCGCTTCATCAATCGAGCAAACCACAGCACCCACAGCTACCTGTTCTCCTTCTTTCACAAGAATCTTAATAACACCGTCTGCTTCGGCATTCAGTGTGAGCGTTGCTTTGTCGGAATCTATTTCGCACAATGCTTCATCTTTCTCAACATAGTCACCATCTTTTTTTAGCCAGCGTGCAATCTGAACTTCAGTAATGCTTTCGCCCGGGCTTGGAACTTTCATTTCGATTATTGCCATGTCTGTTTTTTGTTAGAAGGAATATTTTAATTCTGATTGATCACCAGCGATTTTTCAAATACTTTTCCGATCAATGCACGTTGCTCGCGTTCATGTGCATGATGAGATCCTGTAGCAGGGCTGGCACTTTCGGGCCGTGAAATCACTTTCAACGGAATATCTTTTACAACTCTTAGTAAATAACTCCAGGCGCCCATGTTTTCAGGTTCTTCCTGCACCCATATCCAGTCAGCTGCATTTTTATATTTTTTCTTTAATGCCTGCAATTGTTCCGTTGGTAACGGGTATAATTGTTCGAGGCGGATCAACGCGATTTCATTTGCCAGGTCTTTTTCTTTTTGAGCGAGTAACTCATAATACAATTTACCTGAGCAAAACACAACTCTCGAAATTTGTTTTGCATCGGCTGCCGCATCATCGATCACTTCAAGAAATTTTCCTTTCGCTAAATCATCGAGCGACGAAATGCAACGAGGATGACGAAGCAAACTCTTCGGAGTAAAAACTACCAATGGCTTACGAAACGGTCGATGCAACTGTCTCCGCATCACATGAAAAAAATTGGCAGGCGTTGTACAATTCACCACCTGCATGTTATTGCCGGCGCATAGATTTAAAAAGCGTTCAATGCGCGCGCTTGAATGTTCGGCTCCCTGTCCTTCATATCCGTGTGGTAAAAGAAGTACGATGCCATTCATGCGCTTCCATTTGTCTTCGGCACTACTAATATATTGATCAATAATAATCTGAGCGCCGTTCATAAAATCGCCGAACTGTGCTTCCCAGATAACAAGAGAATTTGGTGATGATAAACTATAACCATATTCAAAACCCAGTACTGCGTATTCAGATAACAACGAATTGTAAATGTAAAAAGGAGCTTGTCCTTTCCGGATATTACTAAGAGGAGTGTACTGCTCTTCCGAATCTTCAGGACGAAGAACAGCATGACGATGAGAAAAAGTTCCGCGTTCAGAATCCTGCCCGCTGAAGCGAACGGGAAAGCCCTCGTTCAATAATGTTCCGTATGCAAGCGACTCAGCTAATCCCCAATCCAGCTTGCCTTCTTTTATCATGCTGTTATGTTCGTTATAGAGCCGGACTATTTTATTAAAGAATGGTTTGTCTTCAGGAAGCGTCGTGATTTTATTTCCGATGTCAAACAGTATTTTTTTATCGACGCCTGTTTCGGGAGACTGTTTAAAATCATTTTCGTTCGACAATCGAATTCCTTTCCAACTACCTTCAAGAAATTCAGAAAGCTTAGATTTTTTTACCAGCCGTGCGGCATCCAGGTTTTTCTGCAACAGATCCTTGAAAGATTTTTCCATCTCTTTCACCATGTTCGTTTCCACCTCACCTTGTTGCAAAAGTTTCTGCGTGTAAATCTCGCGTGCATTCGGATGTTCAGCAATTGCTTTGTAAAGCAGAGGTTGTGTAAAACGTGGTTCATCACCTTCGTTGTGTCCGTATTTCCGGTAGCCAAGAATGTCAATGAATACATCGCGGTGAAATTTCTGACGGAACTCCATCGCTAACTGAATCGTGTATACAAGTGCTTCCACATCATCTCCGTTAACATGGAAAACGGGAGAGAGCGTGACCTTTGCCACATCGGTACAATAAGTAGAGGAACGCGCATCCGCGTAATTGGTTGTAAAGCTGATTTGATTGTTGACGACAAGGTGAATGGTTCCACCCGTGCGATACCCTTTCAATTGCGACATCTGGATTACTTCGTACACGACACCCTGGCCTGCAATGGCTCCGTCGCCGTGAATGAGAATCGGCGCAATCTGGTTTTCATCACCACCGGGTGTATTGTCAATCTTTGATCGCACAATTCCCTGCACAACGGAATCAACGGCTTCGAGATGCGAAGGGTTGGGAGCCACGCTCAGGTGAATTTTTTTTCCGTAAGAAGTTTCAACATCACTGGAATAGCCAAGGTGATATTTTACGTCACCGGCAAAAGTATTTTCATCGTATTCCAACCCTTCAAACTCGGTGAAAATTTCTTCATATGTTTTACCTAAAATAGTAGCAAGCACACTTAACCTGCCGCGGTGCGACATACCGATCACAAATTCTTTGATGCCATGTTCTGCTCCGCTTTCCAAGATGGCGTCGAGACCTGGAATTAGTGTTTCGCTGCCTTCCAATGAAAATCTTTTTTGTCCGACAAATTTTGTGTGAAGAAAATTTTCGAACGCTGTGGCTTCATTTAGTTTGTCGAGAATTCTTTTTTTCTGTTCGATTGAAAAATCCTGAGAGTTGCGACAGCTTTCCATTTTTTTTTCGAGCCAGTCGATCACTTCGGGAGTCCTGATGTATTTGTATTCCGCGCCAACCGATTCACAATAGGTTTGTTCGAGATGCGTGATGATGTCTTTCAGTTTCACATCGCCGATGCGGATGAGAGCGCCGGCATGAAAAACAGTTTCAAGATCACCTTTCGTTAATCCGAAATTTTCGATGTCGAGTGTCGGGAAATATTTGCGTCGTTCGCGAACAGGATTTGTTTTGGTGAAAAGATGTCCGCGAGTTCGGTAACCGTTGATCAGGTTGATGACGTTGAATTCCTTTGTGAGGACCTCACCGGAAAGCGGGACGTTCGTCTCTCGTCCTTCTTCCTTCGTCCCTGATTTAGCAAAATCAAAACCACGAAAGAATTCTTTCCAGCTTAACTCTATCGAATCAGGATTAGTGAGGTATTGTTGATAGAGTTCTTCGACCTGGCCGATCTCTATGTTTCCGAGGTAAGAAAATTTATCCATTGAAATCGCTCTCATTTAAAGCGAGAGCGAAGTTACGAAGTTTAGGCGGGAGTAGGGAATAGGATTATCGACGGATTTATTTTTCGACCAAAACATAGCTTGCGGGAGGGAAGGATCTTGTAGATGATCCATCATGGCTGTTTTTAAGTTTGCCTTTCACATATTCGATATAAATTAATGAGCCGGCTTGTATCAGCTTTATTTTTTCCTTCATCGCATCGGTGAATTGGTTGTTGTTGGATTCGAATTCAGCAGGATCTAATCCCTTTGTGATAATGGTTAATTTGTAACTGATGACCTCCCATTCATTTATCGGAAATCCATCCAGTAAGTCTTCTACGGTTTTTGTTTGAAGCAGTTTTTCACGTGTAATTCCATAATCGAATCTTTTAACATTAGCCGTTCCTGTTTTGGAAGAATTTTCCTGGGCAAATGTGGATGTTGCAAACACAGTACACACGAAGCAGGCGAGAACGAGTTTTGTTTTCATAGCTCTGGATTTTAGGGTTGATATTGAAACGAAAGTTAGAGAAAAAAATTATCTCTCTGTAATATTGAATACAAATGCCGAAATTTACATTGAGCTTTTACTTCTGGTCTTCAGTGTTATTTTATTTCACAGGATAAAGAATTTATCAGCATTCCATTTTGCGGGGTTATCGATGATGTAATTGGAAATGATTTGATACGATCGTTCATTACGAAGGATGTGTTCGTAATAATTGCGTTGCCATACGATTTGGATTTCAGTGTTATTCCGAAACCATTTGGTAACACCAATTTTGTATCCACGGATGATCGAACCAATTGAACGTGGAATTATTTTTTGGAATTCGTTTTGTCGTCGTCGTTGGGGTTCAAAATTTTGTCCACGTAGGGGTTCAAAATCTTGAACCCCTACATCGCCCGCATCATTTTGAACCCCTACGGTGACGGTACTATCCAATTCAATAATTCCGTGAACATGGTTGGGCATAACAATATGTTCATGTAAAATGACCTTCGGAAAATGTTCCGGTATTTGTAACCAGCATTCATTTGCAATTTTTCCTGCATCATTCAGTACCATTCTTCCATCTGCAATTTTCCCAAACAAACATGCCCTGTCCTGGCAACAAATCGTTATGAAATATGCGCCGGCCTGTGAATAATCATATCCTTTAAGGCGGATTGACCTGCGATGATGGATTTGCGGATCGTACTTCATTTCCCTTCCACAATTTTGATTTCTTCCTCTGTTAAATCATACAGTTTGTAAACGAGAGTATCTATTTTTTCTTCCAATGCTTTTGTGTCTTTGCCTTCTTTCTTGTCTTCTATTATTTTATCGACGATGGTGATGAAGGGCTGTTGATTTGCTGATTCAATTATTGGAATAGGTAATTGTCGAATATCTCCTAATGTTATTTGTGTAAAATCATCCTTTTTGGCGGAGCCTGAATTTTTTGTTTTATAGAATGAAAGCAATTTCGAATTAAGCAGAGCTAAAATATATTTGTAATTTAATAGATCACCATTCAATTTTATAATGTAAATATCTTTCTTGCAAACAAATTCATCATCTGTGAAAGAAGCCATTATTCTAAACTGTCGACTAATAATTCTTCGTACTAAAATTCTATCACCAATAAAAAAATTGTAGCTTTTAGGTTTTTCTTTGAGTTTATCGTCATAATGAATAAAACTAAAGGACTCGTCAATTGTATATCTGTTCAGATTGCCTGTAAAAACTTTCTTTAGATCTTCGGAAATCGTTGTTTTATATTCACTTTTTTCTGCTAAAATTCCCCTTGCTGTTTCTGATAAGTTACCAAGTGTTGTTTCGATAGCATCAAGTTTTGAAAAAATGGAATTGTCTGCTTCGTTTAAATTAATTTTTAAATCGTCTTTTGTAGACCAAGAATTTCTGAGGAGTCTTTTAAATTCAATTTTCGCTAAATCGTCAATTTGAATTTTACTTTTTGGATTAAATTCAAAAACTAAACTCTCATTTAACGACTTCTTTTCAAAAAAGTATATGCCGGTATCGACAAAAACACCAGAAAAAATATTATAAGGAAGATTTATTGCTTTAGACAAAGAAACTTTATCAATGAATAATTTTCTTGTATTTATATATTTTGATCCGGTGAGCCAAGTTATTGGAGTGATAAAATTAATGTTTCCATTCGTGCCTGTAATCTGAGTACCCAACTCAATAAACATGGTATAAATGTCGTTCGTTGCTTTATATCTTGAATCGTAATTTTCTTTTTCAAACTTATTCGGTTTTACTCCATATGGCGGGTTCCCGATCACTACGTCAAACCCTATAAAATTTCCGTTATCGTCTAACACTTCCGGAAATTCAAATCTCCACTCAAAAGCATTTTTATAAACGGCATTTGATTTTATTGCTTCAACTTCTTGCGTTAGCTTACGTATATCAGCTTCAAGTTTTTCTTTCTTTTCTTTAAATTTCTTTTTCTCTTTAGCATCCAACTCAAAAAGTTTTTGTTGATTGAGCATGTTATATAACTCACCGCCTTTCTTGCTAAGCGAAACTACTTTTGGATCGTTGTTATAAATTTCAGTTCGAAAATCAGACTTAATAGCATCAATAATTTTTTGCAATCCTCTTTTTACATCACGATTCTTTTCATTCTTATAATCATTTACAAACCCTCTATATGCTTCAATGTTATACTTAATACTTTTAAGCGCTTTGCTTAAATCGGCGTCAAGTGCAAAACGACTAATAAGAGAATTGTTGCATTTGATGTTGATGTCAATGTTGGGAAGGGTTTCGAGTTCATTAAAAACCTCACCCCCGGTTTCCTTGTAGTAAGCATTTTTGAGCAACTCAATCCACAAGCGTAGCCGGCAAATTTTTACAGAGTTGGGATTGATGTCAACACCAAACAAACAGTTTTCAATAATCGTTTGCTTTTCATGAAAGAGTGTTTTCTGTAAACGCTGTGCTTCTTTGCTTAACGGTTTTCCGTTTACAACCTGGTATTCAAAAATTGCCCGGTTGTAGTCGGTAATAATTAATTCATCGTTTGCAATTTCAATTTCATAATCGCGTATGCGGTCGCCTTTGTCGTCTGCAAGCAAACCCAATTCAGATTTGATGGCAATTAATTCGTTGAGTGCAGAAACAAGAAAGTGCCCGGAGCCAACAGCAGGATCGCATACATGCAATGAATTGATGACAGTGTTAAATTCTAAAATGTCTTTGCTGCTTTTGCGATCAGTTAAATAATTTTTAAGATCAGAAAATTCGGTGATGTTCCATTTATATGCTTCCGTGAATTTCTGGATGACAGCCAAACGTATCGACTGGCGACACATGTACATGGTAATGAAACCGGGAGTAAAAATAGAACCGTCTTTGTAGCCGTTAATTTTTTCGAATACTTTTCCTAAAACAGAAGCATTGATTAGCGTTTTAGAATCTTCTTCAATATCTTCTGTTCCTTCGCTGGCAAAATCAAACGCGTCGAGGAATTTGAAAAGGTAATCGAGTACAGGCAACTTTTCGTTTTTCTTTTTTGCCTCCTTTAAAACAGTTGAACTGATTAAGTCAAGTTGCGCTGAATTGTCGAGTGAGTTGATGCGGATGGTTTGATCTTCGAGATCACTTATTTCGAAAAGAGAACTGTTCAGATAAGGAACGCGGACATATTTTTGTTTGATGCTTTCATCTCGGTCTTTATTTTCCCTTGCTAAAACACGATGAAAAAGTTTGAAGAGTTCATCAAAATCATTAATCATTTCGGAATTGAGAAAACGAAATTCGCGGTTGCCTTTCCCGCCTGATTCAGGTGACCGGTGATAATTCACCAATTGTCCTTCGAGTAATTTCAGAAAGAGGATTCTGTTGATCCATGTAATGCAGAGTTCGAGGGCGATGTTGAAGATGCGTTCTTCTTTTTCGAATCCGAAACTTGCTGCATCAGGTACTTTGTGCAACGGGTCTTCAGTTTCTAAACTGGTAATCGCATTTTCAATCAGCGAACCTGGGTTACGTTTATCTTTCTTTCTTCGGATAATTGTTTTGCCACCATCAGTTGCTTCTTCCAATCCGATGATGTGGAGTAGTTCCTTGTAAAATGATTCCTTCAGTTTATTGCTGTCATCTGCAAAAGGAACTTTCAGAAGGTGAAAAGGTGAGAGAACTTTCAAGAGAGCGATAAGCGGTTTGTCGTCTTGCTTGTCGGTATTCTTTAAATTCTTTTCATAGCTGTGAATGTTAAAATAAGTACAGGGAATTTCAAGATCTATACTTTCGATAAAAGGTTTTGCAATGTCGTTATAAAAAAGGGTGGTGTCTTTTGTTACTTTTTTCCCGTCTCTCCATTCTTCGTATTGTTTGACAAATGCTTTGTTCTGGTAAAAAAGTTTTTCAAACCACGAAGCATCAAAAATATACCATTCGTTTATGTTGGTTGCGATGCAATATTTAATGTCGATGTTTTTTTCTTCGATACGTTCGCGCAAATAATAAAGAACCAATTCCTGTAACGCTTTGGCGTTTGGTTTTTCTGCGGACAACATTTCTGCTGAGTTGCTCGGCCGCTTGGCTTCAATGATTACTCCGACATTTGTTTTGTTGTCTTTGCCGGTATGTATAACAAGATCCTGGCTGCCTTTGGTATTTATCTCGTTTGTATTTTTATAGAAAGTGTCGCGTAGAAAATCCCGGATATGATTCTTCTGGTTTTCCTCTCTTTCAATTTCGTCGATCTTTCCAAGAAGACGAATTAAATTGTTTTTAAAAAGATCCATCTCACTCCGTAACGGGCGATGTTTCAAAAACGCTGCGTCAAATGCTTTGTTGGGAGAGTGGACGTTTAATTTCATTCAATGAGCGAACAAAGGGTTTTCAAGAGTCCGCTAATTTAAACATTTTGACAACTCTTAAACGAGCATCACAATTCTTTATATTATGAATGTTGAACACAATCATAAATTCAAAAAAGATACAAAAATTGTCTGCTTATTTTTTTGCTTACTGCCTCCTGCTATTGTCTCACCATCCCAGCAACCACCCAAACATCAACGGCGCGACAATAGAAGCATCGCTCTCCACAATAAACTTTGGTGTGTTGATGTCGAGTTTTCCCCAGGTAATTTTTTCATTCGGAACAGCACCGCTATAAGAACCATAACTGGTTGTTGAATCACTGATCTGGCAGAAGTAACTCCAGAATGGAACGTCGTGCCATTCTAAATCCTGATACATCATTGGAACCACACAAATCGGGAAGTCGCCTGCAATGCCGCCACCGATCTGGAAAAAACCAACTCCCTTGCCGGAAGAATTTTTACGGTACCAATCGCTCAGCCATACCATGTATTCGATCCCGCTTTTCATCGTGGTCGCTTTCAATTCATTCTTGATTACATACGAAGCGAAAATATTTCCCATCGTGCTGTCTTCCCATCCCGGAACTACAATCGGAATATTTTTTTCAGCAGCGGCGAGCATCCATGAATTCTTCGGATCAATTTCATAATACTGTTTCAACTCGCCACTCAATAAAATCTTATACATGTATTCATGCGGAAAAAAACGTTCGCCATTTGTTTCAGCATCCTTCCAGATTTTATGAATGTGTTTCTGCAAACGACGAAATGCTTCTTCTTCGGGAATACAGGTATCGGTTACACGGTTATAATGATTCTCCAGCAAGTCCCATTCTTCTTTCGGACTCAGGTCACGATAATTCGGAACACGTTTGTAATGATTGTGCGCAACGAGATTCATGATGTCTTCTTCGAGGTTGGCTCCCGTGCAACTGATGATCTGTACTTTGTCCTGCCGGATCATTTCTGCCAATGAGATTCCGATTTCTGCTGTGCTCATGGCACCGGCAAGTGTAATCATCATCTTGCCGTCTTCGTTCAGATGTTTCTCATACGCTTTGGCAGCATCCATCATAGCAGCTGCATTGAAGTGGAGATAATGTTTCTCCATGAATTGTGAAATGGGTCCTCGTGTCATTTTTTTTATTTTTTGGGAAGGCGAAAGTAATAAAAGTTTCCTGTAGCGAATTACTAAAAAAACCTGTAGCGAATTACGAATCTTTTACGAATACGCGAATCGGGGATAGTCAATATATACCATCTTCGCGTATTCGTAAATTCGTTTTTTTTAATTCGTTATTCGCTACAGGAAAATCAACGAAAACATTAATTTGCAACTTTAAGCAACTCAACATACGTCGGGAAATGATCGCTGTAGCCACCAATGTATTTGTTGAAATCGTATGTGCGTTTCGGATAATCTTTATAACGCCCGCTTTGCTGAACCATCCACGGCTTGCTGAAAATTTTTGCTTCCTTAAAGAAAAATCCTTTTTGATCTTTATTCAACCAGCCGGATGACAACATCACCTGGTCAAAAAGATTCCAGGAGTCATTGTATGCAAGTGTACCGATTCCTTTTTTGAAAAAATCTGTCCACGGATTGTACATGTCTCCCCGTTGAATGTCTTTCAGATCACCTTTCGCGCCTAATACTTTTGCTACACTCGGACTTACCGGATCATCATTCAAATCGCCGACGAGAATAATTTTTGCGTCCCGATTTAATTTGATGATGGAATCGATTGCATGTTTGCAAACACCGGCAGCGATTGCCCGGTTCGGAGCGCTGGCTTCTTCGCCGCCTCTTCGCGATGGCCAGTGATTCACAAAAACATGAATTGGTTCGCCATTAAATAATCCGAATACATATAGCACATCTCTTGTATAATGCGGTCTGCCATCTTCATCAGGAAGAGGAACAAACAAAGGCGCGCTGTATTTCGGTGTAAAATATTTCGGGTTGTAGATTAATCCGACATCAATGCCGCGTACATCCGGCGAGTCGTGATGAACAATAGCATATTGCCTGCTTACCAGCAACGGATCATGCACGAGATCCTGCAACACGGTGATGTTTTCAACTTCAGCGCAACCCATAAGAGCGAGTCCGTCCGGAGTAAATTCAGTTCCGATTTGTGAAATCACAGTGGCGAGATGATGTACTTTGTCATGATACACTTCACTTGTGTAATGATATGGACCATTAGGAAGAAAATCATGGTCATTTTTGTTCAGGTCCTGGATGGTGTCGAAGAAATTTTCAAGGTTATAAAAACCAACTACAGCAACGTGGTATTTTTTTTCCTGACCCCATGAATAATGACTGATGATCAATCCACATATAGTTAGAATAGTGAGGCTTATTTTGGGTTTCATCTTATTTGATTCTTGTTTTCTAAAGTTGTCAAAGCTACAAAAACAAACAGGTAAAAACTTTAACGGATCTGATAGGATCATGAAATTTTTGTTAATTCTCAGGGGATATTGCTTTTCGTATTGTTATTTAATTAGCTTTGTCTCCTCAAAAAATAAAGTACTATAGTTATGATGCAACAAAAATTACTTTTTGTTTTACTTGCGATTGTTTTTCCCTTTGCAGCAATTGCACAAACGGCTACCATCAAAGGAGTAGTTGAAGATGAATTTAACAAACCTGTTTCTGGCGCAACTGTTTCTTTAAAAGGGACTCAATTTAATACAACCACCGACACGACAGGTTCCTTTAGTATTTCCAATGTTCCTTATGGGAATTATACCGTAGAAACGAATGCTGCCGGTATCGTTCCGTATTCAAAATCGGTTGATGTAAATGCTTTAACTTTTGACATGGGGAAAATTACGACAGACTTTTCTCACAATGCTGGAAGCGGAGGCGCAGATAATCTCCCAACAGTTTCACTTTCTGATGATGACCTGAAAGAATCTTCTTCTCAAAGTGCATCGGGAGTACTTCATGCATCACGTGATGCTTTTGAATCGGCAGCAACCTACAGTTTTAGTGTTTCACGATTCAGAATCAGGGGATATGATGATGAAAATTTTCTTACCCTGATGAATGATGCACCGATGAATGATTTAATCAACGGTCGGTCGATGTACAATTCCTGGAGTGGTTTAAATGATGTTATGCGCAGTCGGGAGACGACATTCGGGCTTTCACCTGCTTCATATTCATACGGATCCATTGGTGGTGTATATAGCATCGACAGTCGTGCTTCTCAACAGCGTAAACAATTGCAGGCTTCTTATTCTTTCTCCAATCGCGCATACGATAACCGTGTCATGATCACTTATGGTTCCGGAGTTATGAAAGGTGGATGGTCCGTGGCACTGAGTTATTCCCGCAGATGGGCAGATGAGGGATTTATTCCCGGAACTTTTTATGACGGACATTCTTATTTTGCTTCAATTGAAAAAAATATCAATAGCAAACACTCATTATCTCTTACAGCGTTTGGTGCCCCGACAAAGAACGGACGATCAGCTCCTGCTGTACAGGAAATGTACGACCTTGCAGGTACGCATTATTACAACCCTGACTGGGGCTATCAAAACGGGAAAAAGAGAAATGCTGTTGTCGGAGATACTCATCGACCGGTTGCTATCCTTACTCATGAGTGGAATATGAACTCACGATCATCCCTGGAGACAGCTGTTGCCTATTCATTTGGAAAAACAAAAGTATCAGGATTAGACTGGTACAATGCAACTGATCCTCACCCTGAATATTATCGGAACCTGCCAAGTTTTGTGTTGAGTAATACCGGTGACTTGGGCATGTATCAGCAGGCAGTAAATCTTTATACGAATAATGAAAATGTAAGACAAATAAACTGGGATCATTTGTATGAAGTGAACAGGAACGTAAGCGATACGGCATCGTATGTGTTGGATAACCGGGTAACGGATACGAAAACATTCAGCTTCAACACCATTTACAATAAAACAATTTCAGATCATACTGTGATTTCTGCCGGAGCAACATATCAAATGCAATCTTCAGAATATTACAAAGAACTAAGTGATTTATTGGGCGGAAAATATTTTGTCAACCTAAACCAGTTTGCTGATCAGACAGTACCGGGAAACGCTCAAAATGATTTGAATAATCCGAATCGTCATATTGTTGTCGGTGATAAATACGGGTATGATTATTCCGCTCATGTTAGCCGTGCTTCTGGGTGGGGACAGGGCGTTTTCAAGTTTTCCAAAACAGATTTGTTCGCTGCTGTTAATGTAGGCAGCACTTCTTTTTATCGTACAGGAGAAGTTCGCAACGGAGTTTACAGCGATAAATCTTTCGGAGACTCCCCCCGGCAAAGTTTTTTCAACTATTCATTCAAAGGTGGAATTACATACAAAGCAGATGGCAGGAATTATCTTTTTGTGAATGGTCTGATTGGAACACGGGCTCCGCTTTTCCAGGATGCTTACGTTTCGCCAAGCACGCAAAGTACGCTGGCAAATGATTTGCAGAATGAAAAAGTGAATTCAATTGAAGGCGGATATCTTTTTAAAGCGCCTCGTTTTAAAGCAAGAGCGGTAGGGTATTACACTCAGTATACTGATCAGACGAAAACCGAACACTTTTTTGATGACGACTTCCACACATTTGTAAACTATACACTAACCGGTATTAATACACGGCACATCGGAACCGAGTTGGCTGTTGAAGCCAGTCTTGGCAATGGATTTACTGCGAATGCGGTGGCGGCCATGGGACAATATTTTTATACTGATCGCCCGAAAGCAACCATTACCCAGGACAATGTAGATACGCTTCTTGCTTCCAATGAATCCGTCTATGCAACCAATATGCATGTTGGGGGTTCTCCTGAAAACGCGTATACCTTTGGTATAAATTATCGATCAAAGCATTATTGGTATTTGAACATCAATGCAAATTATTTCGACAACATTTATATTCAGTTCAATCCTGCCCGTAGAACATTAGCCGGAATTGACGAGGTGAATGCCAATACTGCTTTGAGAGATCAGGTACTTTCTCAGCAAAAAGTGTCGGGTCAGTTTACATTGGATATTTCGGGTGGCTGGTCATGGAAGCTCAATAACAAAATCAAATCGCTGAAGAGAAATACCTTCTTTGTGATAAATGCTAGTGTCACTAATGTACTCAACAATACATCGTTTATTACCAATGGCTATGAGCAATTGCGCTTCGACTTCCAGGAAAAGGATGTAAACAAATTTGCGCCGAAATACTCGTATGCTTTTGGTACAACATTCCTGTTGAATTTAATTTTAAGAATGAATTAGTAAATCATAAAAAGTTAAACATAATATACCCAACTAAAATGAAACTACAGAAAATTTTATCACTGGCGGCAATCGCACTATATGCATCCGTATTAACGTCGTGCGTTAAAAAAGATGTTGATGATCCTCCTGCCAATGGTGTGGATCCTGCAATTACAGCAAACAGAACAATTGCTCAGGTAAAAGCATTGTATGTAGCTGGAACAATTACTGCAATCGACAGCGACTTTATTTTTAAAGGCGTTGTGATTGGTGATGACAGGTCCGGTAACATTTATAAAAATGTAATTATTCAGGATTCAACTGGCGGCATCAGTATAGCGATTGACCAGTCTAATTTTTATACTTCCTATGAGGTTGGAAGAACTGTTTTTGTAAAATGTAAAGGGTTGGTGATCGGTGATTATCATCTGCTGATTCAGGTGGGCGGATACATTGATAATTCATCCGGTACACCTTCTGTCGGAAGAATTCCACAAAGTTTGGTCGGGCAACACCTGATTGGCGGAATGTGGAATCAGTCATATACAACAAGAACCGTTTCTGATATCAGTACGCTTAGCAATTCACTTGATCAGAATATATTGGTTCGATTAGATGGTGTAAAATTTGACGCACCTTGTCAACCATGGGCCGATGTCGTTCACCAGGCATCTTTAAGCAGGACTTTAAGAGACTCCCACAACAACCCTATCGTTGTTTACACAAGTAATTATGCAAAATTTGCAGCCAGTCTTATTCCGGGCACCACTGGATCAGTGATTGGAGTATTTCAGGTATATGGAAACGGCAATAATTCAAAGCAGCTTGTTATTCGTGATTTGAGCGATGTGATTATGGCACCAAGTATATGCAGTACAGGTCCTATAGGAACAGGGGCTTTGATGACCATTGGTGGTGTCAGATCTTTGTATGCCGGCCTCGGAGCTAAGTTTGTGTCAGGAACAAAAGTAAGAGGAACGATTATTTCAGATAAGAATACAGCGAACATCAATAGTTTTAATTGCATTTTACAAGATGGTTTAAGTGGTACTATTGTACGCTTCACTGCTACCAATACATTTAACCTGAATGATTCAATTGAGATTGATCTTTCGGGTGATTCGCTTGTTACCTATCAGGGTGGTTTGGAACTGAATTCTGTTAATCTTTCTGCTGTCACTCTTCTTGGAACAGGATCCATTACTCCGAATGTGGTAACTGCGGGGTATGCGTTAACGCATCTTTCCACTCTTGAATCTACCTTGATAAAAATCAATGCATCAACTTTGTCGGGCGGGTCCGCCGGTACGTTTAGTGGAAGCATGAATATCGCTGATGTAACCGGCAACATAATCCTGTACACCCGCAGTGGCGCTACATTTTCGACGAATCCTTATCCAACAGGAACTGTATCTGTTACAGCATTTGTGTCGAATTATAATGGCACCCCTGAACTCATTCTTCGCAGTGCTGCGGATGTTCAGTAACCATCGATAGTTGGTATTACCTAAAAAGGCTTTGAGATTCTCAAAGCCTTTTTTTGTTGCTAATAACTTCGAAAAGAATTAAGCGTTTACTGTTTCCTGAATGGTAATCGTTTCAATCTCGTCGTCAGCACGAATCTGATCAATGACGTCGAGCCCGTCAATCACTTTTCCGAAGCAGGTGTGAACCCTGTCGAGGTGAGCAGTGTTGGTACGGCTATGGCAGATAAAAAACTGGGATCCGCCGGTATCTCTTCCTGCATGTGCCATGGAAAGAACGCCACGGTCGTGATATTGGTTCTCTCCGTTCAGCTCGCATTTAATTTTATAACCGGGGCCACCGGTTCCGGTACCACTGGGGCATCCGCCCTGGATCACAAAATCAGGAATTACCCTGTGAAAAGTAAGTCCGTCATAAAATCCTTTTTCCGCGAGATCGCAAAAATTCTTAACCGTTCCGGGAGCATCTTTTTCATATAACTCAACGGTCATCGTTCCCTTTTCAGTTTTTATAGTGGCTGTTTTCATAAATAGTTTTATGGTTCGTTTTGTATGCAAAAGTACTCAAAGAAGACGAATGTTTAAGTACGGTATCGTATCGAATAATGATATAAAATATTTTTGACCCATTGCACCTTTGCCGGATTACCTGTTCCTGATAGAAAATTATTCAATCGTGCAAAAAATCAAGAGTGGCTTCCATAAATCCCTGCGGATTTTCTGCATGAACCCAATGACCTGCGTTGGGGATGGTTTTAATCAGTGCCTTCGGAAAATGTTTTTTAATCAACGGTTCGTCTTCTGAAGTAACATAACCTGATTTTTCTCCACGAATAAATAAAGTCGGCTTATCAAAATGGACAGCATCAGGTAATGCAGCACCAACAGCGTCAATATTTTCTTCAATACTTTGAAGATTAAATCTCCATGCTAATTTTTTCTCCGCCTCCCCTGTTTCACTTCCAGTCGTCCCTTGTCCCTCGGCTCCCGTCCCTTCGCGCCAATAAAGATTCTTTAATAAAAACTGAACAGTTGCTTCATCGTGCAACGAAAGACTCAATTGTTCATCAGCTTCTTTCCTGGAAGTGATTGTATCCAGGGCAATACTCTTCAATGCAGCGATCACACCATCGTGAAGCGGAGAATAATAACGCGGAGAAATATCCACCACCACCAACTTTCCTGTTCTTTGAGGATGATCAACAGCAAAAAACATGGCCGTTTTTCCACCCATCGAATGACCGATAAGATCGGCTGATAAAAGATTTTCATATAGCATCAGTTCCAGCAAATCATCAGACATCACCGTGTAGTTGAATTCATCGCTGTGGCCGCTTCTGCCATGATTTCGCTGATCAACCAGGTAACAAACAAAACCATTTTCAGCAAACTGTTTTGCAAGTGTTGTCCAATTGTCCGACATACCGAATAAACCATGAAGGATAATCAATGGTTTGCCTTCACCGAATTTTTTGTGGAACAACTTCATACATTAATTACTAAAAGAATAATATCAAACATCGAACACAGAATACTAAAAAAAGTTTTAACTTCATTTTTTATTATTCTGTGCCCGTTGTTTTTAGTTCATGTATAACAAACAATTTAGAATCCATTATTTCAGTTGCCGCAAATAAAGCTGAACGGTATTTTCCAATCCCAAATACAACGAATCGCTGATCAGTGCATGACCGATGGACACTTCCAGTAATCCTGAAATATTTTCCTTGAAATATTTTAAGTTGTCGAGATTCAAATCGTGCCCGGCATTAATTCCGAGATTTAGTTCGTTGGCTTTCTTTGAGGCAATCGTATAGGGCCTGATCGCCGATGCCTTATCTGTATGAAAGTCTTTCGCAAATGCTTCGGTATAAAGTTCAATGCGATCGGTACCGGTATCTTTCGCATGCTCAATCATCTTTTCATCGGGATCAAGGAAAAGAGATGTTCGTACAGAGTAGCTTTTCAGTTCAGCTATAATGTCTTTCAGAAAACTTTTGTTCTTCACGGTATCCCAACCGGCATTGGATGTGAGTACATCAGGCGGATCGGGTACAAGAGTTGCCTGAGCGGGCCTGATATCCGATATCAGTTTCAGGAAGTCTTTCGAAGGATAGCCTTCAATATTGAATTCCGTTGTGACAACTTTTCTCAATTCATACACGTCTTTTATTCGAATGTGTCGCTCATCAGGCCGCGGATGAACAGTGATTCCCTGTGCGCCGAATCGTTGAATATCAAAAGCAACGTTGATAAGATCGGGCACATTTCCGCCGCGGGCATTCCGCAAAGTGGCTATTTTATTGATGTTTACGCTTAGCTTAGTCATAAATGGCTTTGCATAATTGTTGGAGTAAATGTACTAAAATAGTTATGTTTGCGCCCGTCAAATCAAAACCCAAAGGGCAGGTTTAACGTAAGTAACAACTCACATGATTGCGAAAGAACTTATCAATGATTCATTCCCTCCGCTGAAAGTTTCAGACACCGGATTAAAGGCGATTAACTGGATGGAAGAATTCCGTGTAGAACATTTACCGATTGTGGATGGAGTGAATTACATCGGATTGATTTCAGAAGAAGATGTTCTGAAACTGAATTCGCTTGAGCAGCCGTTTGCCAATCAACCGTATTCACTGATTAAACCTTCTATTCGGTTTGACCGCCCTGTTTTTGAAGTGGTGAAGTCGATGTCGAAAGATAAACTGACGATTGTTCCGGTGTTGGATGAAGCCGGGCATTACATGGGATTGATAACACTCGCCGATGTATTGAAGCATTATTCTGACAGTGGAGTTTTTGCAGATTCAAACGGTGTAATCGTCCTTGAAATGGGTATCAAAAGTTATTCACTGAGCGAAATTGCGCGTATCGTGGAATCGGAGAATTGTAAAATCATCAGTTCTTACATGACACCGAACCCCGAGGAAGAAACAATTGATGTTACCCTGAAGATCAATCAAAGCGATCTTTCACGTGTGTTGGCATCTTTTTCACGCCACAGTTATATGGTGAAAGAACATTACAACCACAGTGAATTTATGGACGACCTGAAATCACGTTACGATTCGCTGATGAACTACCTCGATATTTAATTCCCGTTACCTCCTGATGCGGATAAAAATTACCAGTCAAACAATCATCTTTTTTTTTCTGATGGTTGTTTGTTATTTTAATTCGTCAGCACAGGTTTTTACTGATTCCATTGCAACAGAAAAAAAACAGCCGGTTCCTGATTCGTTGCCGAAAACACTGAAGGAAATCATCATCATCGGAAATAAACTTACCCGGCCTGCAGTTGTTTTTCGGGAGCTGACTTTTCATATTGGTGATACGCTGGATCCGCTGGGGTTTCAAAACTATTTTATGCGCAGTGAAGATAACCTGATGAACACATCGTTGTTTAATTCGGCCCACATCAGTTATCTTTTGAATGATCAGAAGGAAATGACCGTGTATATTATTCTTGCTGAACGCTGGTATGTTTTTCCATTTCCGATTTTCGAAATTGTGGATCGTAACTTCAATGAATGGTGGCGCACAAAAGATTTTTCAAAGATCAATTACGGAGGCGTGATCACCTGGAATAATTTCCGGGGAAGGAATGAAACAATCGGCATGACGTTACGATTCGGATACACACAGCGTGTAAGTTTTTTTTACAGCGTTCCGTTCATTTCAAAAAAACAGAAGTCCGGACTTTCGTTCGCTTTTGCATTTTCACGTAATCATGAAACGGCTTTTGAAAATTACAGGAACGACCTGGTTTATTATAAGGATGTAAACAGGTTCACACGAAAAGAAATCAGCGGATCGGTGCAATACACCTATCGGAAAGGACTTTACCAAACACACATCATGGAGGCCGGCTACAAACATGCAGACGTACTCGATACAATCGTACGGCTCAACCCCGATTTTTTTTCAACTGGCAAAACAAAAGAAAAGTATTTCACACTTCGCTATATTTATAAAGAGGAACACCGGGATCTTGTGGCTTATCCGTTGCAGGGGTATTACTTCGATGTTGAAATCGCGAAAGTCGGTTTTAATGCGCTTCAGGATGACATCAGTTTTTCATACTTAGCATCGTCGTATAAACGATATTGGAAACTGGGGAAGAAATTTTATTTCTCTTCATCTTTAAATGAAAAAATATCAGACTCCAATCCGCAACCATTTTATAACATCGGTGGCCTTGGTTTCGGGAGTAATTACCTGAGAGGATATGAGTATTACGTGGTGCTTGGACAAAAATATGCTCTTCTCAAAACAAATCTGAAATTTGCACTCCTGCCAACACATTCTTTTCATGCCGGATTTGTTCCACTTGAAAAATTTGCTACTGTTCCGTACGCATTTTATCTTAATCTGTATGCCGATGCCGGCTATGCCGAAGACCGACAATATCAAAGATTCAACAGTCTTAGCAACTCCTGGTTATACAGCGGTGGTGCTGGAATTGATCTGGTTACGTACTACGATCTGGTATTCCGGCTCGAATATTCTATAAACAAATTTGGAGAATCAGGTATTTTTCTACACTTTTCTGCTCCTATTTAATGACGTTGAAATAACATCCTATGAACATTGCCATCTACGGTCGGCCTGTCAACATCAACCAGGTTATTTTTGCAAAAAGTATTATTGAAACATTGATAAAGAGTGATTGCAGTTTGTCGATCCATGAGCCATATTTTCATTTTCTGAAGAGGCACATTCCGACACTGAAGAATTATGATGTGTTTAATTCAAACCATGACTTGCAACGAAATGTTGATTTTCTTTTTAGCATCGGCGGAGATGGAACATTGCTTGATACCGTAGCACTTGTAAAGGATTCTAAGATTCCGATTGTAGGTGTGAACACCGGGAGACTTGGATTTCTTTCCAGTATTTCCATGGATAATCTGGCGCATGCTGTTGAGAGTCTAAAGAAAGGTCATTACTCATCGGATGCAAGAACTTTATTGCGCCTTGAATCAAGTCATCCGTTGTTTGGCGAAGAGAATATGGCACTCAATGATTTTACGTTGCACAAGATGGAAACATCATCCATGATTACCATTCATACCTACCTGAATGGTGAATACCTGAATTCATATTGGGCAGACGGAATTATTGTTTCTACACCTACCGGATCAACAGGATACTCACTGAGTTGTGGAGGACCGATTGTAGTTCCTCAGTCAGAAAGTTTTGTGATTACCCCGATTGCTCCTCATAATCTGAATGTACGCCCGATAGTGGTATCTGATAAAAATGTAATTTCCCTGGAAGTGGAAGGAAGAAGCCAGCATTTCATGGCCACTCTTGATTCCCGTTCTGCTACGATTGAACCCGGCTTTCAAATCGCTTTAAGAAAAGAAGAATATTGTATCAATCTTATTCGTCTCAACAGCGAAAATTTCTTAAATACTTTACGCAGTAAACTAAATTGGGGGCTTGATAAAAGGAATTGAACCGGTTAAAGGCAGTGCGACTTTTCAAAAAAATGTTAAGAATGGTTTCAATGGATCAGGTGTGAAGAATAAGTTGTAAAACGGGGAACAAGTTTGAATTTAATTCACGTATAAAAAACGATATTTGAGAAAATAATTTATATTTGCCCTCATTGTGCCCATGATCAGAATCCGTACTCTCACAATTTTTATGTTCCTGCTGCTCATTCCATCCCTGATGAATGCGCAGCGGTGGAAAAGACAACGCTATGAATTCAGTTTTGGCGTAGGTGCAAGTAATTTTCTAGGTGAACTCGGAGGAGCCAATCAGATAGGAACTCATTATTTTAAAGACTTTGAATGGTCGATGACTCGTTTTGCTGCAGCTATGGGCCTGCGTTATAAACTCAGCAACTATTTTGCATTTACAACTCATTTAACGTATGGACGAATTGCCGGTGATGATAAGTTAACCACAGAATACTTCAGGCATCGTAGAAACCTCAGTTTTTATTCTGATGTTTATGAATTGAACGTTAACTTTGAAGGCGCGTTCCAGGATGAAACAATCGGAAGTCAATATCGTCTTAGAAAACACAAAGGGATAGCGGGGAATGAAATTTACATGTATGGATTTGTCGGAGCAGGTATTTTTTATTTTGATCCAAGAACAATTTACAACGGGAAAACATATCGTTTGCAACCCTTAGGAACGGAAGGTCAGGGTTGGGATCCCGGTAAGTCGAAATATTCTTTAATTCAGTTTTGCATTCCGATGGGAATCGGGTTTAAATATACCCTTGGCAACGTTTGGGGTGTAGGGCTTGAAATGGGGCTCAGAAAAACATTTACCGATTACCTTGATGATGTAAGTACAAAGTATTTTGATTTTGCTTCTGTAGGCCAACAAGGAACTCCTGTCGCTCTATTGGCTGATCGGTCAGATGATGATGCACTTCCGGGAAAAAAGATTTTTCCTCAAGTTGGTTCCGCCGGTGCTCAACGCGGCAATTCAAAGGAGAAAGATGCTTACATGTTCGCCGTTTTTAGCATTAACTATAAAATCAGGTCCGGCAGAGGACATTTGCCTCGCTTCTGATTTTTTTCCAATAATTTTCTTAACACATCGTTTCTGTGCATTGTGTCTCTAAACTTTACGTCTTTAAAGACATGCTAATACCAGGTTAGAAAAATGCAGCGTTTTAAAAACAAAAAATTATTTTTACTCATTGGTTTGTTTTTCTGTTTGACGATGAATTCATCGGCGCAGTACAATGAAACAGGTATCTTGGTTGGGGTTTCAAATTACAAAGGAGAGTTGTCGCCACATCTTTTTAACACTGATTTTTTGCATTTCGCAGTCGGAGGGCTTTACCGGCACAACTGGAACAGGCACTGGAGTTATAAACTCGAGGTAAACTATGGAAGAATCTCCGGTGATGACGCGAAAGCAACTACCGGTTATGAGAAGAATCGTAATCTTTCTTTTTATTCGGATATCCTGGAGGTTTCCCCGCAAATAGAATTTAATTTTTTCCCGTATGAAACCGGAAATTCAGAATTTCCATTCACGCCTTATTTATTTACAGGTCTTGCAGTTTTTCATTTCAATCCGAAAGCTGAATTAAATGGAACTGTGTATGAATTACAGCCGCTTGGAACTGAAGGACAAGGATTAGGTGGTGCTGATCCATATACTAGAACAGTATTTGCTTTGCCTTTCGGAGGTGGAATAAAAGTAAGCCTTGGTACAATAGGATTTGGTATTGAAGTGGGCGCCAGGAGAACATACACAGACTATTTAGACGATGTGAGCACAACGTACCCGGATCCTTTAAAATTGCTTGCCGCCAGAGGGCCCGCTGCCGTTGCTTTGTCTGACCGTTCTCTTTTTTTAAGTGATACCTCCATTACATTTCCCAATCACATCGGGAAACAACGGGGAAACTCTCGGGATCCCGACTGGTACATGTTTACCAGTTTAACGATTTATGTAAGGTTGAACAGCCCCGGAAAGGATTCGTGCTCTCCGTTCAAGAGAAGGCGTTACTGATTCCTGTTTTTCTGTTGTTTGACCGAGAGTAAATAATTCGGAAATCAGAAAAAAGCCGGTAGACAAAATCTCCGGACTAAATTACGAATGACCGTTAACACTTCTTTAAAATTCCTACTTCCACGATTTTATTAACTTGCGCCACTTTATAAAATAAGGATGAGTTTTAAAGAGAAAATAAATCCTGATAAACTGCCGTTACACATTGCAGTCATCATGGATGGAAATGGCAGGTGGGCGAAACAGAAAGGGAAGATACGCGTATTCGGGCATCAAAACGGAGTGAAAGCAGTTCGAGATACTGTTGAAGGAGCTGCCGAAGTCGGGGTTAAATTTCTGACCATGTATGCGTTTTCGACTGAAAACTGGAATCGTCCCCGTTACGAAATTGATGCCCTGATGGAATTGCTTGTTAGTACCATCAGTAAGGAGAAGGAAACGCTCAATAAAAATAATATCCGGCTGCTTGCAATCGGTGATTTAAAATCGCTGCCGCCCAAATGTCACAGAGAATTGATGGAAGCAATTGATGATACGAGTAAAAATACGAAAATGTCTCTGGTACTTGCATTGAGTTACAGTTCTAAATGGGAATTAACGGAGGCCGTGAAACAGATTGCATTAAAAGTAGAAAAAGAGGAACTGAAATCGTCTGCGATTACAGAACAACTAATAACAGAGCACCTGAGCACGACAGGAATTCCTGATCCGGAACTACTGATCAGAACCAGCGGAGAGTATCGCATCAGTAATTTTTTGTTGTGGCAGATAGCGTATTCCGAATTGTATTTCACTGAAAAATTGTGGCCTGATTTCAGACGGGAAGATTTGTATGAAGCCATTGTTAGTTACCAGCAACGTGAACGCAGATTCGGAATGGTAAGCGAACAATTATCGAAGTAAAAAATCATGATGAAAAAAATATTCTTTTCCCTTTTAGTATTGACGTTGAGTGGTTCTTTTTTAAAGGCGCAGGTGAAAATTGGGGGCGACAGTCTTCTGTTTGACTACGCAAATCCGAAAGAGTACCAGATCGGGGGCATTATTGTTACCGGAACACAGTTCCTGGATGAAAACGTACTCATCAATCTTTCAGGTCTTGCTGTTAATGACACGTTGGAAATTCCGGGCGAAAAAATTTCAAAAGCAATCGGGAACCTTTGGAAGCAGGGACTGTTTTCGGATGTAAAAGTGATTGCAAGCCGGGTTGAAGGCAAAGTGATCTTCCTTGAATTAAAATTGCAGGAACGACCTCGCCTGTCTAAATTCTCATTCAAAGGGGTAAGCAAATCGGAAGCAGATAAAATACGTGAAAAGGTGCGGTTGGAGCGTGATAAAGTGGTTACCGAAAATGTGTTGATCCTGACTAAAAATGTGGTCAAGGATTTTTATGTTGATAAAGGATATATGAATGTGGAGGTACAAGTGAAAGAGATTGTTGACTCTGCATACCTGAATCATGAAATACTAAGCATTATCGTTGATAAAAAACAAAAAGTAAAGATCCACAACATTACTTTTGAAGGGAACGCGGAATTTAAAGACAGGAAGTTAAAACATGCCATGAAAGATACCAAGGAAAAGCGTTGGTATAAAATTTTTACAAGCTCAAAATTCATTGATGAAGATTACCAGCAGGATAAAACTAAAATCATTGCGAAGTATGTCGACCATGGCTACAGGGATGCACGCATTGCAGGCGATTCCGTTTACAAGTATAGTGACAACCTGGTCAACATTCATATCAAGATTGACCCCGGCCATAAATATTTCTTCCGTACCATTACATGGGTTGGCAACACCAAACATTCTTCCGCTGAGTTAAACAAGATCATGAGCATTAATAAGGGAGATGTTTATGATCAATCGGTTCTCGATAGCCGGCTTTTCATGAATCAGAACGGAAGAGATGTTACTTCGCTTTATATGGACGACGGCTATTTATTTTTCCAGATTACACCTGTGGAAATTAATGTTGAGAATGATTCTATTGACCTCGAGATGCGCATCTATGAGGGTAAACAGGCCGTGATTAACAAGGTTACAGTGTCAGGAAATACCAAAACGAACGACCGGGTAATTATGCGTGAGATCCGGACCAAACCGGGGCAATTGTTCAGCCGGACTGCTATTATCCGTACTCAACGCGAACTTGCTCAACTTGGATATTTTGACCAGGAAAAATTAGGTGTGAATCCGAAACCGAACCCCGCTGACGGTACAGTTGACATCGAATATGTGGTAGAAGAAAAACCAAGCGATCAGCTGGAACTTTCGGGAGGATACGGGAATGGCCAGTTAGTTGGTACCCTTGGTTTATCATTCAATAATTTCTCAGCGCGAAATATATTTAAGAAGAATGCCTGGAGACCACTTCCTTCGGGAGATGGTCAGCGATTGAGTCTCCGGTTTCAGACCAACGGGAAACCGTATCAATCCTATAACGCTTCTTTTACAGAGCCTTGGCTGGGAGGGAAAAAACCAAATTCATTAAGCGTATCAGCATTCCATTCAGACTTCGTTCCCGGTGGTTATTCAAAAGAAGATCCACGTTATTCGGCAGCGAAAATTACCGGTGGAACCATTGGTTTAGGAAAGCGGTTAAAGAAACCGGACGATTTTTTTACACTCTATCATGAGTTAAGCTACCAGTATTTTGATCTTACCAACTATGGAACTTCTTTTGTCTTTTCAACAGGAAATGCAAATATCCTGAGTTTTGGAGAAACCATCGGACGGAATTCCATTGATGCTCCTATTTTTCCTCGAAGAGGTTCTCAGATGTCTTTATCTGTTCAATTCACTCCACCGTACTCACTCTTCAACGGCATTGATTACAAAACCGCAAGTCAGAGTGAGAAATATAAATTCATCGAGTTTCATAAATGGAAATTTCAGTCTTCCTGGTTTACCGAAGTGGCGCGAAACTTAGTACTTAATGCAAAAATTCAATATGGATTTCTCGGTTTATACAACCGCGACATCGGTATTGCCCCGCTCGAACGCTTCTACCTTGGAGGTGATGGTTTAACGGGTGGTTATCAATTTGACGGACGGGAGTTAATCGGGTTGAGAGGTTACGCAAACAATTCTCTGACACCCTTTAATGGTAATGCACAGGTAGGTGGCACTATCTTTGACAAATATACACTCGAATTAAGATACCCTGTGTCACTCAATCCATCCGCTACAATTTACCTGCTCACATTTGCAGAAGGCGGTAATTCATGGTTAAAGTTTAACGAGTTCGATCCGTTTGGCGTGAAACGTTCAGCTGGTTTTGGTATCAGGATTTTTCTTCCGATGTTCGGTTTACTTGGTTTGGATTGGGGTTATGGATTTGATAAATTAAAAAACGATCCTAACAACACCAACAGCGGTTCTCAAATTCACTTCTCCATTGGTCAACAATTTTAATTTAATACATTTGCAACCCTAAAAACGAAAGCATCACCATGTCTACATTCATGCAGTTCTTTCATCGTAAACGCACTCTTGTAATTATCGGTGCAATTTTCACATTCATGAGCATCACTTCTGTTTCGAGGGCTCAAAAATATGCGTACGTGAATACCCAGTACATTCTCGATAATATGACGGAGTATAAAACGGCACAGCAACAATTAGATAATCTTTCAATTAATTGGCAGAAGGAAATTGAAGATAAGTACGCCATTATTGATAAGCTTTACAAAGCTTACCAGGCGGAACAGATTCTGCTCACAGATGAGATGAAGAAGAAGCGCCAGGATGAAATTACATCGAAAGAAAAAGATGTAAAAGATTTACAAAAGCAGCGCTTTGGTTACGAAGGAGACCTCTTTAAGAAAAAACAGGACCTGGTTAAACCTATTCAGGACAAAGTTTATAATGCAGTGAAGAAAATGGCAACCGATCTCGGGTATGCTGTCATCTTTGATAAATCAAGTGACCTGATTATGTTGTTTGCCAACCCGAAGTATGATAAAAGCGATGAAATATTACTCGCTTTAGGTTACAAACCAGGCAAGAAGGAGGGTGGCGACAGTAAAGACACCAAAACCGGAACAGGAGCAACGGGTACTCCAAAACAACCGATGAAAAGTGATACCGAAAAACCGTCGGAACCAAGAAAGTAAATTTTAACTAACTCAATACACAGACAACCCCATGACTAAATTTTTGAAAATAATATTGGCTGCATCTTTTGTAGTTATAAGCAGTAATTTGTTTGCACAGACTCTTAAATTCGGACACATTAATTCATCAGAGCTGATACAGGCGATGCCTCAGACAAAACAGGCCGATAGTTTACTTAAAGTATACGGATCATCACTTGATGCTCAATTAAAAGGAATGACTGCCGAATACCAGAATAAACTCCAGAACTACCAAGGCAAACGTGATTCGTTACCGGATGCAATCAAACAAACAAAAGAGAAAGAACTCGAAGACCTTGGAAACCGCATCCAGGAGTTTCAACAAACTGCTCAGGAATCCATTCAGAAAAAGAAAGAAGAAATTTATGGCCCGATTCTGAAAAAAGCGGAAACAGCAATTAAGGAAATAGCCAAAGAAAAAGGGTACTCATATATTTTTGATACCAGTCTCGGTACTGTATTGTATGCGCAGGATTCAGACAATATGATGCCTGTCGTGAAAGCGAAACTTGGCATTAAATAATAGAACTAATCGTTTATTTTAAAACCATTCTGATATTATCGGGATGGTTTTTTATTTTTGATGCAGATGTCTCAAGCAAATTCTGAACATAGTACTCTTATTGATTCGACTCCAATCGGAATTTTCGATTCAGGCATCGGAGGCCTAACGGTTTTACATACAGCATTACGTGAAATGCCGTCAGAGAATTTTATTTATTATGCCGATACGAAACATGTTCCGTATGGTCAAAAATCCAAAGAGGAGGTTCGGGATTATATTCTCAAGGCAGTTTCTTTTCTAGAACAGACTGGAATTAAAGCACTGGTTCTTGCATGCAATACAGCTACAAGCATTGCAGTGAATGAGCTTCGCAGTGAATACACATTTCCTGTGATCGGTATGGAACCGGCAATCAAGCCGGCCGTTGAGCGATCAAAAAATAAACGGGTACTCGTGCTGGCAACTCAACTTACGTTGCAGGAACAAAAGTTTAAGGACCTCGTCGCTAAAGTTGACAACGAAAAAATAGTGGATTTCATTGCTTTGCCCGAACTGGTTGAGCTTGCAGAGAATTTTGTCTTTGATCCGGAAATTGTCCTGCCCGTACTTCGTCAAAAATGTTCTCACCTTTCCCTTGATAGCTATGGAACCGTTGTTCTCGGATGCACGCACTTTCATTTTTTTAAAAAATCTTTTGGAGAAATATTTTCTTCGTATACGGATATCATTGATGGAAACAATGGAACGGTCACCCATCTGAAAAATGTCCTTCAATCAAAAAACCTTCTTTCAAAAAAAGGAAACGGAAGTATTGATTATTTTAACTCAGGAATGAGAGCTGAAAATGCCACCCGTTTCAAAAAATATCTGGCACTTCTAGATGCTATGAATTGAAAATGATAACCGGTTGTATCCGGGGAAATTTTTCAAGAAAACGAAGCATGCCCGTCTTAATTGCGTGTTAACTGCAAATATGAAATTGATTATTTAATTTTTCACATCCAGACTATTCGCGAAACCAATCTGCGTACATGATATACCTGTCCGGTAATTCATCAAGGAGTTTTTTCTGTTCGTCAGTAATGGGTTTAATTTTTTTAGCGGGAACACCTGCATACACAAACCCTGATTCTACAATTGTATTTTCGAGTACCACAGCCCCGGCAGCAACAATAGAATTTTTCTGAACGACTGCATGATCCATTACGATTGCACCCATGCCTATCAGCACATGGTCTTCAAGTGTACAACCGTGAACAATTGCATTGTGTCCGATGCTGCAGTTATTGCCGATTATGGTCTCTGCCTTTTGATAGGTACAATGAATTACAGCGCCATCCTGGATGTTTACTTTGTTGCCGAGTGTAATGGAATTGACATCACCCCGAACGACTGCATTAAACCAGACGCTGCAATCATCGCCCATTGCAACATTTCCAAGAATGGTGGCATTGTCAGCAAGGAACGTGTTCTTTCCGAATTTTGGATGTTTTCCATTGACAGGTTTTATCAGGGCCATAAAATTTAGTATAACTTTGATCGTTAATTATTTTGTAAATTTACGTCAGAAAATTTTCTGTTTCCCTATGAAGAAAATAAAAATTCTGTTGGCAGTTTCTGTTTTAATTGTAGCTGGTTGTAAGAAACCGGAACAGTTTTCAAATATTCCGGCCATCACATTTAAATCGGTCACGACACAAAAAGATGGAAGTGGATTTGATTTGAATGCCCGTTTGGTAGTTTCATTTACTGACGGAGATGGTGATATCGGATATCTTCCTTCCGGTAATGGTTCTCCGTACGATGATTACCCAGGACCTTATTATTACAATTTTGTTGTTCAGATGGATTCTTTGCATGCAGGAAATTGGGTTACTGATATTACAGACACGTTAAGCGGACGGATTCCTTACCTGACTCCAGAAGGCAGTAACAAAGCTCTGAAGGGAGATATTGCAATGGATATACCGTTGCCGGTTTCTTTTTTTCATATCGTCAGGCAATATCAATTGCGCTATCACATCTTTATCTATGATCGTGCTTTGCATAAGAGCAATACGGTTACATCTTCTGAACTTACCATCAGGATTCACTGATTTTTTTTCGCCACGCTGAAATTGTTTTTGTTAAAGAATCGGGGATCTCTTGAAAAATAGAGATGGAATATTCTTTTAATTCGTTCTCCATATCTCCGAGCCGAAATTTTTTTTCTTCGATGCTGAAAAACATTTTTTTTTCTTTCAGGTACTTAGCAAGATAAACCTGTTCTGTTTGTCCGGGAGTGGGAACGAGTATCGCTTCTTTACCGATTGCAGCAAGGTCCATAATGCCTGAGTAACCTGCACGGCAAATCACCAAACCGGAAGCCAGAATTGCTTCGAGCAGTTTTTTACTTTCAAGATGTGAAACAAGTCGCAGGCGATCTGTGATTTGTATGTCCGTTTTTTCTCCTGGCTTTCCAAGTACGACGAGTGCATGTAGATTTGAATTCCGGAATTGTTCTACCAGAATTTTTTCAAACGATGTTCGGTGGGATTCAGGTCCGCTGACAATTCCGATTACATCGTATTTTTTTTCTCCCGTATATTTTTTTTCTCCTTTCCATCTCGACAGTGTTCCGATAAATTTTGCATTTAAAGGAATTGGAAACCTGTGAGACAAATCTCCTGATAGTTTTCGTTCATCATCCGGAATCCAGCACTCCTGGTATTTGCCGATAAAAATTTTACTGATATGGTACATAAAGTGTTCCAGGAAACGAAGTAGGGGCGGGCACTTGATCATCACCTGGTGTGTAATGAATACGGATTGAATTTTTTTATTCCACAGACCATACCGGTTATCAGAGATCACTGCGCTAATGCGGTGTTCGTGTATAATTTTTTTTAATTGCAGGTGTTCAATGAAAATACGCCGAAGAATTTTTGGCACCTGTAATGCCATAGAAAAAGACAGTGGAAGAACAGTGGAATAATGAATGTTGTAACCCTGTAGTGGTATATATGTAAGTTCCGGAAATTCTTTTTTCAGAAGTTGTTTGACAGTACCATCGCATGCAATCAATACCTCATCGCCCAAAAGAATCAATTCTCTGATGACCGGAATGCAACGAGTTGCATGGCCCAGGCCCCAGTCAAGCGGCGCAACTAATATTCGTTTTTTACCTGTCGTCTCCATCGGGTTATGAATCAGTACGAATGTACGAATACGCCATGTGTAAACTCTTTTTTGAAATCAGAATCTTCTTCGTGTATTCGTATATTCGCAACCCGATAAAGAAATATGACAAAAAGAAAACTACAACGGTTTGCCGAAAATGAGCTGGCGCCGAATGTATTTCAACCGCCGAATGTGTATCCGCCCGTGGATCATGAAATGAAAGGCCGGTGGAATGAAAAAATTTTCAAAAATGATCATCCTTTAATTCTTGAACTGGGTTGTGGAAGAGGAGAATACACAGTGAATCTTGCTGAAATGTTTCCCCGGAATAATTACATTGGCATTGATTTTAAAGGGGCCCGCTTGTGGAAGGGAGCAAAGACCGCCATTGAAAACGACATGAATCATGTCGCGTTTCTTCGTATTGAAATTGAACGCATCGAAAATTATTTCGCGATCGATGAAGTAAGTGAGATCTGGATTACTTTTCCGGATCCTCATCCACAGCTAAGCCGCGAACGGAAAAGACTCACTTCTCCACGATTTCTTTCTATGTATAAGAACATCCTGAAGCAGGGGGGAATCATTCATCTGAAAACGGACAATGCTGATCTGTATGAATACGCACTCGGCATCGTGAATGAAAATAACTATTCCGTTCTTGCATCAACAAATGATTTGTACAATTCAGATTTACATGATGAAGTGATGGGCATCAAAACCACCTACGAGAAAATTTTTCTTAAGCAGGGTTTTAAAATCTGTTACCTGAAGTTTATTTTACAATGAGCAATCAGAAAAAACTTGACTCTTTTTTTCAGCAGGTGTATGCCGTCGCGAGGTTAATTCCAAAGGGGAGAGTAACATCATACGGAGCGATTGCGAAATACCTTGGAACAGCGCGCTCTGCAAGAATGGTTGGCTGGGCGATGAACAATACACAACATATCCGCCCGAAAGTTCCGGCACACAGAGTCGTTAACCGCACCGGTTTACTTACAGGAAAACATCATTTCGGCACTCCGACAAAAATGAAAGAGTTGCTTGAAAAGGAAAATGTCAAAGTGAAAAACGATCAGGTGCAGAGTTTCAAAAATATTTTTTGGGATCCCGCAGAAGAACTAAAGATTTAAAAACGGAAGTGAGAGGAAGATTATTGAGCAAAGTTTGCATTGTTCGGTGTTCGTGGGAAAAGACGGTAGTCTGAGTTTCCGAAGACCAAACTAAATTCCGAATGACTAATAAACTACGGAAACCCTGATGTGACCAGCATTTTGTATCTTTGACGCAGTTCATTTTTAGTATTCAATTTACAATTTTCAAAGTTAAAATGGCCATTACCCAAGAACAGGTTTTAGACGCATTGCGTTATGTAGAAGAGCCGGATCTGAAAAAGGATCTGGTTACCCTCAATATGATTGAAGACATCAAGGTGGATGGAAAGAATGTCAGCTTTTCTGTTATTCTTACAACTCCTGCGTGTCCGTTAAAGGCATTGATCGAAAAGGCATGTGTGAATGCCATCATACATTATGTGGATACGGAAGCAATCGTTCATGTTCACATGACATCCCGCACAACAAGTGGAAGAGCGAATGATGCTGCCCTGTTGCCCGGAGTAAAAAATATTGTTGCAATTGCTTCCGGAAAGGGCGGAGTAGGGAAGTCGACAGTAGCGGCAAACCTTGCAGTAGCTCTTGCGATGAAAGGTGCAAAAGTCGGGTTGATTGATGCCGATATATATGGACCATCGCAACACATCATGTTCGGACTAGAACACGAGCGTTTAGCTGTGAATGAGCGCGATGGAAAAACATTTATGCTTCCGATGGAAAAATACGGAGTGAAACTGTTGTCCATTGGTTTTCTTGTGGACCCCGGAAAAGCGATTCCATGGCGTGGACCGATGGCAAGCAAAGCATTGCGACAATTATTCAGTGATGCAGAATGGGGTGATCTTGATTACATGCTGATTGACTTACCTCCAGGAACCGGTGATATTCATCTTACACTTGTTTCGGCTGTTCCGCTTACAGGTGCAGTGGTGGTGAGTACTCCTCAACACGTCGCGCTGGCTGACGCTCAAAAGGGAATCAACATGTTTCAACTTCCGGCAGTAAATGTCCCTGTGCTTGGTTTGGTGGAGAACATGGCTTATTTTACTCCTGCCGAGTTTCCGGAAAACAAATATTACATCTTCGGAAAAGACGGTTGCAAAAAACTTGCGGAAGAAGTGCATGTACCTTTTCTCGGGCAGATTCCGCTTGTGCAAAGTATACGTGAAGGCGGTGACAGCGGGCATCCTGTCGTGTTGGATGAAAAAAATCCGACAGCAGCAGCATTCATTGAAATTGCAAACCAGGTTGCGCGTCAGGTTTCTATACGCAATGCCACTGTTGCACCCACAACGAAAGTGGAGACATTAGCGTAACGGAAAATGATATTGATGAAAAAAATACCCGGAGGATTTCACGCAAAAATTTAATTCACTTTACAACGAATAACAAATAATCGTTTTAAAAACAATGTCACAACAGACTGATCTTATTTCCAGAATCGAAGAAGCATTAAATCAGGTGAGACCATACCTGGAGGCAGATAGCGGCAATGTAAGTCTGCTGGAAGTTACGGACGACATGGTTGTGAGAGTGAAGTTTCACGGAGCATGCAGCAATTGCTCGATGAGCGCGATGACATTAAGAGCCGGAATAGAACAAACGATACTTAACCATGTGCCGGAAGTGAAGAGTGTGGAGGCCGTGGAAATAATGTGATCCCATTTAATGTGTTGTATACAGCAACAAAAAAAGGAGTGACTTGCATCACTCCTTTTTATTAACGTTTAATTTTTAGTTCTTAGTTTTTAGTTATTGGTTTAGAACTGATTTAAAAATTTACTCACCTTTTCGAAATATGCATTCTTATCTGTAGAAAAATTTTGGGCATTCGACGGGCTGGTTGTTACGACGTATGTTTGTGTGGAGCATTTCAAAACTTTCATATCAGCAGGGTTCAGCATGTCGTCCTGTGGAGAAACGATGATCAACACACCTCTTATATTGGGCCGCGATTTATCGCAGGCATACATGGGCTCCATGTTTTTATCATAACCAAAAGGAATAATGATGTCTTTACCTTTCTTCTCTTTTATTTTCTTCTTCATTATTTCAAGCCCTGTCCATGGACCGTCCGCAATGATCTTGCGTGTTTCAGGACGGTTTAATCCAACACCGAGTGACAAACCGGCTCCGATGTTTATTCCATACAAATCAAATTTTGTAATGGCTCTCGATTTACGTAGATAATCCAACACAGCATTCAGGTCATTGGTAAATTGCGGATAAATATAGGTATCAGGGTCAACCGGGAATTCGCTGCTCGAGCCATATCCCCTGTAATCATACATGCATACATTCCATCCGGCAGAGAGAAACTGTCCTGCAAGTTCAATGTTGTCGGCCATGTTGCCATCGCCGCCTGCGCTTACCACCATCCAGTTGGTAGTTTTCTTAGGGCTGTCGAAGAACCAGGCATTCAAGGATGCTCCGTCTTTGGTTGTAATTTTCTCTTCTTTGTAAGTCATGCCATATTTTTCGGGCTTCACTTTGTATTCGCGCGAAGGGCTTAACGCTGATGAAAGTTGTGTGCTGAAAAGCATCACCAAGCATACCCCGGCAATCAATCTGAAATTAGTCATCATGTATCTGAATGTTTTGAATGTAAATATTCTTTGAGTAAAAATAGGTAAAAAGAGATTTCATAAACGTAAAAAGAGAGTGAAATTTTTCAACAAGTTGTAGAAATTAATATTGTCTTCAGACTTCAATCACAGTTTAATCTCTTAGGGTATAATTCCCCGCTGCTTGCAGCGAGAAAAAAATAATTCCCGACAAATACCCCGACCGCTCTGCGGCGGGGATGTTTATTTAAA
>JAYVZS010000007.1:0-18022 GCA_043783155.1 Bacteroidota bacterium | reverse complement strand
TTGCCAGGACAAATGGCTGACGTACCTGTTTTTTGAAAAAGCAAATATCCCGACACCAAAAACAAGTCTCGAAAAAAAATATTCTGTTGTAAAACCGCGGCTTGGACGAGGCGGCAAAGGCGTTTTCATCAACGCGAAAGAAATGGAAATTGAAATGGGAGGTAATGTATCGCAGGAATTTTTAATGGGGCAGGAATATACCATAGATGTTTTTTGTGATTACAGTCATTTTCCGGTTTACATTATTCCACGTAAACGGATCTCAGTGAAAGACGGAAAATCCATCAATGGAATTACCGTTGATCATACTGTCATTATTAATTGGGTGAAAAAAATATGCAAAGAACTTCCATTTGCAGGTCCTCTTAACATGCAATGCTTCGAGGATAGCGAGGGCGGAATAAAATTTACAGAAATCAACCCGAGAGTTGCAGGCGGAATGGCACTCGGCTTTGCAGCCTCAGAAAACTGGATTTCTTTAATAATGAAAAATATTTTGGAGAAAGAATCGATTGAAACAAAAAAAATTGTCTTTGGTCTTAAAATGCTGAGGTATTATGATGAATTATTTGTATCCTGAAATACCCTGGAATAAAATTAAGGTGGTCGGTTTCGATTTGGATGGAACGTTGTACGATGAGTTTGAATTTATAAGCCAGGTATATCATGCGATCGCTAAAAAATTTGGAAAAGGAAAAAAAGAAAAAGCGATTTTTAATTTTATGTTATCCCGTTGGCTCGAAAAAGGAAGTTCATACCCGTTTATCTTTGACGAAACATTGGAAAAGTTGAAGGTGAACAGGAAGTTGCGGGAAGAATATATCAATATAGCTTTGAGCACATTCAGAAATTTTAAACCGAAAATAACCCTCTCTGAAAGAAAGAGATTTGTTTTAAGTGAATTGAAAAAAAAATATAAATTATTTCTATTGTCAAACGGATCCACTGTTCTTCAGTGGAATAAAATAGGAGCACTTAAGCTGGAGAACTATTTTGACAAAAAAAATATATGTGTTTCCGGCGATTATGGTAAAGACTTCGAAAAGCCTGCACTCTTGTCACTTGGAACTATTTCCGTTTTGAAAAATAAAGTGAAAGGAAGTGAAGTTGTATATATCGGGGATCGTGATGTGGATGAAAAATTTGCCGCCAATGCTGGCTTTCATTATTTGATGATTCAAAATAAAATCTAATCGTTTTTATCCTTCAGAAAATGAGTGCTAATTTTGAAAAACACCGGACAAGTTCACAGGTAAAATTTGATAATTTTGAGTTGTATACCAGGAGGCAGGCGCTTACGCGCTTTGTTGCCCGCTATGAATTGTTCAAACAGATTTTATCAATCAAGGGCTCTGTAATTGAATGTGGTGTTCATCATGGAGGCGGGTTAATGGCGTGGGCGAAACTTTCAGCCGGACTTGAGCCCATGGCTATTCACAGAAGAATATATGGTTTTGATACGTTTGACGGGTTTCCAAGCGTTCATGAAAATGATAAAGGAGTGGTCGACAATCAACATCTTCAAAGCGGTGGCTTTTCTGCCAACATCACGTCGTACGATTATATTCTTGATTCAGTAGAAGAATACAATGAGAACCGGTTCCTGAATCAGTTTGATAAAGTTCAGTTGATAAAGGGAGATGCTACGAAAACAATTCCTGAGTTTATTCAATCCAACCAACACCTCGTTGTTTCATTGTTGTTCCTTGATTTTGATTTGTATGAACCGACGAAAGTTGCTATTGATCATTTTTTGCCACGCATGCCGAAAGGCAGTATCATAGCATTTGATGAAATTAATAACCCTGCATGGCCGGGCGAAACGAAAGCTTTAATCGAGGGCTTTGGCGATTTGAATAAATTGCACATTCAGAAGTTTTATTTTGAGCCGAACATTGCATACATCGTTTTATAATGAAAACAAAAATTCTTGCTGTTACAGGTATCAGATCTGAATACGATATTTTATACCCGGTCATCAAAAAACTGGCTGATGATCCGATCTTTGACCTCAAGGTTGTAGTCAGTTCTGCTCATCTTTCGGAATGGCATAATTTCACATTGGAGAAAATTGAACAGGACGGTTTTCAGATCGCTGATAAAATTGATTCCTTGTTTATGACGAATAGAAATGTGCAGCGTTCGAAAGGAGTAGGGGTACTCACGTATGCTTTATCTCAAACAGTGGACAGGGAAAAACCTGATTTTCTTTTTGTTGTTGGAGACAGGGAAGAAAGTATTTCAACTGCGTTGGTTGGAAACTACATGAATATTCTCACGGCTCATCTTGGAGGTGGCGATCCTGTTTTTGGAAATGCAGATGACCCGATCCGGATGGCTGTTTCGAAACTTGCGCATCTTCATTTTGTAACAGCTGATCAATACGCGGAGAATTTAAAAAAGCTGAGTGAAGATGAATTTAGAATAGTCAATTGTGGGAATCCTGCTTTTACGAATATCAGGGATACGCCAAAAAAATCTTTAAAGGAAATATCAGAATATTTGAAATTCGACATCTCCGATGGTAAATACATTGTGCTAATAAAACATCCGCTGTCTTCCGAAGAAATGGATGCGTATGAACAAATGAAGGTGACATTGGAAGCACTGGAAGAATTTTCCGTAAATCATAACTATAAAGTAGTTGCCTCTTATCCGAATACGGATCCCGGATCCTATGATATATTGAGGGCCATTCATGAGTTTGAAGGAAAATCATTTATTAAATTCAACGGGACGGTGCCTCGGGAGTATTTTGTAAATTTGATGCGAAACACAAAAGCGTTGATCGGAAATTCAAGCATGGGAATTTTGGAAGCCCCTTTCTATAAACTTCCTGTGGTAAATGTCGGTAATCGTCAGCAGGGAAGATTGAATGCGGGAAATGTCCGGTTTGTGGATCACAAAAAGAATCAGATAATTGAAGAACTTGAACGGGCATGTTTTGATGAAAAATACAGAAAGGAAATAAACAACCTCCATTGCCCGTTTGGTGATGGCCATGCACCGGAAATTATTCTTGAAACGATTAAGAACATCAATCCGAAAGATGAAAAGTGGTTGGTAAAAAGAAATCTTTGTTAACACGTATTGTTAAACGGAACATGCATCATACAGTATTTTTCACTTAGACAAAAAAAATGAAAGCAATCGTTATATCCGCTCACCCTGATGATGAAGCCATCGGATGCGGTGGCACTCTTCTTAAACACAAAGTCAATGGCGATGAATTGGCCTGGGTCATCATTACGAATGTTTCTGATCAATATGGTTTTTCAAAAGAAAGAGTAAAGGAACGTCAGCAGGAAATCGAAAATGTAAAAAACAAAATCGGTTTTAAGAAAGTATTTGATTTAGGTTATCGTCCGGGCGGACTTGATTCTGGTTCATTGCTGACAATGGTGACTAAGATTTCAGACGTGTTCAATGAATTTAAGCCCGAAACAATTTATGTCATGAATCGTTCGGATGCTCATTCAGATCATCGGGTTACTTTTGATGCTGTTCTGGCTTGCACAAAATCATTTCGTTATCCGTTCATAAAAAAAGTATTGATGTATGAATGTATTTCAGAAACTGAGTTTGCTCCTGCGTTGGCCGAGAACTTGTTTCTTCCGAATTATTTTGTGGACATATCAAACGTCATGAATGAAAAAATTGAATTGAATAAAATCTACGCTTCAGAATTTGGTCAGCACCCTTTTCCAAGGAGCATCGAAAATATTAAAGCGCTGGCTCATTTCAGGGGAGCTACCGCAGGAGTAAACTATGCTGAAGCTTTTCAGTTGTTAAAATACATCGAAAAATAAGATGGCACACTCTTCCATATCTGACAACTGCATTTCTCAAAAAGCCACCGGCCGTGATGCCTTGATACGCATCAACAAAGGAATGCAATTCAATACACTGTTTGTGGTTGACAGGAAAAATAAAATGGTGGGGACACTTACCGATGGCGACATCCGCAGGGGCTTGCTGAAAGGATTGTCTCTCAAATCTCCCGTCACAGATTTTTTTAATCAGAAGTTCAGGTTCATCGAAGCAGATTCGAAAAAATATGTTTCGCTGAAGGAGATGAAAGCACTGGGAGTAAAAATTATTCCTGTGCTGGATAAGAATAAAAAGATTACACGGCTGTTGGATCTGAGCGAAGTGAAAGCGTTGCTTCCTGTTGATGTCGTCATCATGGCCGGTGGCAAAGGAGAACGCTTACTGCCTTTGACAAAAGAAACACCGAAATCACTTTTGCCGATCGGGAAAAAATCGATCATTCAATATACAGTTGACCGTCTTGCGAAATTCGGAGTGGAACACATGCATGTTGCATTGGGTCATTTCGCTGATAAGATGATCAGCTATTTTGAGAAGAAAAAAACGGATCATGTGTCGATTCATTATTTGCAGGAGAAGCATCCGCTTGGAACGGCGGGCGCATTGGGGCTTGTTAAAAAATTCCGTTACGACTATGTGTTGCTCACCAACTCCGATATTCTGACAAACATCGACTACGAAGATTTTTTTCTGAAAGCAATAAAAGCGAAAGCGGATGTTGCGGTGGCATCTATACCGTACGACATCAATGTTCCGTATGCTATTTTTGAATTGAAGAAAGACGATGAGATTTTAAATCTCGTGGAGAAACCTACGTATACGTATTATGCCAATGCCGGGATTTACCTGATCAAAACGGATCTTATTAAATTCCTTCCCAGGAATGTACGAATCGATATCACCGATTTTATTCTTGCCCTTAATAAGAAAAAGAAGAAACTCATTACGTCTCCGATAATCGGCTATTGGTTAGACATCGGCAAAATGGCTGATTACGAAAAGGCGCAAAAGGATATTCACTTTATTCACCTGGATTAGCTGTGAAAAATACGTTGGTTATCATTCCTGCCCGCGGCGGGTCGAAAAGAATTCCCGGGAAAAATTTGAAATATCTTGGCGAGAAACCATTGATTGATCATTCCATTCAGATGGCCCTTTCACTTTTTCCAAAGGAAAATATTTGCCTTACAACGGATGATGATGCGTTGCTTGAGCGTGGCAGAAAATATGGTCTCGACATCCCGTTCAAACGTCCGCCGGAATTAGCGGCCGATACAACAAAAATGGTGGATGTGCTGAAACATGCTGTTGCTTTTTATGAAGCGAAGAATTTTCAATTCGACAAAATACTTTTGCTTCAGCCGACTTCTCCGTTCAGAAAAAAATCTCATATCACCGAAGCACTTAAAATTTATTCTTCGGATGTGGATGTAGTGGCTTCTGTGTATGAGACACAAAGTAATCCGTATTATGTTTTATTTGAAGAAGATCAAAACGGGTACATCAAAAAGTCGAAGGGTGAAAAATTTTTTGCAAGAGCGCAGGATGTTCCTGTTGTGTATGAACTGAATGGTTCTGTTTTTATCATCAATGCTGAGACGCTTAAAAATACGTCGTGCACATCGGTGATGGAATTTCCCCGTGTGAAAAAGTTCGTGATGGAAGCATTTTATTCCGTAGATTTAGACACAGAAATTGACTGGGAATTCGCGGAATTCCTGTTGAATAAGAAAATAATTTCTTTCGGCTATGAGTAAAAAAGTGTTGGTTACAGGCGCCGATGGTTTTATCGGAAGCCATCTTGTTGAGCACCTCGTTGAGAATGGTTACCAGGTAAAAGCTTTTGTTCTTTACAATTCATTTAATTCCTACGGGTGGCTCGATTCTTTTCCAAAAGAACTGCTTAAAAAAATAGAAATTTTTTCCGGTGACGTCAGGGATCCGAATGGAGTGAGAGTGGCCATGGAAGGCGTGGATACCGTATTTCACCTTGCCGCATTGATTGCGATCCCTTACAGCTATCATTCTCCGGATAATTATGTGGATACGAATATCAAAGGAACACTCAACATTCTCCAGGCAGCGAGGTTGCTGAACACAAAAAGAATTCTTGTTACATCTACTTCTGAAGTATACGGGACTGCGCAATATGTTCCGATGGATGAAAAGCATCCGTTCCAGGGTCAGTCGCCTTACAGTGCTACAAAAATTGGAGCCGACCGTATCGCCGAATCATTTTACCGTTCGTTTAATCTTCCTGTTACCATCGTTCGTCCTTTCAATACGTATGGACCGAGACAATCGGCCAGGGCGGTGATTCCATCTATCATGATTCAGCTGATGAATGGCGCCACCGAAATAAAATTGGGAGATACAACTCCGACACGCGATTTATTATTTGTGAAAGATACCGTACGTGGATTCGGGATGATCGCGGAAGAAGCAAAGACCATTGGAGAGGAAATTAATATTGCATCGCAAACGGAAATTTCGATTGAAGATCTTGCTCAGAAATTAATCCAGGCCATCAACCCGAAAGCTAAAATAATTCAGGAGCAACAACGTTTGAGGCCAGACAACAGTGAAGTTCGACGGTTGTTCGGCTCGAATAAAAAAATCATGGAACTTACAAAGTGGCAACCCGAAGTTTCATTAGACGAGGGTCTGAAGAAGACGATCGCATGGTTTTCTGATAAAGAAAATCTAAAATTTTATAAACACGATATATACAATCTATAAATTAACACAACTGTCCGGCAAAAGAATATTCATTTCCGGAGCAAAGATCGATAGCAGGGCTAGCCCCTCTCCTTTGGAGAGGGGTTGGGGTGAGGCCAATAAGACAGAAATCAATGTTGGCAGCTCATTCAAAACGAAAAAAAATAGTACCCGAACAACAGTAATAAACAAGTAAAGAATGATTCCTCTTTCAGTTCCTAATATCAGTGGCAACGAATGGAAGTACATTAAAGAATGCCTCGATACCAATTGGGTGTCGTCTGTTGGAAGTTATGTAAAGAAGTTTGAAGAAATGGTCGCTGAATTTTCAGGAGCAAAGTATGCTGTGGCAACGTCGAACGGAACAACGGCATTGCATGTTGGTCTCCAGGTGGCCGGTATAAAACGCGATGACTATGTTCTTGTTTCAAACATTACGTTTGTCGCGTCGGTCAACTCCATTACGTATTTGGGTGCTGAGCCCATGTTGGTAGATGTGTATCCTGATACGTGGGAGATGGATTTAGATGTGCTTGAAACTTTTTTAGAGAAGGAAACAAAAATCATCAAAGGACAGTGCATTCATAAAAAGAGTAAACGCCGAATAAAGGCAATCATGCCGGTTCATATTCTTGGTAACATGTGCGATGTCGACAAGCTGGTGAAGCTTGCAAAGAAATTCCGCATTACCATTGTTGAAGATGCAACGGAAGCGCTTGGTTCTTATTACAAGGGAAAGCATGCGGGAACATTCGGGAAAATCGGTTGCCTGAGTTTCAACGGAAATAAAATTATTACTACCGGTGGTGGCGGTGTTATGATTACCGATGATGAAAAACTTGCAAAGCTGGCAAAACATTTAACGACGCAGGCAAAATCAAGTCCGCTCGAATATGTACATGATGCGATCGGTTATAATTTCCGTTTGGTTAATATTCTCGCAGCCATGGGTGTTGCACAGATGGAGCAGTTGCCAAAATTTCTGAAACGAAAAAAAGTAATCGTTGAACGATACAAAGGGGCATTCTCCGGAATAAAAGAAATTGTTTTCCAGGAACTCACCGATCATGTGACTGCCAACAACTGGCTTTTTACAATCCAGGTTCCGGACAAAAGAAGATTGCTTGAACATTTAAGGAACAATGAAATTGAGTCGAGACCTTTGTGGGTGCCGATGAACAAGTTGCCGATGTACAAAAAGAATATTTTTGTCAGCAATAAGAATGTTTCAAAAAAAATATACGATCGTTGCGTCAGCTTGCCATCCTCTTCCGGGATTACAGACAAAGAACTTGACAGAGTAATTGCAACGGTGAAAAAATTTTTCGGAAAATAATTAAAGCATGATTAAACTTGAACAAATCTATCGTGCTTTTGCTGTTTTCCTGAAACATTTGCTTCAATCTTACTTTTCAATTCTGAAAGTAATCGTGCTTTCTAAATTTAATACGAAACTTCCCGCAAAGTCAGGCGAGACCATTGCCATTTTAGGAAATGGTCCTTCGCTGAAAGCATCGTTGGAGAAATACACTGACTATTTTAAGAAGACTCCGCTCTTCTGCGTGAATAATTTTGCGAGTTCTGAAGCGTATGAACAACTCAAACCACAAAATTATTTATTGCTTGACCCGGCTTTTGCTGATTACGATGAATCTAAACATAACTTTCCTGCAATAAAAAAAATGTTCGAAGACATGGAGAAAAAAACTTCATGGAAGATCAATTTATTTATTCCAGTAAGCGGCAGGAAATCCGCAAACATCAAAGGACTCGTAAATAGAAATCCGAATATAACGGTTACTTTTTTTAATAATACAATGGTGACAGGTTTTGAGTCTTTCTGTTATTATTTATTCAGACGTAATCTTGGGATGACAAGGTGTACGAATGTTTTATGCGGATGTCTTTTTCTTTCGATCAATATGGGTTATAAGAAAATTTATTTATTTGGTGCTGACCATTCGTGGCATGAAGAGTTAAGGATTGCTGATGACAATACCGTTTTTATCAGAGATTTTCATTTTGATGATAAGCAGGATTCGGTTAAGGAAGTTAAATTGTATGAATCCATTGAAAGAAATAATTCAATAAAAATTCATCGCATTTTCTGGTGGGGTTACAAGGCCTTCTTCGATTACATTGTGATTGGAGAGTATGCAAAAAAAATGAAGACAGATGTTTACAATGCTTCTGAAAAATCATACATTGACGCCTTCAAAAGGGAAAAACCTGTTGTGTAGTCTTCAATCGGAATGATCCGTTACTTTTGCAGGGGTTTCCTTAAATGGAATCGGGGTTGGAAACAGGTATTGTTTTATGATCAAAGAATTTATCACACAATTTGCCAAAGGCCTTGTTCGGAAATCGAACAAGGTTGACTGGAAGAATCTACGCAGTGTAAAACCTGTTGCGGATAACTTCGGTTTTATCCGCGGTATGCCTGTCGATCGTTACTACATTGAAAAGTTTCTTTCCGAAAATAAAAAACATATACAGGGACGCGTGCTTGAGATTGCGGAGAGTTTGTATTCAAAAAAGTTTGACAGCGGAGTGGAGGAGTTTGAAACATTTGGTACGGTGGATTCGAATTCCGGAGCTACCATCACAGGTGATCTAACGGATTCTGCGACCCTTCCTGAAAGCAGCATCGATTGTTTTATCTGCACACAAACTTTTAATTTTATTTATGAAGTGAAGAAAGCGGTACAGGGATCGTATCGTCTTTTGAAACCCGGCGGAGTTATGCTCGTTACGGTGGCAGGTGTTTGCCAGGTTTCGCGGTACGACATGGATCGTTGGGGAGACTATTGGAGATTCACCGATCTGAGTCTCCGAAAAATATTTTCAGAAGTTTTTACGGAAGAGAATATCATGGTCAATACATACGGAAATGTTCTTTCGGCGACAGCATTGCTGCAGGGAATTTCCTCGGAAGAATTAACTTCCGAAGAATTAGATGTTACTGATAAAAATTACCAGGTGGTGATTTCTATCATCGCAAAAAAATAAGCATGCATGGTTCATTTTCTGAAATATACTTTTAAGAACGGCTTCTTAGCATTGACGAATAAGTATTACCGCACGTTCCTTCGGTTTCTTTTTTTAAAAGGTGGTAAGAAAAGATACCAGCCATGCAAGGTTTCTTTCCAGGGATATAAATTTGAGATTCCGGATGCATTGTCGTTCGTGTGGCAATACAAAGAAATTTTTGTTGACAGAAGTTATGAATTCAAAACATCCGGAATACCTTCTGTCATTCTCGATTGCGGAGCAAATGTTGGATTGAGCGCGTTGTTTTTCAGCATTCATTATCCTCAGGCGAAGATCATTGCATTCGAAGCGGACCCGGTGATTGCGGGCTACCTCACCGCTAATCTCGAACGTAATGGCGTGCAGAATGTAACCGTAATTACAAAGGCGGCATGGATCAATGAGAATGATCTCGAGTTCGGTTCCGAAGGCGCTGACGGCGGATCCATTCATTCTTCATCAGGGAAAAAAGTAAAGATAAAAGCGGCACGTTTGAAAGACGTGATTGAGAGTTATCCTTCCATTGACATGTTGAAAATGGATATTGAAGGAGCTGAACGGGAAGTACTGGACGATTGCAAAAGTGTTTTGCATAAAGTGAAAAATATTTTCGTTGAATACCACGATTATTTTGAGCAGCCGCAATACCTCTCGAACATTTGTTCTATTCTCGAATCCCATGGATTCCGGTATTATGTTTCCAGTCCGCACTTAAAAAGGTTGCCGATGCAATCGTCAGGTAAAACCCAGGGAATGGATTTACAGTTGAATATTTTTGCTCATAGATAAAATGATTAATTGAAGAGATGGACAGGGGAGAGATATATAAACTGGTTACAGCACCCGGCAGAAAATTTCTGAACCTTTGGGACAATCCTGCTGTGGTGTTGCTCTATCATCGTGTGTGCAATCTTGATTTTGATCCGCTTCAACTTTCTGTTTCTCCTGACAATTTCAAAAAGCAAATGGGTCATCTCAAAGAACATTATCATGTTCTTACTGCAGATGAGTTTTTCTATCACCTCAGCAATTCAAAAAAATTCCCGAAGCATTCTGTCTTCATTACGTTTGATGACGGGTACGAGGATAATTTTACGCAGGCCATGCCGATCCTCGAAGGTTTTTCGTTGCAGGCTATGTTTTACATCACCACATTTACGCTTGGCACCAACCGTGAAAACTGGTGGGATGACCTGGAGCGGATTCTTTACAATGGTTCTTATCCGGGATCATTGCAGATGAAAAACGGAAAGGAAAATGTGAAGGTGGAAATGACGGACGTATCATCCCGTGAATCAGCGTATGCGACGTTGCATCGTGTCATCAAACGGAAATCACTTGCCGAACGGGAAGAAATTTTCAATCACCTGTATGCCTGGGCGAATATCAGTGGCGAAGCAAGGCCAACACATCGAATGATGACATTCGATCAGTTGAAAAATTTTTCACAGTCTTCATCGGTGACGATCGGCGCGCATACTCATTCGCATGCATCCCTGCGTTCGTTTTCGTACGACGATCAGTTGAACGATATTGTGACATCGAAAAATATCATCGAGAAAAACCTGGGAAAAAAAATAGAACATTTCAGTTACCCGTTTGGTACACGAAAAGATTATAACGGGAATACGGAAAGAGCGTGTAAAGCAGCAGGGTTAATTTCATCGTTCGCGAATATCTACGGACAGGTAAGGTCACGTTCTTCCATGATGAGCATGCACAGGATGTTGGTGCGTGACTGGTCGCCGGAAGTTTTTAAAATTCAGATGGAAGGGTTTTTCAGAAACTGATGCAGCGATGAATATTTCCCTCATCAATACCTATTACCGGCAAGGTGGCGCTGCGATTGCTTGCACGCGGTTGTGGCAGGCGCTGAATGAATCCGGCGTTCATACAGACTTGCTTAATTTTTTTTCAGAAGAAGGGGTGAATCATAATTCTTTCCTTTCTGGCAATTCAGGAAAACTGATTTCGAAATATCATTTCATCAAAGAGCGTCTTTATTTTTTGCCTTTCGAACGCGATTCCGTGACGCGATGGAATTTTTCTCCCGCCAATACCGGCGTTGATGTATCCGATTTTCCACCTGTTCAATTCGCTTCGATCCTTCATTTGCATTGGATCAACCATGGATTTCTTTCATTGAAGTCGTTGAAAAAGTTAGCTGAGTTAAATAAACCAATCGTCTGGACGCTGCACGACATGTGGCTTTTCACAGGTGGCTGTCATCATTCAAGGGGGTGTGAAAATTACCTCGATGCCTGTGGCAATTGTCATTTTCTGAAACGTCCTTCCGAGAATGATCTGTCAGCAAAAATCTTTTCTGAAAAACAGAAGTTGTTTTCAAACATGAATCTTCATGTCGTGACGCCGAGTAAGTGGCTCGCAGAGCGCGCATCAGCAAGCGGATTGCTGAAGAATAAAAAAATCTCAGTAATTCCGAATCCTGTCAACATCAATTTGTATAAACCAGTTGATAAACTACTCGCGAAAAAAGAACTTGGTTTGGATGAACATTCAAACGTGATTCTCTTCATGGCCGCCAATGTTTCCAGTGAATACAAGGGAGTGAAATATCTTGAACAGGCGTTGACATTACTGAAAGAGCATCACACAGCTCTCAGTGAGAATACTGTTTTGCTTGTGGTGGGAAGAGTGAAAGATGATGTCTTCAAAAATTATCCGGTGAAAATAATTTGTACGGGAGCTGTGTACGATGAACAGAAGATTATCAATTACTTTAATGCCGCTGATATTTTTTTATTACCATCTCTGGAAGAGAATCTTCCGAATACGATCATGGAAGCGATGGCATGCGGAACTCCGTCTGTCGCTTTTAAAACCGGTGGCATTCCAGATTTGATCGAGCACATGGAAAACGGTTACCTCGCTGAGTTCAGATCAGCGGAAGATATAAAAGATGGCATCGTTAAAATTTTATCAGATCCTGCGCTTTTAAAAAAGATGCAAATGAAGGCCAGGAAAAAAGTGGAAGAGAATTATTCGTATGCAATGGTAGCTTCTAAATACAAATCCGTGTATGAGGGGTGCCTGAAGTAGATTTTTTTTCACCACACGGACAAAGGTTTTCTTCAGAATGTTTCACGCAGAGAGCGCTGGGGAACAGAGGATGCAGAGATTTATTTAATTTTACTGTTGAGAAAATGAGCACACCGATTCATTCTCCCGTTCGCCCTTTCACCGATTCTCCGTTTCATTCCACAATCGGTTTGTTCTACTTCACTACCGAAGTAGTAGTCTCGGCGAAAAATTTACGTGTACCCAAATCGTAACTGTTGCCTTTCGACATAACATGTACGACCAGGTTTTCGATGGAGATTGGCGATCCTTCTTTCAGGTCGGCAATATTCGAATGACGAATATGATGACCGTCAATGATGATGACAAGTCCTGAACCGACTGCTTCGAGGTATCTTCCTTCAGTTACAAACACGCCTGTATCTTCACCCAGACCGATTCCAATGCAGGAAGGATTCGCGGCGACTGCCTGTGTAAGGCGGCCAAAACGTCCGCGAGTGACAAAGTGTGAATCAATGATTACATTTTTAATAAAGCCAAGCCCGGTCGTGATTTTCACTTCACCTTTAAACAACGCTTCTGAACTGCTTCCCTGATATATCATTGTGTTCGACATCGCCATAGCGCCCGCACTTGTTCCTGCGATCACAAAATTTTCGTTCATGTATCGATCCTGGATGGTCTGAAGAAATTCTGTTCCGCCGAAAATAGAAGAGAGGCGAAGTTGGTTTCCGCCGCTGAACATCACCCCTTCGCATTCCATGATTCGCTTAATGTTCTCCAGCTTCTGCGCGTCTTCGCGGTTGCGGATATTCATCACGCGCACATTTTTGCATCCAAGTTTTCCAAAGGCATCTAAATAATTCTGCCCGACTTCTTCCGGAATAGAAGAAGCACTGGTGACAACTTCAATATAGGAATCATGTCCTTTTATTTCATGCACAATACGGCTGAGAATCTGGAGGCCGAAAAAATTCAGGTTATTTTTCTGAGCGTAATTCGGTTCCGGTTCTGTGCCTTTGTCTTCGTTGCCGCCAATCGCAATCAACTTTCCTTTGGGTACTTCCATAGATAGGTTTCTGAAAATTCGGTGGCAAACCTACATTATTCTTTGGAATGACGAAAGCCGAAACAGGCGCGATTACGGGATTTATCAACAGTCTCGAATGGAAATGTACTTAGAAATAGTTTGAAATTCACATCAAATATTTGCTATTGCACATGCTTCGACTTCGCTCAGCATGACCCCGCGTGCGATGTCACCCTGAGCCAAAGCACTGAGCGAAGTCGAAGTGGAAGTCGAAGGGTGCGTTGGCTATAACATTTTCTCGCATGGTCATTTAAACAGTTTCTTAGTACATAGTACTTAGTACAAAGAAATAAGAATCGCTCGACTATTGGCTACGGATGAACATTAAATTTTTGTCATTCCGAAAAATCTCATTACTTTGAAAAACTTTTAAACCGAAATCCTATCGTTATGGAAATACTTGACATACGTGCTATGCGCGGACCGAATATTTGGTCGATCAGAAGACACAAACTTATTGTGATGAAACTGGACATTGGTGAAATGGAGGAACGACCATCCAATAAAATTCCCGGCTTCCCGGAACGTCTCGAAAAAATGTTTCCCAGTTTGTATGATCATGAATGTTCCGAAGGTGTTCCCGGTGGATTTTTTATACGTGTGAAAGAGGGTACATGGATTGGTCACGTAGTTGAACACATCGCATTGGAAATACAAACACTTGCCGGCATGGACTGCGGTTTCGGACGAACCCGTACCACCGGTCAGCATGGAATTTACAGTGTTGTCTTTTCTTACATGGAAGAGAAGGTCGGCATCTTCGCGGCGAAAGCGGCTGTGCGTATTGCTGAAGCTCTGGTGGCAGGAGAAGAATATGATCTTGCTGATGACATTCAACGGATGCGTGAGCTTCGTGAAGACGAACGTCTTGGTCCGTCAACGGGTTCCATTGTGGATGAAGCCATCAAGAGAAAAATTCCGTGGATCCGTTTAAACCGTCACTCATTGGTGCAATTAGGATATGGAATGAACCAGCGGAGAGTGCAGGCAACGGTTGCCAGTACAACATCCAGCATCGCTGTTGAAATTGCATGTGATAAAGAAGAAACAAAAAATCTTTTAGAATCCGCTTCCATTCCGGTTCCAAGCGGACGCGTAGTATATGACGAAGAAGATCTCGAATCAGCAATCAAACGCATCGGTTATCCTGTCGTGTTGAAACCGGTTGGTGGAAATCACGGACGTGGAGCGACGATCAATATTTCTGAATGGGATGAAGCGGTAAAAGCGCTGGCGCTTGCGAAAAAAGTTTCGCGCGGAGTAATCGTTGAAAAATTTATTACAGGATACGATTATCGTTTGCTCGTGATCGACTACAAATTTGTAGCAGGCGCAAGACGTACGCCTGCAATGGTTACTGGTGATGGCAAACATTCGATAAAAGAATTGATTGATATTGTGAACACCGATCCGCGCAGAGGATACGGTCATGAAAAAGTATTGACGTCAATAAAAGTCGACGATACAACAATTGACATGCTGAAAGAAAAAAATATGTCATTGGAAACTGTATTGAAGAAAGGCGAGGAGATCTACCTCAAACGCACTGCGAATCTCAGCACCGGCGGAACTTCTACCGATGTCACAGAAATTGTTCATCCATTTAATGTGTTCATGGCCGAGCGTATTGCGCGCATCATCGGTCTTGATATCTGTGGTATTGATATCATGACACCTGACATCAGTCTGCCGTTACACGAAAACGGCGGCGCTGTGCTCGAAGTCAATGCAGGTCCTGGTTTCCGCATGCACATTGCTCCTGCGGTAGGACTCGAACGGAACGTTGCCGAACCCGTCATCGACATGTTATATCCTCCCGGAAGTACGGCACGCATTCCGATTATTGCCGTGAGCGGAACAAATGGAAAAACCACAACCACACGTTTGATTGCACACATGGTTAAAACAATGGGACATAAAGTTGGCTTCACAACCACCGATGGTATTTATATTCAAAACAGAATGGTGGAGCAAGGTGATTGCACCGGTCCGCTGAGTGCTGAATATGTATTAAAAGATCCTACCGTTGATTTTGCTGTGCTTGAATGCGCGCGTGGCGGAATTCTGAAAGCGGGTCTTGGTTTTCATAATTGTGACGTGGGTATCGTAACGAATGTCGCGTCAGATCATCTTGGGTTGAAAGACATCAACACGCTCGAAGACATGGCGCGCGTAAAAGGTGTCGTGATTGAAAGCGTGTTGCCTGAAGGATATGCAATTCTGAATGCAGATGACGACCTCGTGTACGACATGCGAAAAAATTTAAACTGTAACATCGCATTGTTCAGTCTCGATGAAAATAATCCGCGTATCAAAAAACATTGTGCTGATGGTAAGCTTGCAGCCATTGTTGAGAATGGTTACGTGACCATTTGCAAAGGCACCTGGAAAATTCGCGTTGATAAAGTAGTCAACATTCCACTTACGTATTCAGGTAAAGCAGTCTTTATGATTCAGAATATTTTGCCTGCTGTACTTGCCGGATTTGTCCGCGGATTTAAAGTGGAAGACATGCGCCTGGCTTTGGAAACATTTATTCCATCACCGACACAAACTCCGGGTCGTATGAACATTTTCCGTTTCCGGAATTTCGAAGTGATGGTGGATTATGCGCACAACCCTGCGGGATTCATGGCCATCGGTAAGTTGCTTGAAAAGATTGATGCGAAACCGAAAGTAGGCATCATCGCGGGTGTGGGCGACAGGCGCGACGAAGATATTATTCTGTTAGGAATGATATCAGCGCAGATGTTTGATGAGATCATTATCCGCCAGGATAAAAATCTGCGCGGAAGATCGGAACAGGAAATCATCGACCTGATGATGAAAGGAATTCACCAGGAAGATCCGAAGAAGAAAGTCACCGTAATTCCAAAAGAATCAGAAGCGATTGATTTCGCAATCAAGAATGCGAAGAAGGGTTCGTTCATTACCATTTGCAGCGACGTAGTTCCTGATGCGTTGGATCAGATCATGAAACACAAAGAAGACGACGATCATTTTGAATTGCATAAGGAAGATATTCCGAATATGGTTTCGTGAAGAGATTTGATTTTAGATTTGAGGCGTGAGATTTGAGTATTGAGATGTAGGCCTCGACGAGGCTTCGCGCTCATTCAGAAACGTGAGATGTTTTTTATTATCGATGTATTGGGTTTGGTGGAGAGCCGAGTCGAGGTTAATCTTCAGAGAGATTTGAGATGTGGACCTCGAAGTTGCTCCGAACTTTTTTTAAACGAACTTTAAATTGTTGGAGAGCCTCTTCGAGGTTGAAATTCAATAAAAAATAGTCTGTTATTTTTTCACACGCACTTCTTTCTCAAGAAGGTCATTGATTTCATCCAATGAATCATACAATTGCTCGAACGAGTCAATCACAAAATATTTTTCCTGGAGAAGATCTGTTCTGTAAGGTGAGTTTAAAATGGCAGCCACATCAAAATCGTGTTTTGCCGGGATGTTGCTTAAACAATGTTTCGTTTCTCCTGCCGATGAAATGATACCGGCGCCGTAAATTTTCAGTTCATCGCTTTCACGAATTAAACCGAATTCTATCGTGAACCAGTAAATGCGTCCGAGTAATTCGATCGCAGCGGGATTGTCGTGATGTTCGGCCGCAATGTCGCTGATACCTTTAAAGAAATCGCAATACGATTGGTTGCTCAGCAACGGAACATGAGCGAATACATCGTGAAACATATCCGGTTCTTCAATGTAATCAAGCTGCTCCATGGTACGTAACCAACACGTTGCTGTAAATTTTTTCTTCGAGAGGAATTCAAAAAAATCTTTCTGCGGACTAATGTTCGGCACAACATATAAACTCCATCCGGTCAACGGTTCTAGTGTTTCATTGATTTCCCGGAAGTCGGGAATCTTAATGGATGTAAAATTAACGGTAGCCAGCGCCTTCAGGTATGCAGCCGACACGACAGGATTCAGACTCAGCATCTGCCGTTCAAATAAAATTTTCCAGACAGTGAAATCCTGTTCTGTGTAATTACTGTAAATCTGTGATGTCGGTCGTATCATATTTTATGAACGTGTTGAACGTTCTGCTACGACAGAAAGTAGCGGAGTGTTACAACGAATGGAAAAAGAACGCTGGATTGTAAACCGTTTATAATTCTTTTTGGAAAATAATTTACCTCGCACACCCTTCGACTTCGCTCAGGGTGACATCGTGCGTGGGTCATGCTGAGCGGAGTCGAAGCATGAGCGGAGTCGAAGCATGAGCGGAGTCGAAGCATGAGTGAAGTCGAAGCATGAGCGAAGTCGAAGGGTGAACGGAGTCATGCTGAGCGGAGTCGAAGC
>JAYVZS010000006.1:0-2607 GCA_043783155.1 Bacteroidota bacterium | reverse complement strand
TGCAGGCATCAGCACCGATCACGAATGTTTTACAAAAGAAGAAGCACTTGATAAGTTAAAACACGGAATGAAAATTCTGATTCGTGAAGGATCTGCAGCAAAAAACTTTGACGCGCTTATTTCGTTGGTCGATGAATTTCCAAATGATGTCATGTTGTGCAGCGACGACAAACATCCGGATGATCTTGAAATAGGTCACATCAATGATTTGGTGAAACGCGCTTTCAAACTCGGCCTGAATAAAATGAATGTGTTGCGCTGTGCATCCGTAAATCCGGTGTTGCATTATGATCTTGAAACAGGTTTGCTGCAACCCGGCGATGAAGCTGATTTTATTGTGGTTGATAATCTTGATCAATTAAATGTTTTGAAAACCGTGATCGACGGAAATGTGGTTGCTGAAAATGGAAAAGTTTTTCTTCCGGAAAAAGCATTCGTTGCGATCAATAATTTTTCTTCGGATAAAAAATTGGCAACTGATTTTCGTATTGAAGCGAGAACGATGAAGAAGCGTGTGATTGTCGCGCTCGACGGGCAATTGATTACCGACCAGGTGTTGGCTGATCCTAAAATTGAAAATGGATTTGCTGTTTCAGATGTGGAACAGGATATTTTGAAAATTGTGCTGGTGAATCGGTATACAAATGAAATTCCTGTTATTGGCTTCATCAAAAATTTCGGATTGAAGTCGGGAGCTATTGCTTCTTCTGTCGCGCATGATTCTCACAACGTCATTGCAGTTGGAGTGAGTGATGAAGAGATTCGAGATGCTGTGAATCTCGTCATTCATCACAAAGGCGGGTTGAGTGTAGTATCAGCGAATGAACAAAAAATTCTTCCGTTGCCGGTTGCAGGGTTGATGTCAACCGATTCGTGGCAAAAAGTTTCCGCTGATTATGCAGCCCTCGATAAAATGGCAAAGCAGCTTGGCAGCTCACTTCGCGCGCCTTTCATGACGCTTTCGTTTATGGCTTTACTTGTAATACCGAAATTTAAAATCAGTGATAAAGGTTTGTTTGATGTGAGCACTTTTGGATTTACGGAGTTGTTTATTGATTGAAAAACTTTTCCTTGGCACTTTCCCTCCATAAGTGTGCTTTTAATTGGCCGTTATGAATAATTTACCATCGGCAATTTGAGAATCATTTGACCAAACTGAAAATATATACATGCCTGCCGGAAGTAATTCATTGTCAAAATTAATTTGATGAGGATGATTTTTTTCCCTGCTTCCAATATTCTTTTCAACGATCAATTCGCCACCGATGTTGTAAATGTGTAACACACAGTCTGCAGCATCCTCTGAAGAAACCAATGTCAAAGGTTTGTTGGCTTTTATTGGGTTGGGATAAATAATAACCTGGCTTGAAATGCTTCTATTAAAATAAACAGACTGAATTTTAAATATCGTTTATCTTCCGTCGTAATCTACCTGCTTCAGACGGTAATAGTTTAACCCTTCAGACGGATTCTTATCGGAGTACGAATAATCATGAACAATTGTACTGTTGCCGACTTCTCTGATAGTTGCTATATTTTTAAAATCAATTCCATTGCTTGAACGCGATAGATCGAAATGGGCATTGTTGATTTCAGATGCGGTTTCCCACCGAATGCCGACACTGTTATTTTTTCCAACTGTCGCTTCAAGTGAAACCAACGTTACAGGTAATGTTGTCGTCCAGCCGGTACCGGTGGTCACACCGGTCACAATACCATGGCCAGAACCGGTTACCGTTGAATTACCGGTAAGGTTGAGGTTGCCGATTATTTTCAGGTACCCGTTATCCTGGATACTCGAACCGCCGCTTAATGATACATTGCCTGTAATAATGAGGCTGTCACCGGGACTAACAATGATTGTACTCGCGCTGACAGTCAATCCATGTTTGGCGATTAAGTTTCCTCCGCTTTGGATACAGATAAATCCTCCTCCTGAAAGTGTCAGTGGAACACAGGTAGTGTCGGTAATATTGTGTTGGATGTAAACTGTTTTATTGAAATTTCAACCAAGGCTACAACTGCGGCTTGAACCCGTTGAGGACGACGATGACCAGATGGTTGTTTCTGACCACTCTCCATTTTGAGTAGAGTAGTAGGTGTTTGCTGGAAACGCCTTTAAGGGAGTACCGGTGTTGAAGTAAGTAAAGAAGACGGCGAACAAAATGACAGTCATGACTGAACCAAACAACACATGTCGGAAGGTAATTTTTTCCAATAACCTCAACCTAAGATTTGAACGCAGTTGTTGTTTCATTTTTGTTCTTCTTTTTCCTGACCGTACATGATACACTTAAACCGATTATTTGAAAAACGATGAGATGCCACTTCATGAGTCATTAAAAATAATTGAACGTATTTAACTCCTGTATTGTTATGAAATTAGGAGAATTCGAAAATTCTTTTTTGAAAGAAAGATCAATTCCTGGAGGATATTATTCCTGTCTCGTAGTCTTGAAGTATGAATTGAAGAAAAAAAAATACGGAGTTTGATTTTTTTATCCTTAATTTTAATCAATGAGACTATCGTTTTAGAAACCGCCGCAGGCGGTGCACTGAAACGATTAAGTCGAATTGATCCCGGTAGCGAAGCGTATCGGGATCTGA
>JAYVZS010000005.1:0-2628 GCA_043783155.1 Bacteroidota bacterium | reverse complement strand
ACTGGTTGTCTGTTCCTGCTGTCCGCTACGATGTGTGCCTTTCTTTACTAACCCGACTATTTTACTGTACAATAACCTTTCGTCAACAGGTTTAGAGATGTAATCATTCATCCCAAGGGCTTTGCATTTTGCTAAATCAACGGAGGTTACATCAGCCGTTAAAGCGATGATGGGGATTTTAGAATTCATTTTCTTTCGAATGTATTCTGTCGCTTCAAACCCGTTCATTTCCGGCATCTGGAGGTCCATCAAAATAATATCATACGATTTAGCTTCGAGTTTTTCGATCGCCATTTTTCCGTTGGCTGCAATATCTCTTTCAAATCCGAAATCATCCAGCAGTGTTTTCATCAGCAATTGATTAAGTGCAATGTCTTCTACTACCAGCACTTTAATGTTTTTAATTTCTCTGTCCAACTCAACAATTTCAGATTCTAATTCCGCTTTACTTTCTGTTTTCAAAAAACTAAGCGTAAACCTAAACGAAGACCCTTCATCGATCTTACTGGTGACACTGATTGTTCCACCCTGCTGTTCCACCAACTGTTTCACAATTGCAAGTCCTAACCCGGTTCCTCCATACAACCGGGAAGTTACGCTGGATGCTTGTTGAAAATTTTCAAAAATCTTCTCTACTTTATTTTTTGCAATTCCTATCCCCGTATCGGTAACAGAAAATTCAATGGTTACTTGTTTTTCGTCTTCATTGAACAACCGAACACCAATGTTAATTTTTCCTTTGTTTGTAAATTTAACTGCATTACTCAGCAGGTTTAAAATGATCTGGTGCAAACGAACCGGGTCTCCAACCAGTACCTCCGGAATTTGATTGTCGTATTCTTTAACCAACTCTAAATTCTTTTCCTGAATTTTTGTCTCAAACAAATGAAGCATCGCTGATATAGACAACGACAGTTTGAAAGGCACCTGCTCGAATGTCATTTTTCCGGCGTCCACTTTTGCCAAATCGAGTATGTCGTTAATGAGTACGATCAATGCATCACCGCTCATTTTAATCGCTGTTAAATATTCCTTTTGTTTGGAAGATAAATCTGTTTTCAGAACTACTTTTGTAAATCCGATAATTGCGTTCATGGGAGTGCGGATTTCATGACTCATGTTTGACAAAAATTGTTGCTTCGCTTTCACTGCATCTTCAGCAATTTGAGCCGCGTTTTCAGCTTTGTTTTTGGTCTCTTCAGCAATTCCTGTCGCCAGTTCTGCAAACACTTTCGCCTCGATCAATTCTTTCTCAATTCTTTTCAGTGCTGTAATATCTCTCGCTACAACCACAGCGCCAACCACTTTCCCTTGTGCATTTTTATAAACCGAACCATTTAATAATACATCTGTAAGCACACCATCGATAATGGTTAAAGGATAATTCATCACAAAACCTTTTTCAAATACTTCCTTGTAAACTATCTGCGCCTGATTTTTCTCAATAAAATATTCAATAAAACTACTGCCGATCAGCTTATCTCTTTTCTTGTCAGTGGCTTTTACCATCGCCTCATTCACATCTGTAATTTGGCCTTCAATATCAATCGTCACCAACGGATCCAGCGTGGCTTCTATCAGGCTTCGTGCATATTCAGAGGTTAGTTTTTGAGCGGTTACATCGCGTGCAACGATCACTACCCCCAATATATTTCCCCTCTCATCTTTGTAAACAGATCCATTAAACAGGACATCGGTGAGCTTGCCATTTTTATGGCGAACCGTTAGCGGAGAATCGACAACAGAATTTTTCGCAAATACTTCGAGGTAAACTTCACGCGCCTTTTGCGGTTCAGTAAAATAATCGAAGAAGTCAGTACCGGTTAAGTGGGAGCGAGAAATGCCGGTAATGTCGACTGTCGCATGGTTCATATCTGTGATCTTGCCTTCAGTATTGATCGTCACCAACGGGTCAAGACTTGCTTCAATAAGACTGAGAGAATAATTGGAAAGTAATTTTTTCGCACTTTCATCTCTCTTTTGTTTGGTTATATCTTCCACCATATTTACAGCGCCTGAAATATTTCCATGGGAATCAAAAAGCGGACTGGGATAAGGTTTCACATGACTGCGAGATCCATCGGGACGTTCAATAATAATTTCGACACCATCCACCACACGGCCTTCCTTGCATGCCAATGCCATCGGGCATTCATCTAACAGAATAGGTTCGCCTTCTAAATTAAATAGTTTCCATGATCCGCACCAGAGATCCTTTCCCACCATAGGATGACGGCCCCATAAATCCGCAGCTGCTTTATTATACTGTGTAATGTATCCGTTCTTATCGCAGCAATAAATAGCAACAGGTAAGTCCTGTGTTAAGTCGACAGAAGCTTTGCTGATAATTTGTTCTTCCATTTTACTTATTTGATAGCTGCTTTTTATTCGTTATTTCATTTCCGGGAATGTCATCCGAATTCCCGATTTCTTCAAGCGGACTTCTTCTCTTGTCTTTCAATTGTTTAAAATGAGTAGGAGAAAGTCCGGTCACTTTTTTAAATTGATTTGATAAATGAGCGACACTGCTGTAATTCATCTTGTCAGCAATTTCCGTCATGTTTAATTCGTCGTAGATGATCAGTTCCTTTATCCGCTCAATTTTATGAACGATGATGAATTGCTGAA
>JAYVZS010000004.1:0-43947 GCA_043783155.1 Bacteroidota bacterium | reverse complement strand
TTCAATCACATCACCGCTCCCTATAAAAAGAAGGACGACGTCTTTCAGATACAACATCGCCTCCAGCGCTTCCTCTGCACCGCGATGAATGTTAATGCCAGCTCCCTGGTATAATATAATTTTTTTATTTTCCGGTAATCCAAGTTCTTTTCTTGTCATTGGAACAATCTGCTTTGAAAAAGCGGCAGGAATATTTCGTACAACATCCACGTTCACTTTATATTCTTTTTCATACAACGTTGCGATAGCATCATTCACCGTGTAAACGTGTTTAAGTTTCGGGAAAACAAATCGTTCAATCATTTTCCAGGTCTTCTGAATTCCTTTCCTGTTCACGAGTTCAGGGACTTCTGTAAAATACTCGTGGCTGTCGTAATAGAGTTCTGCGCCTTTTAATTTAGAGGCAAGGTAATTCGGAAGAAGAGTATCAAGATCATTCGCTACAAGAACATCCGCTTTATTAAAAAGTAAAAAGAAAAACAGGCGGATATTGTAACAGGCATAGAACAATGCGCCCTTTTCAAACCAAAGTTTAAACCGGACAGTTTTATAAGTACGCTCAGCTAGCGGCAGACTTTTTTTCAATTGCCTGCCTGCCAAAATCACTGTTAAACCTGCGTTATGAAGTGATGAGGCCGTGCGATGAACTCGCTGGTCTGTCACAAGATCACTGGTTACTGAAATTATCACTCGCTTCATGATCTGTTGTCGTACTTACGATGTATCACCGTCCGCAATTACGTGAAAAAATCCGAATCGAAATAAGATCGTTTACCGATTTGGCAACCACAGTCAAAAGTCATAGCTTTGTTTCATTAAGCGATTTTCCAAAAAAAGCACCGGATAATCTTCGGAAGGCAGAATGATTTTTATCATGCCGGATTCAATCCGGGTGAACAATTTTGAGACGTAAATCAGATCAATACTATGAGCGAACAGGAATTAGAAAAAAAATTTCAGGACAGGATTGACAGGGGAGAGGTCATTGAAGCGAAAGACTGGATGCCTGAACGTTACCGCAAACAATTGATTCGCATGATGAGTCAGCATGCACACAGCGAAATTGTCGGTATGCTTCCGGAAGGAAACTGGATTACACGTGCACCGAGTTTGAGAAGGAAAGCGGTATTGCTTGCAAAGGTTCAGGATGAAGCCGGACATGGCTTATACATTTACAGCGGAACAGAAACGTTGAATGTTTCGCGTGAAGAATTGGTCGGGGAATTTCTGAATGGGAAAGCAAAATATTCTTCTATCTTCAATTACCCTACTCTCAGTTGGGCCGACATGGGCGCGATCGGTTGGTTGGTAGATGGTGCCGCGATTGTAAACCAGACGGCTCTTGCAAAAGGTTCATACGGCCCCTATGCACGAGCGATGGTTCGTATTTGCAAAGAAGAAAATTTTCATCACAAGCAGGGATACGAAATTCTTGCTACTCTGATGAAAGGAACAAAAGAGCAACGTGAAATGGCGCAGGATTCTCTCAACCGATTCTGGTGGCCTTCGCTCATGATGTTTGGTCCGCATGATGCCGACTCTCCGCACAGTGGTGATCTGCTTCGCTGGAAAGTGAAACTCTATTCAAATGATACATTGCGTCAGCGGTTCATTGATCGTACTGTTCCCCAGGCAGAAAATATCGGGCTTAAAATTCCTGATCCTCAATTGAAGTGGAATGAACAGACAAAGCATTATGACTTCGGCGAAATTAACTGGGAAGAATTTAAGAACGTCATCAACGGCCGTGGCATCTGTAATAAAGAACGGATGAAGGCGAGAAAGAATGCGCATGAAAACGGTGCATGGGTGCGTGATGCAGCCGTGGCGTACGCGAAGAAACGAGCATCGAAGGAAATGACTGCATAATAAATTACCAATGATCAGTTAATCAATGATCATTGAAATTCTAATTGAAAATTAAGTGAAAATTGTTCATTGTAAATTGATAATTTGTAAGGTATGAGCGATACACAGTGGCCCCTTTGGGAAGTGTTTACACAAAAAAAATACGGAGTGCCGTTTGAACATGCAGGCAACGTTCATGCGCCTGATAAAGAAATGGCGTTGCAGAATGCGCGTGATGTATATTCAAGAAGAAATGAAGCAACGTGCATTTGGGTAGTTCCTTCCGAAGCGATTGTTTCAAGTACACCTGAAGATGTAGGTTCATTCTTCGATCCGGCGAATGATAAGATATACCGTCATCCGAATTTTTATAAAACACCGGGGGTGAATTTTGAATAAAACAAAATAATTTTCAATTACCAATGGACAATTTTCAATGAATATCAAATGAAAGAATATTTAAACACGGAAGAAATTATCAGTGCGGTTCAGGAGTCGAAAGAATATGATCTTGAAGAAAGAACTTTTCAGTTTGCCGATCGGGTAAGAAAGTTTGTCAGGAAATTACCAAAGGATATCTGCAACCTGGAAGATATACCGCAATTGGTTAGGGCATCAGGCTCTGAAAGAGCAAATTATATTGAAGCAAACGAAGCCTTTAGCAAAAAAGATTTTTATTATCGAATAAAGGTTTGCAGGAAAGAATCGAAGGAAAGTCGATTTTTTTTAAGGTTAATGGAAGTCGGTGTAAATTAAGGAATCGGATGCTGAGCGAAATTGGTTCATGCAAGAGGCAACTGAGTTTATCGAAATATTCTCTGCTATTCTCAAGCATGCAGCAGATTGAAAAATTATTTTTTGAAAATTAATTGAAAATTATTGAACTGGTAAATTGATAATTAATCTATGAATCATCTCTTTCAATATACTTTGCGTTTGGGTGATACCGCCCTCATCCTCGGTCAGCGTCTCGGCGAGTGGTGCGGGCATGGACCTATTCTTGAAGAAGACATTGCACTCACAAATATTTCTCTTGACTTAATCGGGCAGTCTCGTGCATTTCTTACGTATGCCGGACAAGTTGAAGGAAAGGGTAGGAGTGAAGATGACCTCGCTTACCTCCGCGGAGAGCGTGAATTCAGGAACCTGTTGCTGGCAGAACAACCGAACGGAGATTTCGGACAAACTATTTTGCGCCAGTTTTTAATAAGTGCTTTTCAGTATTATTTTTTCGATGCGTTGAAGAAATCAAAGAACACAACGTTGTCGGCACTCGCTGAAAAATCATTGAAAGAAGTCGCTTATCATCTTCGTCATAGCAGCGAATGGTTGAAACGTTTAGGAGACGGAACAAAGGAAAGTCATCAGCGGGTATCTGATGCCATCAATGAATTATGGTCGTATACGGGTGATTTTTTTGACATGGATGAAACAGACAACGTATTGATCAAAGAAGGAATTGCAGTTGATCTTTCGGTTGTGAAACTGCTATGGGAAAATAAAGTGAAAGAAGTTTTTGCTGAAGCTAATTTATCGATTCCTGAAAACGCATTTATGATTCGTGGCAGCCGCGAAGGAAAACATACGGAATACCTCGGGCACATGTTGGCTGAGATGCAGTCGCTCGCAAGAGCGTTTCCGGGTGCGCAGTGGTAAGTGAAAGCAGAGGAGAAGGCAGCCCTCTTTATCATGTATAGAAAATGAATGTTCCGACGAAATCTGAAATCTTAAATCCGCAATCTGCAATCGTATTTAGTTTGCTTAGCACCATTCCGGATCCTGAAATTCCTGTGATTACCATTTCTGATCTTGGAATTCTCCGCGATGTAAGTTTCGAAAACGAGAAAGCCATTATTACCATTACGCCGACATACAGCGGCTGTCCGGCGATGAAGGCAATCGAAAATGAGATTGCTGACGTGCTTACAAAAAATGGAATTGAAAATTTCGAAATCAGGTACACGTTTTCTCCTGCCTGGACAACTGACTGGATGAATGAAGAGGCCAAAGAAAAACTTCGTGTATATGGAATCGCTCCTCCTTCTCCTAAGAAAAAAATCGCTTGTCCGCGTTGCGCATCCACGCATGTTGAGATGATTTCAATGTTCGGATCAACAGCATGCAAGTCGCTCTATCGTTGCCTTGATTGCCGGGAACCGTTTGATTATTTTAAATGTCATTGACAATATCAGGATTGAATCGGGATGATCAGTTAAATCAATTATCTTTATTGAAATTTTTTGAGACACAAAAATGTTCAGGTTAGATAAAACAAAGTTCAGTATGGGAAAGGTGGAAGAGCAAAATCAAAATGCGTACTGGAAAGATAAATCGTATGCTGAAAGATTAAATGCGGCCTGCTACCTGATTAGTATTGCCTTTAATTTTGATCCTCAAAATCCGCCACCTGTTGATCGGACAAAATTCAGTTGCTGTAAACGTCCTTTGTGATGGGAAATATTTTCAATGAGGATTTTATAGATTTTATTGAGGCATTAAATCATAATGATGTCAGGTATATCGTTGTTGGTGGCTACGCTGTAATACTTCACGGGTATTCCCGTACAACAGGAGATCTTGATATTTGGGTGGAGAGGAGCGAACAGAATTACAAAAAACTCTTTCTCGCTTTTAAAGAATTTAAAATGCCGGTCTTCGATATGACTGTTGAGAATTTTCTGGATGTCAAGCGGTATGATGTATTTACTTTTGGTCTTCCTCCATCATCCATCGATATTCTCACTTCGGTGAAAGGACTTGATTTCGGGGATGCTTTTAAAAACGCTTCCATGATTACGAATGAAAAACTCATCCTGAGATTAATAGATTGGAGAGATCTGATCGCTGCGAAAAAATCTTCGGGGAGATACAAGGATAAAGATGACATTGATAACCTGGATAAATAAAATTTAGTAGTGATAGTATGGAGAACTTTATAATTCATTCAAAGGAAAATTCTGTTTTGATAATCGGGCTCAATCGCCCTGGCAAATTCAACAGTTTCAATCGTGAGATGGCTTTGCAATTGCAGAAGATATTAGATGATGCAGCATCCGATAAAAGCATCCGTGCGATTTATATCACCGGGGAGGGAAAGGCTTTTTGCGCCGGACAGGATTTGAATGAAGCGATGGATGCCAATGGTCCGGGTATAAAAAGAATTGTGGATGAACATTACAATCCCATCATCAGGAAAATACGAACAATAGAGAAACCTGTGGTATGCGCCGTGAATGGTGTGGCTGCCGGTGCCGGCGCCAACATCGCGCTCGCCTGTGATGTGGTAATCGCCGCTTCATCCGCTTCTTTCATTCAGTCATTTTCGAAAATTGGTTTGGTTCCGGACAGTGGCGGAACATTTATGCTTCCAAGGTTAATCGGCTGGCAGCGTGCTTCAGCGCTCATGATGCTTGGCGATAAAGTTTCAGCGATTGACGCGTTGCAGATGGGCATGATTTACAAAGTAGCTGATGACGCGAAACTCAGGGAAGATGCGATGGCCATTGCGACAACACTTTCCCAAATGCCGACATACGGAATCGGTCTTACGAAAAAATTATTGAACGAATCGTTTTTCAATTCACTCGACAAACAGCTTAACAGCGAGCGTGACTTGCAGGTGCAGGCAGCAAATAGTTATGATTACAATGAAGGTGTGAAAGCGTTTTTAGAAAAGAGAAAACCAACTTTTAAAGGTGAGTAGGCTGAGCCTCTTTTATGGTTCATTCTTTTTCAAACATGCAGATCCAAGGCAGGATTTTTAATTTAATGACAGTGGCTGCCTTAACCATAACGCAAGGAGTCATAATTTTTTTTTGGATTGATCTTACAAAACAGGGATGCAAAAAAAGATTTTAAAATGACATGCCTTTATTTTTTATCACTACCTCCGACAAGAAGGACACTCATTACTGGAAACATGTATCGAGAGATTGAACTAGCCCCTCACATTTGGGGACCAATGATGACGGTATATTCAAAGGGAAAAAAATACTCCCCGGACAATGTTGATTTTTTTATATCTTTGATATTATATTTAACCCTTAAAAAACGGAGGTAAAAATGCCACTATTTATGGATGTTCACAATCACATTCCTGGCTTGACCAAGGAAGCAGTTGCAGATGCTCATGCAAGAGATCTTGAAACTCAAAAAAAGTATGGAGTCAAATACCACAAGTATTGGTATGATGATAAAAATGGTAAAGTATTCTGTCTCGTTGAAGCTCCTGATAAAGAATCTGCCATTGCCGTTCATCGCGAAGCTCATGGACTTGTCGCTGATGAAATCATAGAGGTTCGTGAAGGAATGTAGTTAATCTCCCGTCTTTAACTCAAGCGAATCATTTTTTACTTTAAGAAAAGCGGCTAATGTAAATAAGATTGAAATTATTTTAGCCGATGAGATTTTTTATGTCTATACATTCAAAAATAATTTATAATACATACTGCCACAAAAAAAGCCCCGTGATTTCTCACAGGGCTTTTGTTTTTTGTCTGATCAGCTTATCTTACTTTAGAAGCCAACTCAGCACCAGCCTTAAACTTAGCTACTTTTTTAGCAGCAATTTTAATCGGCTTACCTGTTTGCGGATTGCGTCCGTTTCTTGCAGCTCTTTTTGCTACAGAGAAAGTTCCGAAACCAACCAAAGCAACTCTGTCACCTTTTTTCAATGACTTGGTTGTCGCATTCATGAAAGCTTCCAGAGCTCTTGAAGCATCTGCTTTCGTGATTTTTGCTTCTGATGCCATAGCATCAACTAATTCACTTTTGTTCATTTTGCTAATTGTTTAAGTTATTATTAATTGAATTAATTTATCGTGAGTAAATGTATAGACAATTCAATGTGTCGCTTACATCGGCACCTCGAATTGTTAATAAAACATAGTGTTTGTTAATAACTTTTACTCAAAAGCCAGTGGTAGTCACATGTTTGAAAGGAGCTACAAAAATATTTTCAATTGAAATAAAAAAAAATTTTTCAAAAATAAATTACAATCTTCTGTAAGCCACGTCCATCAAGCATTTCAGAGTGCTATGTTTTTTTATTTGAAAAAAAATATGATACAGAAAAAGTTATATTTTTTTTGTCACTCAACGGCGAAGAGTTTGCAAAAGAAAATAATTCGTTTTTTTTCTTAGCGAACCCTGCGTCGTTGCGTGAACATTATTTTACTTCTTCTCGAACTTCAATGACGCTGAGTTCATACAGTAACGAAGCCCTGTCGGCTTGGGGCCATCATCAAACACATGTCCGAGATGCGCGTCGCAACGGTGACATGTTACTTCTGTGCGTATCATTCCGAATGCCGAATCTTTTATTTCAATTACGTTGTGCTGATCGATAGGTGCGTAAAAACTTGGCCAGCCAGTGCCGGACTCAAATTTCGTATCGCTGCTGAACAACGGCTCGCCGCAGCAGATGCAATAGAAAATTCCTTTTTCATGGTTGTCCCAATACTCACCCGTAAATGCACGCTCCGTTCCTTTGTTGCGCGTTACGTCATATTGCAGAGGGGTCAATTGTTTCTTCCATTCCGCATCACTCTTCACAATTTTTTCGGATGTTGATTTTGTTTCCATTGTTGTTGTTTGCTTTTGGTTGTTTTGATTACTCTGTGCACAGGAGGCAAAACAAACCGCCATCGCTACTGCAGTCAGAATCGGGAATAATTTCATTGATGTTAGATTAAATGTTTTGATAATAAACGGGATAAAGTACGAAACGGTTTTGCAGTTGAAATATTTTTCCCGCTCCGTATTACATCTTCAAAAATTTCTTTACTGCAACCATGCGCCCGGAATTTAGCTTGCATGAATAGAGACCTTGTTCTAAACCTGAAATGTCTATGGTTAAATCGGAGCCGGAAATTTCTGAACTGTGTTTAGCAACTTTCTCTCCCAGTGTATTATATATTTCAATTGTACCTCCTGCATCAAGTCTGTAAAGGGAAGAAATGGTAAGAACATCTGTTGCCGGATCAGGAAAAAGGTCGAACTGGAGAGAAGAAGATAACTCATTGATTCGTGAAATTGAATTTACATCCAGTAGCATCTGTCTTACTGTACTTCCGAGATGTCCGTTTCCATTCCGCCATTCATCAACCTGAATCGCGATTGCGTATCGTCCGATTGAACCGGGAATAAAAGTCAGGTCTCCTGTAATACTGTCAATGGACGCACCTGAAAATGCATAATTCGAAACCATGCAAGGCACCAAACTATATGATAAACTGTCTCCATCCGGATCGTAAGCTCCGGGATTATAAATCCACTGACCGCAACCACATTCAAATTCCTGACTGATCATAAAGACCGGTGAATCATCATTTCCAAGAAATGGATTAAGAACTATCGTTTTGCTTAGGACTAAGTTTTCTGATCCTGAATTAAGAATGTTTGTAATGCCGGAAACATAATTTGGAATGTCAACCCATATTGAATAAGTTCCGGGACCGGGATAGATATGAGTTATTGTATATACATACTGATATACATTTGAAAAGACAATCGTTGGGGTTGGGGTTGTGATGACTCCGGTGTCTCCAGATCCAAAATGAATAGTTAGATCAGGTCGGTTAACCGAGGTAGAAATCTGAGTATACAGGAAAATAGTTATTCTATAATTTGAAGGACCAATATTTTGAATAGCGATTTCACCGCTTCTTAAATCCTGTCCAATAGCAAACTGACACAATAAAATAAAAAGAAAGGTTGATATCGTTTGCCTGAGTTTCATGAAGTAGGTGTCATCATCCGGATTAGAAAAAACAAATTCTTCTTATACAAAGATAATATTTACATCAAACAAAAAACGTCCTTCAGTTTGAAGGACGTTTCTCCATCTCCTAATGGAGAGGGTCGGGGTGAGATTATATTATTACATACTTACCTGCGACCGGATAATATTCAGCGCGCCGCCGGCTTTGAACCATTCAATCTGGTTTTCATTATACGTTTGATTCACGGGAATAATTTCATGGTCGCCATCGTTGTGATGCAAAACAATTTTCAGCTGAACACCCGGTCTGAATTCTGTTAGTCCGAGAATATCAAACGTGTCATCTTCTTTGATCTTGTCGTAGTCCGCTTTGTTAGCGAATGTCAACGCAAGCATTCCCTGTTTCTTCAGATTGGTTTCGTGAATACGCGCAAATGATTTTACAAGAATAGCACGAACACCCAAATGACGTGGCTCCATTGCCGCATGTTCGCGTGAAGATCCTTCACCGTAATTTTCATCACCTACCACAATGGTTCCGATATGTGCTGCCTTGTAAGCACGTTGAACATTCGGAACGGAATCGTATTGACCGGTGAGTTCATTCTTCACCGAATCCGTTTTATCATTGAATGCATTCATCGCTCCGATGAGCATATTGTTTGAAATGTTATCGAGATGGCCCCTGAATTTCAGCCACGGTCCTGCCATGCTGATGTGATCAGTCGTACATTTTCCTTTTGCTTTGATCAGCAGTTTCAATCCTTTCAGGTCAGCGCCTTCCCATGCCGGAAACGGATCGAGTAATTGAAGGCGATCGGAAGTTGGAGAAACTTTTACCTGGACATTGCTGCCGTCTTTCGCAGGTGACTGGAAGCCGGCATCTTCAACAGCAAAACCTTTCGGAGGCATTTCAATTCCTTCCGGCTCTTTCAGTTTTATTTTCTCCCCTTTCGAATTCATGAGATAATCAGTGAGCGGATTAAAAGAAAGATCGCCTGCAATAGCAAGTGCCGTTACAATTTCAGGTGATGCGACAAATGCATGCGTGTTCGGATTACCATCGTTGCGTTTCGCGAAGTTGCGGTTGAAAGAAGTGATGATGGAATTTTTCCGATTCGGATCGCTGGTGTGTCGCGCCCACTGGCCGATACAAGGTCCGCAGGCATTCGCGAGCACAACGCCGCCCATTTTTTCAAACGTGTCGAGATAGCCGTCGCGTTCAACCGTGTAACGAACTTGTTCAGAACCGGGCGTAATGGTAAATTCTGATTTTGCCTTCAGACCTGCATCCACCGCTTGTTTCGCGACTGACGCAGCGCGTGTAATATCTTCATAAGAAGAGTTCGTGCACGAACCGATCAACCCGACTTCTAAATGTGAAGGCCAGTTATTATCTTTTACCGCCTGCGCGAATTTTGAAATCGGCCAGGCGAGATCTGGAGTGAACGGACCGTTTACCTGTGGTTCAAGTTCTGAAAGATTAATTTCAATCACTTCGTCAAAATATTTTTTCGGATCAGCATATACTTCTTTGTCACCGCAAAGATGTTCAGCGACGGTATCAGCAGCAGTTGCGATATCAGCACGTGAAGTTCCTTTCAGGTAGTCCGACATTTTTTTATCATATCCGAAAACAGAAGTAGTAGCACCTATTTCAGCACCCATGTTACAAATCGTTCCCTTGCCCGTACAGGAAAGGGAATCCGCTCCATCGCCGAAGTATTCCAGGATGGCATCTGTACCGCCTTTCACAGTAAGTATTCCGGCAACTTTCAGAATCACATCTTTGGAAGAAGTCCATCCGTTGAGTTTACCGGTTAACTTCACACCAATCAGTTTTGGAAATTTTAATTCCCATGGAAGTCCTGCCATCACATCACATGCATCGGCACCGCCTACACCAATAGCGATCATGCCTAATCCGCCGGCATTCACAGTGTGCGAATCAGTACCGATCATCAGTCCTCCCGGAAAAGCATATTGTTCAAGAATTACCTGGTGAATAATTCCTGCTCCGGGTTTCCAGAATCCCAATCCGTATTTATTTGAAACCGATGACAGAAAATCATACACTTCTTTATTTTTATCCAGAGCAGTTGTCAAATCTTCTTTCGCTCCCAATTTCGCTTGTATGAGGTGATCGCAATGAACAGTAGATGGTACAGCCACTTTCGGTCTTCCTGCCTGCATGAACTGAAGAAGCGCCATCTGCGCGGTTGCATCCTGCATGGCAACACGATCTGGATTGAAATCAACATACGATTTGCCACGCTCGTACGTTTTTGCTGCAAGCCCTTCTGTTAAATGTGAGTACAGGATTTTTTCAGTCAGCGTAAGTGGACGTCCTAGAATTTTTTTTGCTGTGGCAATTCGTTCAGGGAGTCTCTGATAAACCGCTTTAATCATGTCGAAATCAAAAGCCATTGTGTTGGGAAATTATAAATTTAGATAGATTAATTTTTATTTTTTCTTTGAGGGCAAAGGTAATAAATGGTTGATTAAGTTATGAGTCATTAGTAATGTAGTTTGATGTTCGGAGACTGTGCCTCCCTATTTTTCTTCTGACAACCTCATGTACCTCCGGGTTCGGCATCTTTTCACCATTTACTTTGGGTCACATTTATTTTCTGGGGAGTAGATTCATTTAGGCAAATAATTTTTCGAGTCTAAAGAGGAAGAATTTGACATCTGTTACCCCTCTTAAATTTGCTCTGAACCCTTTTAACTTTTTGAAATGTTTCAACGAAAAGCGAAACATGATTGATCCACTTGTATTGAACTGAACAGGAAAATGAAAACTCTTACTTCAGGATTAATACGACCCGCTAACCTATTATCCGACAATAAGATTCCATCGACGCATAAGCCACTCTCAATTTGGAGAGGGGTTGGGGTGAGATCTCAAAAAGAAACCAATATTGACAGCAAATTCAAAGCGACAGAAAATAGTAAACAGATATTTTTTGACTCTTCCCGATGTCGAATTCACATCGGGCAGTTGTCTCTGGGTTTTAGCGACGATTAATTGTCGGTGGATCTTACATTTTCACGAACCAACTCGATTATGGCCGCAAATAATTTCTGAAAAACGTATCATTCGAAAAAAAATATCGTAATGCAGGAATTATACACAGAAAGTCGTTCAGTTGAAACAGTATCGGAAGAAAAAAAGCAGTTTGGTTTCCTGGGAAAGATAGTTCACATAGTCAGGGTGTTTCTTTTTTACATCCTGTTATTTGGATCCATCAGTTTGGTAACACTCGGTTTTAATTTCTTCAGTCAGCCGGAAACGGTTGCTCACGTTACTTTTCAGGGACGCTAAAACGTTCGATTATGAAAGTAAAAGAATCCATGAAAATGGGAGTTGCCATGATGACCGGTATGATTGTACTGGCTGCACTTCTGATCAGTCATTACAATCACCTGATTTAAAGGCAGCAGTTCCGGAGTAACATCAGCTTTCGGTTCAGAATTTTTGTTCTGAGCCGATTTTCTATTTCTGTCCGGACACAGATTGCCGACATTCCTCTTTTTTAAGGAAATCAAAGAAAAGGCCTGTGAATTTTGATACTTAATTCTTTGTCTTTTTGCAAAATTCCTGTACGTTTGCAAACTTAAAAAAAATGCCTGCTGTCTGCAGGGCTATGAATCAACTAAATAAATCAAAAATACATGCAAAGTAAAGGTGCCGTTAAGTTTTTTGCTGTGGCTATGGCAATTGTCTGCCTCTATCAGCTTTCGTTCACATTTGTTACAAAACACTGGGAAAATAAGGCAAGGGAATATGCAAATGGTGATCCTCTGAAAGAGAAAACATACCTCGATTCCATCTCCTCTATTCCGGTTTATAATATTCTGGTAAAGAATTATACCTATCGTGAGTGTAAAGAGAATGAGATCAATTTGGGTCTTGACTTAAAAGGCGGGATGAATGTTACGATGGAAGTTTCATTGGTGGATCTGATCCGTGCAATGGCTAACTATAGTACCGATCCTACTTTCAATAAGGCGATAGCGAATGCCTTGGCGGCGCAGGCAAACAGCCAGAAAGATTTTGTAACGCTTTTCGGGGAAGAGTTTACCAAGCTTGACCCAAATGCCAGGCTCGCGGCTATTTTCGCGACGAAAGAACTGCAGGATAAAGTCAGTTTCAATTCCACGAATCCGGAAGTCATGAAAGTGATTAAGACGGAAGCTGACGCAGCTTTCGATCGTACCTACCAGATTCTCAAAACCCGTATTGATAAATTCGGTGTTGCTCAGCCCAACGTACAGAAAATCGGTAACGGAAGAATTCTGGTTGAATTACCCGGTATCAAAGAACCGGATCGTGTTCGTAAGCTTCTCCAGGGAACTGCTAAGTTAGAATTCTGGGAGACCTTCGACAACAAAGATATTTACCCCATGCTCGAAGAAGCAAACAAAGTGTTGAAACTGATTGGCACGGGTGATACCGCTTCCACTGCATCTCTGAATGATTCTTCTTCTTCTTCTAAAGGGAATTCTTCAAAATTAGCTGAAGGCGATTCATCAAAGAAAAGTGATTTGATGCAGGCGCTTAATAATAAGGATCAAAAACCTGATTCCGCGAAAAAAGATTCAACTCAAAAAACATTCGAGCAGTTTTCAAAAGAGAATCCGTTCTGGGCATTGGTTCAACCCGCCATTTCTCAGAATGAAAAAAATCAGCAGGAACTTCGTAAAGGTCCGGTTATCGGAACTGTCAATGTAAAAGATACCGGAAAGGTGAATCGTATTTTTGCAATGGAGCAGGTGCGTGCAAAGTTTCCAAAGGAATTTAAACCATTGTGGTCGGTGAAGGCGATTGACAAGGACGGAAAGTTCGTTCAACTTGTCGCTATCAAAATGCCTGCGCGTGATCGCGTTGCCCCGCTCGATGGTTCTGCCATTACGGATGCAAGGAAGATGAAAGGTCAGTTCAGCGACAACTGGGAAATATCTATGAGTATGAATGCTGAAGGTGCTCATACATGGAAACGGTTGACGCATGATAATGTGAATCATTCAATCGCAGTTGTACTTGATGATTATGTGTATTCATACCCGAATGTTATCCAGGAAATTTCAGGAGGTAACTCGTCCATTACCGGAAACTTCAGTCTCCAGGAAGCGGAAGATCTCGCAAACATTTTAAAGGTGGGTAAACTTCCGGCTCCTGCAAGGATTGTAGAAGATACTGTTGTTGGACCAACACTCGGACAGGAAGCTATCAATGCCGGTTTCCTTTCATTTATCATCGCTCTTATTCTCGTCTTGTTATTCATGATTTCCTATTATGGAAACGCAGGATGGGTGGCTGATATCGCTTTGTTCGCCAACGTATTTTTTATCATGGGTGTGCTTGCTTCGTTGGGAGCCGTGCTTACCCTTCCCGGAATTGCCGGTATTGTCCTTACCATTGGTATGTCGGTGGATGCCAACATCCTGATCTTCGAACGTGTGCGAGAAGAATTAAGTTTGGGTAAAGGTGTTCGTCTTGCTGTCTCCGATGGTTTCAAGCATGCGTATTCTTCTATCATTGACTCGAACGTAACAACATTATTACTTGGAATTATCCTGTATACTTTTGGAACCGGACCTATACAGGGTTTTGCAACTACTTTGATCATCGGAATTCTTTCGTCTTTGTTCTGTGCTATTTTTATTACACGTTTGATATTCGAGTGGGCGCTGGCAAAAAACAAAACGCTTACCTTCTGGAATAAATATACACAAGGGGCATTCAAGAATATTCATATCAACTTCGTTGAGAAAAGAAAATCATATTACATTTTCTCAAGTATTATCATCATTGCCGGAATCGTTGCTTTCTCAATGAAAGGATTGAACTTCGGTGTCGATTTCCAGGGAGGAAGAACGTATGTAGTTCGCTTTGATAAAGGTCAGACTATTTCTACCGTCCAGGTGATGGATGCCTTGAAAGTGCCTTTCACAAAATCGCCTGAAGTAAAAACATTCGGTAGCGGCAACCAGGTGAAAATTACCACGAGTTACCTGATTGATGATGTGTCACCGGATGCAGAGCAAAAAGTGGTTGGGAAACTGAATGATGGCTTGAAAACGGTGAGTCCTAAATACGATATCTTAAGTTCTCAGAAAGTAGGACCAACCATTGCCGATGACATCAAAGCATCTGCCATCTGGGCAATCTTATTCTCGTGCGTGCTGATGTTTCTTTACATCTTTATTCGTTTTAGAAAATGGCAATATGGTTTGGGAGCTGTAGTCGCACTCTTTCACGATGTGCTGATTGTACTTTCGTTATATACGATCTTCAATGGAATTCTTCCTTTCTCGTTGGAAATCGACCAGGCATTTATTGCCGCGATCTTAACGGTAATGGGTTATTCGATGACGGATACCGTTGTGGTCTTCGACCGTATCCGGGAGTTCGTTGGTGTACATCACCATGCCAAGGATCAGAAAAAGGTAATTAACGATGCGTTGAATGCGACGCTGAGCAGAACAATCAATACATCTCTCACCATCTTCTTCGTTCTCCTTGCCATCTTTATTTTCGGTGGAGAAGTAATCAGGGGATTCACATTCGCGCTCTTAATTGGTATCGTAATCGGAACTTATTCTTCTATTTGTATTGCAACACCTATCGTTGTTGACTTTGCAAAGAAGGATTTAGAATAAGTTAGCAGAAGGCAGGAGCAGTAAGAAGCTTGCTGCAGTTAGGAAAAAATTAAAAACCCATCGGAAACGGTGGGTTTTTTTATGAAGTTGATGCCATACATGGTAGCTTCATTCTGCATCTTCAATTAAAGAAGTACTTTTACAAACTCAATCGTCCATTCAAAATGAATCACTTTCTCATCTTTAATATCGGCGGATCTGAATTTCTCTTAATTGGTTTCGTTGTGCTTCTTTTTTTTGGAGCGAAAGGAGTTCCTGAGATTGCCAGAAGTCTCGGCAGAGCTAGCCGTGAATTCAAAGATGCTATGAGCGGAATAGAGCAGGAGCTGAAAGATGCAACGAATCCTGATGTGAAAGCTCCGGCTGTAAAGTCTGAAGATCCCAAGAAAGCGGAAGAGAATCCTGATACAGAAGTTAGAAGTTAGAATCTGGAAGTGCACTATCCAATTTCCAGAGTCTAACTTCCAGCCTCAATCCGCGAAATCAAAACTCCCAGCCACTCCCAACTTGCCCATCCATTTTAAAAACGTACCTTCGCCCCTCATTTTAATAATCATACATGCGTTCATTTAACGAATTGGGAGTCGGCGAAAAGGCTTTGAAGGCGATTGCAGAACTTGGTTTCGAACAGCCCACACCCATTCAGGAACAAGCGATTCCCGTTTTAATTTCTGATGAAAAAGATTTTGTCGGCCTGGCACAGACCGGCACCGGAAAAACTGCAGCTTTTGGTCTTCCATTAATAGAACTGGTCGACTTTCTCAAGCCGACCACACAGGCATTGGTACTGGCTCCTACCCGCGAACTCTGCATGCAGATTTCGAAGGATATGCTGACATATAGCAAGTATCATCCTACTGCTAACATCGTCCCCGTTTACGGAGGTGCAAGTATTGATACTCAGATTCGCCAGATTAAAAGAGGCGCACAGATCATTGTTGCAACGCCCGGTCGTTTGATTGACCTCATTGGCAGAAGAACCATTAAACTTGAAACCATCCGGTATGTGGTGCTCGATGAAGCAGATGAAATGCTGAACATGGGTTTCCAGGAAGACATTGACGAAATCCTCAGTCATACGCCGAAAGATAAAAAAGTGTGGCTGTTTTCTGCTACAATGCCTGCTGAAGTTCGTAGCATTGCCAGTAATTACATGACCAATCCTTTTGAACTTACCGTTGGCCGCAAAAACGAAAGCGCCGTCAATATCGAGCATCATTATTACGTTGTTCATGAACGCGATCGGTATGCTTCTTTGAAAAGAATCCTGGATGCAGAACCCGAAATTTTCGGAATCATTTTCTGCAGAACAAAATTGGATACGCAACGCATAGCCGAGAATCTGATCAAAGACGGATACAATGCGGATGCATTGCACGGGGATCTCAGCCAGCAGCAGCGCGACAAAGTGATGAGTCATTACCGCGGTCGTACACTGCAGATGTTAGTGGCGACCGATGTTGCCGCACGAGGCATCGATGTGAATGACGTAACACACGTGATTCATTATAATCTTCCCGATGAAGCGGAGAATTATACACACCGAAGCGGCCGGACAGCACGTGCAGGCAAATCCGGAATTTCAGTGGCGTTGGTGAATACAAGAGAACTCGACAAGATTCGACAGATCGAAAAAAAGATCAATAAGAAATTTCACCTGTCGAAAATTCCGACAGCCGTGGATGTTTGTGAACAGCAGCTGATGAAGCTGATGAAAAAGATTCACAACGTGGAGGTGAATGAGAAAGGCATTGCAAAATATCTTCCTTCTATCTATGAAGAATTGCAGGATCTTGAAAAAGATGATTTAATAAAGAGAATGGTGAGTATTGAGTTCAATCGCTTCCTTGATTACTACCGGAATGCGCCTGATCTGAATGTAGATATCGCGCACAAAGGAAGAAGCGGTACGAATGGAGAAAGTTACCGTTCAAATGCACCACGGATGTTTATCAACCTCGGTTCAGTGGATGGTTTCGATCGTGGTAACATGATGGAATATGTAATGGACATGACGGGTGCAACAAAACCTCAGATCGGACGTATTGATATAAAGGGCGTTTATTCTTTTATTGAAATGGAAGCGGATGTCTTACCGAAAGCGATGGAATCGTTCAAAGGAGAAGTATTCAACGGAAGAAAGGTGCGGGTTGAAATTTCAGGAGAAGGAGAGCGAAAAAGTTTCACCGGAAATAAATCAAAAGAGAAAAGAGGATGGGGTGAGAAACCATCATACGGAAGAAATGAAAGTCGTTCCGGTAGCGGTGATAAGAAGAGAAAAAGAAAATTTGTCGGAAGATAGAACAGGAAGTCATACGTTATTAGTTATACGACAATGAAACTCCGTTTGGTAACTGATATCTGAATGCAGATAATTTTACAGAGAACACGTTTGTTATTTTCCAATGATTTATTTCCGTATAACGAATAACAAACAACTAATAACATTTTCATCGTGAGCAACATAAAATTCAACAGGAATCAGTCTGCATTTTACACGGATTTAAAAAGCCGGGTGAATCAGTATTTCACCGAACATAAAATTGATCAGCACGGGGACATGCGTCTTCATTTTAAAGCGGGATTATTGATCTCTGTTTTTGTCGCGACGTATGTGATGCTCGTGTTCTTTACTCCGGCAGCATTGTGGGGCATTCTCTTATGTGTACTCCTTGGTCTTGCTACCGCAGGAATCGGTTTCAATATCATGCACGACGGCAGCCACGGAAGTTTCTCCAACAACAAAACTGTGAATCGGTTTGCTGCGCTCACCCTGAATTTACTGGGTGGCAGTGCCTTTTTCTGGAACATCAAACATGTGATGGTTCATCACACATATACGAACATTGACGGACATGATGATGACATTGAGAACGAACCATTCCTCCGCATGTGCAACACACAACGCAAACGCAAAATGCACAAGTTCCAACATATCTATTGGTTCCTTGTCTATGGTTTGATGTACATCTCCTGGGTTTTTCTCCTCGACTTTCAAAAATATTTTTCAAGAAAGATCGGCGCGAAAGATCAGATACGCATTAGTTTGAGTACGCATATTGGTTTCTGGTTTACAAAGTTACTCTATGTGTTTACGTTTATTGTTCTTCCATTGATGTTTGTAAGTCCGCTTCATTTGATTGTCGGGTATCTCGTTTTTTCTTTCACCACAGGTATCGTCATTAGTGTTGTGTTTCAATTGGCACATGCGGTTGAGCACATTGATTTCATTGAAGTAAAAGAGAATGATACTGTGCTGGAAAACGACTGGGCTGTTCATCAAATGGTGACCACAGCTAATTTTGCGACACGAAGCAAGATTGTTGCTTTTTTTACCGGCGGATTAAATCATCAGATTGAACATCATCTCTTCCCGAAAATATCTCATGTTTATTATCCGGAGTTAAGTAAAATAGTACGGATGGTTTGCGCCGAATATGGTATTGCCTATGTTGAACAGCCCACTGTTGTTCATGCCATTGCTTCGCATGTCAGATTTTTGAAGAAGATGGGGAGATGATTTTTAGTCGACGGTCAACAGTCGGCAGCCCGCTATTAAATTTTTTAAAGACCCTTGCGAAAGCAGGGGTTTTTTCGTTTCAGACGGGTAGATTTTGCTATGCTCGGACTTATTAAGTGATATTTTTTCAAGAGACCCCCTTATAAATGAACAGATGTTGATAAAAAGTATATTTTTTCCTGACATACCCCCTAAAATATCGGTATGTTTACCCAAAATTAATAATTAACTATAAAAAGACGATCATCATGCAAGATATCCTTACTCAAGAACCCATTTCAGATACCTATCAAACGTTACCGGATAGTCAAAACTCAAAACGAAAAATCACTCATATTATAAATACGTCTATGTCCAACATCCGATTCCGTGCCCTTGAGCACACAGTAAACCACCAGCCTGTGAAGGTGACTCCGCCTTCAAACAAAGTCTCCGATTATTTCGGAATGAATGTCTTCAACAAAGACGCCATGCACAAGTTTCTTCCGAAAGATGCTTATAACGCTGTAATGGCTGCCATCGAACACGGTGAGCGCATTGATCGCAAGAGTGCCGACCAGGTGGCTCTTGGAATGAAAGAATGGGCCTCATCAAAAGGAGCTACCCACTATACCCATTGGTTTCAGCCGTTAACGGGGGCTACAGCCGAAAAGCATGATTCTTTTTTTGAGGTTTCGTCTGACGGAAAACCATTCGAACATTTTTCAGGAGGCGCACTCGCACAGCAGGAGCCGGATGCATCCAGTTTCCCAAGCGGAGGAATACGGAATACATTTGAAGCCCGTGGCTATACGGCCTGGGATCCAAGTTCTCCGGCATTCATCATGGAAAGTGCGAATGGAAAGACGTTGTGCATTCCCACCATTTTCGTTTCCTATACCGGCGAAACGCTTGATTACAAAGCTCCGTTGCTGAAAGCATTGCTGGCCCTTGATAAAGCCGCGGTGGATGTATGCCAGTACTTCGATAAAAATGTCACCAAGGTTTTTGCGACGCTGGGAGTGGAACAGGAATATTTTCTGGTTGATACCGCACTTTTTAATTCACGTCCCGACCTGTCAGCAACCGGCCGCACCGTGTTCGGTCATGCTCCGGCAAAAGGCCAGCAGCTCGATGATCATTACTTCGGTTCAATTCCTGAACGGGCGTATGCTTTCATGTATGATTTTGAGATTGAAGCGTTCAAACTTGGCATTCCGCTTAAGACCCGTCACAATGAAGTTGCTCCTTCTCAGTTCGAATGTGCGCCTGTGTTTGAAGAGATCAACCTCGCTGTAGATCACAATGCACTCCTCATGGACATCATGGACAAAGTAGCAAGACGGCATAACTTCAAAGTGCTTCTTCATGAAAAACCGTATGCAGGAATTAATGGCAGCGGCAAGCACAACAACTGGAGTTTAGGAACCAATACCGGGAAAAATTTATTGTCGCCAGGAGGTAATCCAAAATCGAACCTGATGTTCCTTACGTTCTTTATCAATACCATTAAAGCGGTGCATGAACATGCCGATCTTTTGCGTGCCAGTATTGCATCGGCCAGTAACGATCACCGTCTTGGAGCGAATGAAGCGCCACCGGCAATCATGAGTATTTTTCTTGGCGGTCAGTTAAGCAATGTGCTGAACGAGATTGAGAAGAGTGTAAAAGACAAGAAGATGAGTCCGGAAGAAAAGACTGCGCTGAAACTGAACATCGGAAAAATTCCGGAAATTCTCCTTGACAACACCGATCGAAACCGGACCTCACCATTCGCCTTCACAGGGAATAAATTTGAGTTTCGCGCAGTAGGTTCTTCTGCGAATTCTTCCAACCCAATGATGGTACTCAATTCCATCGTAGCGAATCAGCTTACAGAGTTTAAGAAAGAAGTGGATGCACTTATTAATAAGGGAGTCAAGAAGGACGAAGCGATTCTGAAAGTACTTCGCCAGTATATTGTTGACTCACGAAACATTCGCTTCGAAGGCAACGGTTACAGCGATGAGTGGCTGAAAGAAGCAAAGAAACGCGGGTTGAATAACATCACCACAACTCCTCCTGCACTGGATGCATTTGTGTCCAAAAAGTCAATTAAACTTTTTGAAGACAATGGAATTTTTTCTCATCGCGAAATTGAAGCGCGTCATGAAATCATGCTTGAAATTTACATCAAGAAGATTCAGATCGAGGCGCGTATCATTGGCGATCTTGCAGTGAACCACATTGTTCCTGCAGCCGTTAAATACCAGACTCAACTCGCTGTGAATGTTGAAACACTGAAAGGTATCGGGATGAAGCCGGAAGTTTTCAATACGCAGGTTGAAATGATCAGGGAGATATCAGAACATATTTCTGTTATTATGACCGAATCCGGAAAGATGATTGAATCGAGAAAAGTAGCCAACCGGATAGAAAATGTCCGTGAGAAAGCGGTTGCCTATTGCGACAAAGTAAGGCCATTTTTTGACGAGATCCGTGAACATGTTGATAAACTTGAAATGCTCGTTGACGATGAACTCTGGCCAATGGCAAAATACCGTGAATTGGTCAACATTCGTTAACTATTCTAGTACTAAAATGAAGAAACCCTAAGGGCCGATCTTAGGGTTTCTTTTTTGAAAGTAGAAAAGATCGCTTGTCAATATTTTTTTTCTATATTCGCAACCATTCTTTGATTTATTTAAAATTATTTTTTTCTTTGCCTGATAATGAGTTTTCTTAAACCAAACCTAATCGTTAATTAACATTGATATGAAAATTTACAAACCGGTTGCATTTTTTATCATCGGCCTGGCAACAGTAGTAACAGGATTTGCTCAGAAAACCTCAACGTCTTCTGCTGACGCGGCTTTTAGCAAAGGTGATTATTATGATGCCGTTCCTCTTTATAAAAAAGCTTTTAATAAAGAGAAGAACAAAATAAAAAAAGCTGAGATTCTTTTTAAAACAGCTGAGTCATATCGAATGGCAAATGATTTTAAGAACCAGGAGGTTTGGTACGATAAGGCAATAAAAGGAGGATACAAAGAGCCGATTGCTGTTCTTAATTTGGCAGAGGCGTTAAAGTTTAATTGTAAATACGATGAAGCGATCGTTCAATACAACAACTTCAAGAAAGAAGCACCCGGCGATCCGCGAGGGGAAGATGGTGTAAAAGCATGCGAGCAGGCGCAAAAGTGGAAAGACAAACCGACCCGGTACAGAATTGATAATATGTCATCGATTAATTCGAAGTACAATGACTTCGGAGTTGCGTATTCAAATAAGGATCATCGTGCATTGATTTTTACATCTTCACGTGAAGAATCAATGGGTAAAAATGATGACGGCGGAACAGGTGAAAAATTCCAGGATTTATACGAAGTAACGGTCGATAAGAAAGGTAAATGGAGCAACCCGAAACCATTGCTTGAACCCGTAAATTCAGGTGGCAACGACGGCGGTGCTATCCTCGATAAGAAAGGAAGCGAAATGTATTTCACCCGTTGTGATTTTGAAAAAGGAAAAGTCGGCTTCTGTGAAATTTATTTTACCAAACGCAAAGGACAAACATGGGATGAGTTGAAACTGATGACACTTACTGACGACAGTGCTACTGTGGGCCAGCCCGCTTTGTCTGTGGATGAACAGACATTGTATTTTGTTTCCGATATGCCGGGGGGGCAAGGTGGAAAAGATATCTGGATGTGTTCGTATGACAAGAAATCGAAGTCATGGGGTAAAGTCGTTAACCTTGGCAATAAAATAAATACTCCGGAAGACGATATGTTCCCTTCTGTTGGTCCCGACGGTTCATTTTATTTTGCATCCAAAGGCCATATTGGAATGGGTGGTTTTGACATCTTCAAAAGCAAAATGAATTCTGATGGTACGTGGGCTGAGCCGGTGAATATGAGAGCTCCTGTAAATACATGTGCAGACGATTTTAATTTTGTTGTAGATGAGAGTAATGATAAAGGTTACCTGAGTTCAAACCGCGAAGGCGGAAAAGGTGGTGACGACATTTACTCGTGGGTATTCCCGCCGTTGATCTTTACGGTATCAGGTAAAGCGACTGATGCTGATACAAAAGCGAACCTTGAAGAGGTAACCATTGAACTTTTCGGAAGCGATGGAACTTCTGTTCCCTATAAGACAGATAAAACAGGAACCTATAAATTTGATTTGAAACCGGAAACGAGCTATAAAGTTTCAGCATCTAAAAAAGATTACCTGAACAAATATCTTGAGTTAACAACAGTTGGTCTTGAAATATCAAAAGATTTTATTGGTGATTTCGACTTTGCGTTAACACCTATTACACATCCGATCGTACTTCCGAATATCGAATACGATCTGGGAAAATGGGATCTGAGACCTATATCAAAAGTATCTTTGGATGACCTTGTAAAAACCATGAATGACAATCCCAAATTAGTGATTGAGCTTGGTTCCCATACAGATTCACGTCCGATTCCAATGACGAACGATACACTCTCTCAGCGTCGCGCGCAGTCTGTTGTTGATTACCTTGTTGAGAAAGGTGTTGATGTTGGTCGTTTAGTTGCAAAAGGATACGGAGAAAAAGAGCCGCGCGTTTTGCGGGATGAAACAAAAGATTTTAAAGCAGGTGATGTAATGACGGATGCGTTTATCAATGGTTTGAAATCAAAAGATAAAAAGGAGGCTGCTCACCAGTTAAATCGTAGAACTGAATTCAAAGTACTCCGCAACAATTACATAAAAGGTGAGGGCACAGGAAGTATTACTCCTGGTGGAACCGGAGCTGATAACACAACAAAACCTGCTGAAACAAAAGCAGAGCCGGTGAAAGAAACTGTGACTGAGAAACCTAAAGAAACAGCACCCGCTGCTGCAAAAGAACCCGGCAAAATTTATGTCTGTGAGAAGAAAGATACCTACATGGCGATTGCGAAAAAATTCAGCATATCAATGAAGGATTTGAAAACAATTAATGGAATCAGATCAGAACAAATCTCTGAAGGAATGGAATTGAAAGTGGAGAAAGACGGTGACTACACTGATTTCGATAGCAAATTCTATACACTTGAAAAAGGTGACGACAGCTATTCAAAAGTTGCCAAGAAAGTAAATCTGAAAACAGGCGATCTGAAGAAACTGAACAAAGGTGTGGATGAAGATACATTCCACCCGGGCAAGAGAATCAGGATAGCTAAGTAGCTTTGATAAAGTAATTGAAGGCGTCCTGCAATCTTGCGGGACGCTTTTCATTTTTGTATAAGTTATAAGCAATGAATCAGAAAACAAAATATGAATCGCGTGGCGTAAGTCCGTCTAAAGAGGATGTGCACAATGCGATTAAAAATATTGATAAGGGGATTTTCCCAAAGGCGTTCTGTAAAATTGTTCCTGATTATCTTGGTCATGATGCTGCATATTGTGTCGTGATGCACGCCGATGGCGCGGGAACTAAATCATCACTTGCGTATGCATATTGGAAAGAAACAGGCGACATCAGCGTTTGGAAAGGAATTGCACAGGATGCGGTGGTAATGAATACAGATGACCTGTTGTGTATTGGTGCAGTTGAAAATATTTTGTTGTCATCAACCATCGGAAGAAACAAACACCTCGTTCCCGGTAACGTGATCTCAGCGATCATAACGGGAACAGAAGAGATTCTGGAATTGCTTCGGTCGCATGGACTAAACATTTATTCTACCGGCGGAGAAACTGCCGATGTCGGAGATATCGTAAGAACCATCATTGTTGATTCAACGGTTGTTTGCAGAATGAAACGAAGTGAGGTGATCAACAATGCAAACATCAAAGCAGGAGATGTAATTGTTGGCCTTGCATCATCCGGGCAAGCAGCTTATGAAACGGAATACAACAGCGGAATCGGCAGCAACGGACTTACATCTGCTCGTCATGATGTGTTCAATAAAGAAGTGGGAAAAAAATATCCGGAAACATTTGACCACACAACAGACGAGAGTTTTGTTTATACCGGCTCACAACATCTCACGTCTCAAATATCACATCTCACATCTCATATCTCAACAGGGAAACTTGTACTCTCCCCAACCCGCACTTACGCGCCGGTCATCAAAAAAATTCTTGACTCACATCGTCATAAGATTCATGGTATGATTCATTGCAGCGGAGGCGGACAAACGAAGGTCATGCATTTTGTTGATCAGCTTCATGTTATCAAAGACAATTTGCTTCCGTTACCACTCGTCTTCAAACTCATTCAAGAAGAAAGCAAAACACCGTGGCAGGAATTATATAAAGTGTTTAACATGGGTCACAGGATGGAAATATACTGCGATCAGTCTGATGCGCAGTTTATGATTGAGACAGCGAAATCATTTAACATCGATGCTCAGATTATCGGAAGGGTAGAAGAGGGAGAAAAGAAGTTGACGATAAAATCTGAGTTTGGAGAGTTTAGTTATTGAGAATCTTTAACCACTGAGACACTAAGACTCAGTGTTTCTAAGTGTTCTTAGTGTCTCAGTGGTTAAATTTTCTGTACTTAGCGAATAGGAACATTACAATAGATAAAAAAGATAACAAGCAAATGCTTTTAGAGAAATTAGAAGCCATCAAAAAACGTTTCCAGGAAGTTGAACTGGAATTAAGCAACGCTGATGCAATGAGCGATATGAAACGCTATGCACAGCTAAACCGCGAATACAAGGAACTTCAGAAGATCGTTGCGATCTACCATGTCTATAAAAATGTTCAGAGCAATCTTGAACATTCGAAGAATGTTGTGGCCAGCGAAAAAGATGATGAGTTTCGTGAAATGGCAAAACTTGAGATGGATGAACTTGCGCAACAAAGCGAAACACTCGAGGAGGAGATCCGGCTGATGTTGATTCCTGCGGATCCTGAGGACAGCAAAGACGCCATTCTCGAAATACGTGCCGGCACCGGCGGTGATGAAGCCAGTATTTTTGCCGGCGATTTGTATCGCATGTACACACGTTTCTGTGAACGCAAAGGATGGAAGCTTGAACTGGTGGATTGTACGCAGGGAACTGCAGGCGGTTTTAAAGAAATAATTATTGAAGTACACGGCGATGGTGCGTATGGAATTCTTAAATATGAAAGCGGTGTGCATCGTGTGCAGCGTGTTCCGCAAACGGAAACGCAGGGACGTGTGCATACGTCGGCCGCTTCTGTTGTTGTGTTGCCGGAAGTGGATGAGTTTGATGTAGACATTAAGCCGAATGAGATTCGTAAAGATTTATTTTGTTCACAGGGCCCTGGCGGACAATCCGTGAACACCACTTACTCCGCTGTTCGTTTAACGCATCTCCCGACGGGAATTGTAGCGCAGTGCCAGGATGAAAAATCACAGATTAAAAATTACTCGAAAGCATTGCAGGTGTTGCGCGCCCGCATCTACGAAGTGGAGTTGAATAAACGGATGGAAGAACGTTCGAAGAAAAGAAAGACGATGGTTTCTACCGGCGACCGTTCGGCGAAAATCCGCACCTACAATTATCCGCAAAGCAGGATCACCGATCATCGCATCGGCATGACAACACATAATCTTCCGACTTTTGTAGATGGTGATATCGAAGATATGATTGAAGCATTGCAACTGGCAGAGAACGCGGAAAGATTGAAAGAAGGAGTTGTTTAATTTGAGTGGCAGTTGGAAGTTGTAGTAGAGTAGGCAGAGGGCAGGAGCAGTGACAGTTTGTTCAAAATTAATTTTTGATTTAATAGTGAAAGGAGTCGGGTTAAACACCCGACGGCACCGAAGTTCCAACCATGAATGCCGACAGCATCCTGATGGGTTGGCAGAAACTAAAAATAAAATATGTGATCATGCCGAACCGAACCTGCGTAGTTGTATGAGATTAATTATTGAGGCATGATGGCGATAAAATCACTTTCGCTTTCCATAAAGAGAAGTAATAAGAAAGAAGGAACAAGGAATAAATCAGATCGTTTCCAAAAAGCAGAACTATATATTGCTTTACTCTTTTACAAACCTTTTCACCACCTTCTCTTTATCAGAAAGCAATTCTAAAAAATAAACACCTTGCGCAAGTGAAGTTGTATTGACTTCGAGGTACTCACCGTTTTTAATGAAAGAAAAAACAACATGAATTTCTTGCCCAAAGGCATCAAATACTTTTACGTTCTTAATTTTAAATTTTTCCGGTAAAGCAGCATACAAGACCCGCGTTGCTGGATTCGGAAAAAGTTTTAATCCAACATCCTCTTCTTTAGAAAGAGTTGATTGTAATGTTAGCAATGTATCACAAATACTTGCCGAATCCACGCCTAAAAAATAATTGGGAAAATTGGGAATCGTAAAAGCATTGTACGTTGGCAAATGAACACAATGCTGGCAGACGTTACAAGAAATACCAACGCTGTCCGGATAATTGATCACATGTAAATAATCTGCTCCATTACCACAGCTTAAATATATTTTTCCATTTGGTGCGAGTTCGCAAAGATAAAATGTTGTTGCAAAAAGGGGTATGTGTGAATAAAAGCTGTCCCACACAGCTACTGTCGTTTTCGTAGAAGGAATATTGGAAGCTGTTAAGTCAAATTGATATATATAATTGCTAGACGAGGTATAAAGAACTTTTGAGTTCGCTGAAAATGCTGCGCCAGCAGCTCCCATAGAGTTATTAATAGCTACATGAATACAATTGCTGAAATTACCTGCACACCTGTCAAAATCCATTATATCCAAATCATCGCCCGCATTATAAATGGCGAATTTAGAACCATCGGGTGAAAAAACTGTTTGGCCAGCACCAGAATTATTCATTATCTTTCCAATGCTTTGTGTAAATGGCCCACTAATTCCAGAAGGCGTTACCAAAAATTTAAAATATTTATTACTGTTGTACTGATGGCAGATTACCCACCAATCCCTACCGTTGGCATGCTTGCATCCCGTTACAAAGCCGGCAACCAAAACATCTGTAAGTAATGTATCGTTCTTATTCACTACCCCTCCTCTCCCACTATCAAGGCTCATATCAATCAGAGATAAATGAAAAAAGTAAGTTAAAAAACCACCATCATCAATTGTCTCATGAAATAAATAATACTTCATTGAATCACCTGGAAAAGGAATTATTAAATCTGCCTGCGCAATTGCAAGCCCATAATTTTCATAAGTTGTTGTATAGGTGCCTGGATTAAGTCCGGAACCATTTAGCATAGTATCTCCATTGGCATTCGAAATGTAAATGCCATTTGTAGAGAATAACAAATTCCCATTTGAATCACTCATAACTCCGTTAGATCTACTAAAATTCATTGTCCGATTTATGTAATAAATAACAGGGGTACCGGTACTGAAGTCAATATTAGTACCTCCATAAGGCAGGCTCAACCAATTGTCATAACCCATCAACCAAAGATTATTAACCCCTTGCGAAAAAATATTCAGAGATAAAAAAATAAATATAAGAGTAAGCCTTATTTTCATCGTACTAATTTACGAATAAAAAAATAGTCGGGAGCGTACACGCCTAAAAGCAAAAAAGCGCTCCGGAAACCGGAACGCTTTTGTTTTTTTAGTGAGGAGAGAAATTACTCAGCGATCACTTCAAAATTCACTTTCACTTTTATATCCTTGTGAAGATTAACAGACGCTGTATAACTGCCTAATGATTTGATATGATCTCCGTCGATGTGAATTTTCTTACGTTCTACAGTCACGCCGTGTTTAGCAAGCGCGTCAGCAATTTGAAGCGCTGTGATTGAACCGTAAATCTTTCCGCTTTCACCAACTTTAGCACCGATCTTCAGCGTCATTGACTCCAGTTGTTTTGCAACTGATTCAGCATCGCCTTTAATTTTCTGTGCTTTGTGAGCACGTTGCTTTACTGTTTCAGCAAGCATCTTCCTGTTCGGCTCGCTTGCAATGGCAGCAAGTCCGCGCGGAATTAAAAAGTTATTCGCGTATCCCGGACGAACCTTTACGATTTCATCAGCGTAGCCGAGATTATCTAAGTCTTGTTTAAGAATTACTTCCATTTTAATTTTCGAATTTCGGATTCAATCCTGCACTGCTGCGAGATGACTCCGGAGTTAATACTGTACTTCGTTTATTTTAAAAGATCGGAAACGTAAGGCATCAAAGAAAGATGTCTTGCACGTTTAATTGCCTGTCCAACTTTACGCTGATACTTCAGCGAAGTGCCGGTCAACCTGCGTGGAAGAACTTTTCCCTGCTCGTTTACAAACTTCATCAGGAAGTTTGCATCCTTGTAATCAATATACTTGATTCCGTTTTTTAAGAAACGGCAATATTTTTTTCTTGATACATCAACCGACGGCGGGTTGAGATAACGTACTTCATTTGGTGTAGCCATGATTCTGAGTTTTTAAGCAGGGGTTGATTCTTCTTCTTTTTTCGCGGCAGCGTTTCTGCGTTTCTTTTCATTGTACGCAATCGCATGCCTGTCTAATGCAATCGTAAGGAAACGCATGATGCGTTCGTCACGTTTGAATTCCGTTTCGATTTTACCAATCAACTCACCAGGAGCTTTGTACTCAATCAGGTAATAGAAGCCCGTGTTTTTTTTCTGGATCGGGTAAGCCAGTTTACGCAATCCCCAGTTGTTTTCATAAACAATTTCGGTTCCGACATAGTCGGAGAGGATCTTCTTGAATTTAGCAACAGTTTCCAACATTTGCTCTTCTGAAAGAACAGGCGTCATGATGAACACTGTTTCATACTGGTTTGACATGTGTTGAATTAATTTATTATTGTTTTTATTTTAAGGGACGCAAATGTATTAAAACAATTTAAACCGAACAAGAGCAGCTTGAAATTAACTTTTCGATCTGCATGCCCGGCAATAGCCGGTTTATTTTGACGGAGATAGCTCTTTCATCGATTCAACCGAAAATTCCACCTTCGCCTCATCCCCAAGGAATGAAAGGCCCGGCTTGCCGATACCATAATCATTCCGGTTGATGGTCGCTTCCCCTTCGAATGAGGTCACTTTTGTACCAAATTCAGTTGAAATTTCACCGAGGTAATTGAAGAAAACATCGGCTGTTTTTGTTACCCCTTTGCAGGTAAGATTTCCTTTTGCAACATAGATAAAGGCAGGTTTGGATGACATACCGATTGACGTCGACTGGAATGTAATTTTCGGAAATGTTGATACATTGAACCATTCGTCGCTGCGCATTTTTTCATCACGTGAATCACTGGCCGTGTTGAATGAGGTGGCATCCACCTCCAGCCAGAGAGAGGATGTAGCGGGGTCACCCGTCATCACCACTAACCCGGAATCAATTTTCATTGTGCCGTGTGCGTGAGAAACCCAGTGTTTGATGGAGAAGTTAATCACTGAATGTCCTGGATCAACCGGGTAGGTTCCGTTCAATGATTTAATGTCTTCTGATTTGCCTGCTGGCTGGCTGATTAAAATAGCAGCACCACCTGATTTTGCAATACTGTGTTCATGCAGCATCGGAGCAAGTGTTAACCCGACGAGGCACGAAAGTTTGATAAGTATGTTCATCGAAGGGCCCGATGTGTCTTTGAAAGGATCACCAACGGTATCACCAACTACAGCGGCCTTATGCGGCTCCGATTTTTTATAGAACATCTCTCCGTTGATCATAACACCTTTCTCAAATGATTTTTTGGCATTATCCCATGCACCTCCGGCGTTGTTCTGGAAGATCGCCCAAACGACGCCACTCACCGTCACACCAGCCATGTAAGCACCCAATGCTTCCGCACCCATAATCAGCCCGACTAAAACAGGAGTTACAATCGTAATACAACCCGGCAAAAGCATTTCACGCAATGCTGCTTTGGTAGAAATCTCCACACATTTGCCATACTCCGGTTTTCCTGTTCCTTCCATGATTCCGGGAATCTCTTTGAACTGACGCCGCACTTCATTCACCATGTCCATGGCAGCACGACCGACAGAGTTCATCGCAAGCGCCGAGAACACAACGGGAATCATTCCCCCGATGAATAAAGCCGAAAGCACTTTCGCTTCAAAAATATTTATCCCCTTGATGCCTGTGATTGTTACATACGCGGCAAACAAAGCCAGCGCTGTTAACGCGGCAGATGCAATCGCGAATCCTTTTCCGATCGCTGCTGTTGTGTTACCAACGGTATCAAGAATATCGGTACGCTCACGAACTTCAGAAGGCAACTCGCTCATTTCGGCAATACCACCGGCGTTATCAGCAATAGGACCGAATGCATCAATCGCTAATTGCATTGCTGTGTTCGCCATCATCGCTGATGCGGCGATACCGACTCCGTAAAATCCGGCAAGCGCATACGCACTCCAGATGGCTCCGGCAAAAAGTACAACAGGCATAGCCGTCGACAACATTCCTGTTCCAAGTCCCGCAATGATATTCGTTGCTGCACCCGTTCCTGATTTCTGAACAATTCCCATCACAGGTTTTTTTCCCAGCCCTGTGAAGTATTCAGTGATCATGGAGATAGCCGCCCCCACAAACATCCCGATGATAACAGCATAAAATACCTTCGAACTGGTGGTTACCATTTTTCCGAATTCGCCATTGTTAAAAACAGTAATGGTCATCGATTCAGGAAGCATCATGTTGATCAGGAAATACGAAGCAATCAATGAAAGAATGATGGATGCCCAGTTACCACGGTTCAAAGCGCTTTGAACAGAATTAATATTCGCTGATCCATCATCTTTTACACTCACTAAAAATGTTCCGAGAATAGAGGCAATGATACCAACAGCGGCAATACACAGCGGGAGAAATATCGGTCCCAATCCATGAAAAGGAATCGCATCATAATTTGAATTGGCAGCTATATAATCCCGGATTAAATAATTTCCGAGAACCATCGAAGCAAGTACAGTAGCGACATACGATCCGAAAAGATCGGCTCCCATACCAGCCACATCACCTACGTTATCACCTACATTATCGGCAATGGTAGCAGGATTACGAGGATCATCTTCCGGAATTCCAGCTTCCACTTTTCCAACAAGATCAGCACCTACGTCGGCAGCTTTCGTGTAAATACCTCCGCCCACTCGTGCGAACAAGGCAATACTTTCTGCGCCTAAGGAAAATCCCGCAAGTACTTCCAATACTCGTGTCATGGTTTCGTATCCTCCATTGGCAAGCGTTCCATGCATAAAGAAATTAAAGAAGAATATAAAGAGCATGCTCAAGCCAAGTACAGCAAGACCTGCAACGCCAAGTCCCATCACCGATCCGCCTGTGAAAGAAACTTTCAACGCTTTTGCTAATGAGGTTCTTGCGGCATTGGTGGTCCGGACATTCGCTTTGGTCGCAATCCTCATCCCGACAAACCCCGCCAGCGCACTGAAGAAGCAGCCGATCACAAAGGCCCCAACAATCAGGATGTGCGATGTCGCGACAATCTGTGAAAGATATCCAAGTGCTGCTCCGGCAATCACCACATAAATAGCAAGTATCCGATATTCAGCTTTCAAAAACGACATAGCGCCTTCTGCCACATAGCCGGCAATTTCTTTCATTCTATCGGTGCCTTCCTCCTGTTTCGTCACCCACATGGCTCTTGTTGCCATGTACAACAAACCTACAATAGCCAATGCCGGCACCAGGTAAATAATACTATCCATACGATATTAATTTAAAAATTATTTTGTTTTGATTTTTTTAAAGGGTTGCAAAGGTAAATTAATAAAGAAAAAAACCAAAAGGGAAGTCAATGTGCAAATTTGAAGATGTGCAGATGCGGAAATTAATGGGCAAATGAGAAAATGAGAAAATAAAAAAAATAATGAAAAAAATTTGGAGCGAGGCTGTGTTACTTCTATTTCACTTCTGTCCCGCCATCCGGTCGCAGGAGCTCCCTTCTGTCGGGGCTAATAACTTGGTTTCCAGTTTCATAGTGAATAAAAAAGGGACGGGCGTTCTTGTCTTGACTCTTGATTTTATATTCTTGGTTCTTGTCTCCAAACCACGAACTTCCAACTCCCTACTTCACTAAATACATCACTTCCTTCACCGCCTTTATCACCCTTTCCGGATTCGGAAGATAGGCTTCAATTAAAGTAGGCGCGTATGGAAGCGGAACATCGCCGCCCATCACTCTTGTAACCGGAGCATCTAAATAGTCGAACGCTTTTTTCTGCACCATAAACGTTACTTCCGAAGCAATGGAAGCAAGTGGCCATGATTCTTCCACGATCACTAAGCGGTTTGTTTTCTTAACTGAGTTAATCACAGTATTATAATCAATCGGTCTGACAGTTCTCAAATCAATTACCTCTGCATTGATATTGTCTTTCGCTAATTCTTCAGCGGCTTTCAACGCTATCTTCATCATCTTACCAAAGGAAACAATCGTCACATCGGTTCCTGCTCTCTTGATATCAGCCACACCAATCGGAATCAGGTATTCGCTTTCGGGAATCATCCCCTTATCACCATACATCTGCTCGCTTTCCATGAAAATAACAGGATCATTATCGCGGATGGCAGACTTCAGCAAACCTTTCGCATCAGCAGGATTGGAAGGCACTACCACTTTTAATCCCGGACAGTTTGCATACCAGTTTTCAAATGCCTGCGAATGCTGAGAACTTAACATACCCGCAGCGCCGGTTGGACCGCGGAAAACAATGGGGACAGTAAATTGTCCACCACTCATGCTCATCATTTTTGCTGCCGAGTTAATGACCTGGTCAATCGCTACAAGAGAAAAGTTGAAAGTCATAAACTCAATGACAGGCCGTAAGCCGTTCATCGCTGCTCCTACTCCTATTCCGGCAAAACCGAGTTCGGCAATGGGAGTATCAATGACACGCTTTGGACCGAATTCTTCCAGCATACCCTGGCTCACTTTATAGGCACCATTGTATTCAGCTACTTCTTCTCCCATCAAAAACACACGCTCATCACGTCTCATTTCTTCGTTAAGGGCTTCACGGAGGGCTTCTCTGAATTGTAGTTCTTTCATATAGATTATTGCAACGATAATTTTAAAACGATTCCAACGATTACGAGATGGTAATTCTAAATTTATTACTTAACGATTCCACCGATTATAACCTGGTCAAACTAATTTATTATTAAAACGATACCAGAACTTGATGAGGCACAAAAGTAAAAATTATCACTAGTGTCCGACAAAAAAGATATGCTTATTCAGAAACATCGATCAGTAGCAGAACTCGCCCCTCTCCTTTGGGGAGGGGTTGGGGTGAGGCAAATAAAATTATCAGTCATCTTCACCCATTGAATCGAAAGCGCTTTGCAGTTCGTTCCGTGTCCGCTGATTTTTTTGCTGTATTGCTATTTCAATTCCTTTCTGGTAAACTGTTTTTGCATCTTCAATTCTTGCTGCTTTTTCATACACTTTTCCCAATTGGTAATAAGTCGCAAGATAATGTTCATCCATCTTCAGAATCTTTTCAAGAATTTCAACGGCATGTTCAGTCTCATTCAACTTCATGAATTCCAATGCCAGCGCGTAGTTCGAAAAGGTATCGTCAGGATCATCCTTCAGATATTCTTTCAACATTTCAATGCGATTCGACTCTTCCTTATTCATCAGTTTGATTCTTCATTGAATTGTGTAAATTCGCACCTCATTTTAGAAAAGCAATTGTTCATCTTATTTTCTGATCGGCAATTCAATATTAACGATTAACGAATTACTCATGAAAATCCTTGTCTGCATTTCTCACGTTCCCGATACCACGGCAAAAATAAATTTTACTTCCGATAATAAAGAGTTTGTGTCTGCCGGAGTCACGTTTATTATTAACCCGTACGATGAGATCGCTTTGGCACGTGCCATTGAACTTACCGAAGGAAGCGGTGGAAGTGTTACCGCTATCACAGTCGGCGACGTTACGACGGAGCCCACCATCCGGAAAGCGCTTGCCATCGGCGCTGCCGACGCTGTCCGCATCAACGCTGCTCCCAAAGATGCATATTTTACAGCGAAACAGATTGCGGAATATGTGAAGCAAAACAGCTACGACATGATTTTATGCGGGCGCGAATCAAGCGATTACAATGGTTCTTCTGTTCCTGTGATGATCGCTGAAATGCTCGGCATTCCTTCTGTATCTTCTTCTAAAAAATTAACGGTGGAAGGAACTTCCGCTACTATTGAACGGGAAATTGAAGGTGGAAAAGAAATCGTTTCTGTTCCGATGCCTTTTGTAGCAGGAGCTTCCGAAGGAATGGCTGAACCAAAAATTCCAAACATGCGTGGCATCATGTCGGCTCGCACCAAACCCTTAAAAGTGGTGGAACCTGTCGCCGTTTCTGAGTTAACGAAAGTTCTTTCCTACGATAAACCGGTTCAACGCAGCACTGTGAAAATGATTTCTCCGGATGATGCCGGGAAGTTGTGGGAGATGATCAGGGAAGAGAAAAAAGTAATTTAAATTGTTTACCGTTTACATGTTTACCGTTTACGACGGCGGACAGTAAACTGTGAGCAACAACTGTAAATCGTAAACAACAAACCGTAAACAACAATGTCAGTATTAGTTTTTGCAGAGAACACACAAGGAAAATTCAAGAAGTCAACTTTTGAAATTGTTTCGTATGCAAGCGCAGCCGCGAAGCAATTGAATACAACCGTCACAGCGCTTTCTATTGGTGATGTATCTGACGAAGAATTGAACAAGCTGAGTAAATATGGCGCTTCCAAAATTCTTTCATCTAACAACGATAAGCTGAAAACGTTCAATGTTCAACCGTATGCATCGGTGATCGCGCAGGCGGCAAAAGGTGAAGATGCAAAAGTGGTGGTGATGTCAGCCAGCTTTTCAGGAAAAGGACTTGCCCCGCGCGTTGCAGTAAAATTAGAAGCAGGTCTTGCGGAAAATGCTGTCGATCTTCCGAAAACAGATTCCGGATTTGTTGTAAAGAAAGGTGCATACTCCGGAAAAGCATTCGCACAAGTTGAATTGCTTTCAGTGGTGAAAGTAATCAGCGTGATGCCGAACTCCTATAAAGTAGTTGAAAATGTTTTAGCGGCTGCCATCAGCAAATTCGAAGCTCAGCTGTCCGACAAAGATTTTGTGGTGACGATAAAAGAAACTGTTCGTGCAAGCGATGCGATCTCATTACCTGATGCGGAACTTGTTGTGTCTGCAGGTCGCGGTATGAAAGGTCCGGAGAACTGGGGCATGATTGAAGAGTTAGCGAAAATTCTCGGAGCGGCAACGGCTTGTTCGAAACCTGTATCGGACGCCGGCTGGAGACCACATTCAGAGCACGTCGGACAAACGGGAATCGCGATCAGTCCGAATCTTTATCTTGCCATTGGAATTTCGGGAGCTATTCAGCATCTCGCCGGAGTAAGTTCTTCAAAAGTAATTGTAGTTGTTAACAAAGATCCGGAAGCGCCTTTCTTTAAAGCCGCTGATTATGGAATTGTTGGCGACGCCTTTGAAGTGGTTCCGAAACTGATTGAATCAGCCAAAATATTTATGGCGAGTCAGAATTAATTAAAGAAACTGTTTAAATTTATATTATGAAAATGTTTATGAGGTATTTTTGAGCGAGACAACGAAGGGTTTCGATGCCATAGTGGAGCAACTACGGCAAGAAATCCTGAGGAAGTCGCAGCCAAAAAGACCCATAAACAAATTGTAAGATAAATTTCAAACAGTTTCTAAGTTGTGTAAAAAAAAGTAAAATATTTAATTCATCCGCTTTACGAAAAACCGATAACTTTTATACTTTTGATCGGTTCATATTATGAAGAAAATCAAGCTTGAGATCATCGGATTATCCTACAGCCAGACGCAGTCGGGCGCTTACGCTCTTGTGCTGGGCGAAGAAAAAGGAAAACGCAGATTGCCCATCATCATCGGCGCTTTTGAAGCGCAGGCCATCGCGATTGAACTGGAGAACATGACTCCAACCCGTCCGCTGACGCATGATTTGTTTAAGAGTTTCGCGGGATCTTTTGATATTGACGTAGAAGAAGTCATCATTTTCAATTTACTCGAAGGTGTTTTTTATGCCAAGCTCGTCTGCAACAACGGGGAAAAGAAAATGGAAATTGATGCCCGTACTTCCGATGCTATTGCCATTGCTGTCCGCTTTGGCTGCCCGATTTATACATACGAATTTATTTTGTCGACAGCGGGAATTGTACTCGAAGAAAATACTCCTTTGGAAGCCATCGAAGAAAAAATTGAGAAGCCGCCTTCCACCAAACTTTCAGAAAGTGAATTATCGGCGGCAAGTACGGAAGAACTAAAAGAGTTACTGAAGAAAGCACTCGACGAAGAAGCGTACGAGCGTGCTTCGCGTATCCGTGATGAGCTGAACCGCAGGAAGCAATCCTAAGTTGTTCATTTGTTTATTAGTTCACTTGTCGATTTCCCCACCAATGAACAAATGAACTATTGAACTAATCTGAAATAAAGTTTTGTTCCTTGATTCCTTTTTAGATATTCGTGCTCGCTTGTCAGCCTTCAATTAACTGAATGACACGACAAGAACCATTATTCGATATCAGGAATAGTCCGTCCGACATTTTAACAACAGAAATATGACAATTCAGTTTCGACTTACCATTTTGAATTTTCTGCAATTCTTTCTTTGGGGAGCCTGGTTGATTTCTTTGGGTGGATATATGTTCGTTACCCTGCATTTCACCGGAGCACAGGTGGGTAGTGTTTATGCCACGATGGGTCTTGGTTCGCTCATCATGCCTGCCTTGCTTGGCATCATCGCCGACCGGTGGATAAATGCCGAACGGTTGCTGGGAATTTGTCACCTGGCTGGAGCAGCATTGATGTTTTGGGCATCCACCGTTTCTGATTATCATACTCTGTACATCATCATGTTGTTTAATTCCATGATGTATATGCCAACGATTGCTTTGGCAAACACGGTATCCTACACCGTCTTGGAAAGCAAAGGGTTTGACGTAGTAAAAACATTTCCACCGATTCGTGTTTGGGGAACGGTAGGATTTATTGCTGCGATGTGGTTAGTAGATAGCATGCACCTGGTTTTAAAGGCAGAACAACTTTATATCAGTTCCGCAGCGGCACTCCTGATGGGATTATATTCATTCACCATTCCTGCTTGTCCGCCATCAAAGTCGAAAGAAAAGAAAAATCTTGTGTCCATGCTGGGGCTGGATGCATTCGTGTTATTAAAAAACCGGAGATTACTTATCTTTTTCATCTTCGCCATGTTTCTCGGAGCTGCTTTGCAAATCACGAATTTGTTCAGCAGTACTTTCCTGGAAGATTTTAGAAGCATTTACCCGGACTCCTTCGGTGTAAAACACCCGAATATTCTGATCTCGATTTCACAGATGTCGGAGACGTTATTCATCCTCACCATTCCGTTCTTCCTGAGAAAATTCGGAATTAAAAAAGTGATGCTCATGAGTATGTTTGCCTGGGTTTTCCGTTTCGGATTGTACGGGATCGGCAATCCCGGTGGTGGATTGTGGCTTCTGGTTTTGTCGATGATTGTTTATGGAATGGCTTTCGACTTTTTCAATATCTCCGGATCTTTGTTTGTAGAACGGGAAGCCGATGTTAAAATGAGGGCAAGTGCACAGGGATTATTCATGATGATTACGAATGGTATTGGAGCTTTCATCGGGGGAACCATCAGCGGTATGGTGGTAGATTACTTTACAGTGAATGGAGTCCGCGACTGGCATAGCATCTGGTTCAGCTTCGCGGCTTATGCATTATTAATCGGGATTGCCTTCCCGTTAGTATTCCGGTACAAACATGATCCTACGATGGAAGTGCGGCAAGGCCATTAGTCTCTGAAATAATCATCCTGCTCATTCGGATTTTATTTTCCCGCTCCCCACGTTCTTTATTTTCCCTTCAGCTAAATACCTTTCCAGTTCACGCAAAGCGTCAGCAGCAATCCACTTCGATGATGCATCGTCTTTCAAATAAATTTCTTTTGCGACCCTGATTGCTTTTTTACAGAGACGTTCATTTCGTTTTCCAATCTGACGTAACGCCCAGTTCACCGCCTTCCTCACAAAGTTTCGTTCATCATTTGATTCGTTGATGATGTAAGGAAAAAACCGTTCGAACTTTTTGTCTTCCGATTTCTTATCATGAACGGCAAGGGCAGCCATCATTGAGAAGCCGGCTCTTTTTTCATATTCTTTTTTTCGTTGCGTCCATTCAATGGCTTTGTCGTAAGCAAAAGGCGTTTTTTCGAAGATGGTACCGCAACAATTGTCGACGGTATCCCATGAAGAGAAATCTTTCAGCCATTTCTCTATCAATTTTTCGGTGAATTGTTTCGGGTCGGCAATAAAAATGGCAACATGTTTTGCTTCGTGGATTCCTGTTTTCCAAAGCTGAAGCGCAAGTGGTTGATTTTTTCCAATATGCTTTGCAAGAGAACGCATCTGAGGAGTAGTGAGACCGAACGTATCTTCAGCTGTTATTCCGAAATACTTTTGAGTAGCTCTTGCTTCAGGAGAAGATATTTTCTTCATCTCCTTTAATACCTCATCGACGGTTTCCATTTCAGATTTTAAATTTTAAGAAAGACAAAGTAAGAAACTATTTAGGATTTTACTGAAAGTTATTTGGTGTCTGAAATTAAAGACTCGCTTAGTGTTTCTCAGTGTTCTTAGTGTCTCAGTGGTTACTTTTCTTTTACCACTGAGACACTAAGAACACTAAGGTTCACTAAGAATTCCGTGGTATAATAAACTTTCTCAATTGACTTATAAACTGTTTCGATTATGTTAAAAGATTCATCCTTCAACATTACTTTAATCTCATTAAGATTAATTTATTTATTTAATTTTGCTTCTCACCAGCAACAATAATGAAACAATACCTCGACCTTCTGAATTATGTAATGGAAAACGGCACAGAGAAAAGCGACCGTACCGGAACCGGGACACGCAGTGTATTCGGTTACCAGATGCGCTTCAATCTTGCAAATGGATTTCCATTACTGACTACAAAAAAACTTCACACCAAATCAATCATTCATGAGCTGCTTTGGTTTCTGAAAGGTGAAACGAACATTAAATACCTGAAAGAAAACGGTGTGAGTATCTGGGACGATTGGGCTGATGAAAACGGAGAACTCGGTCCTGTGTATGGTTCACAATGGAGAAGCTGGCAAACAACCGATGGCAAAAGCATTGACCAGATTACGCAAGTGATTGACCAGATCAAAAAAAATCCGGACTCACGGAGATTAATTGTAAGCGCCTGGAATGTTGGCGAGATTGATAAAATGAAACTTCCGCCTTGTCATGCGCTCTTTCAGTTCTATACCTCACCCCCAACCCCTCTCCAAAAAGAGAGGGGAGTTAATGGCAAATTGAGTTGCCAGTTGTATCAACGAAGTGCCGATATTTTCCTTGGTGTACCTTTCAACATTGCTTCATACGCTTTGCTGACGATGATGGTAGCGCAGGTTTGTAATTTGGAATCGGGAGAATTTGTACACACATTAGGAGACGCTCATATTTATTCGAATCATTTTGAACAGGTCAATTTACAACTCACCCGTACTCCGAGGACTTTACCGACAATGAAAATAAATTCTGAGATAAAAAACATTTTCGATTTTAAATTTGAGGATTTCGTTCTGGAGAATTATGATCCACATCCACACATCAAAGCTGCTGTAGCAGTTTAAATAGTTCATTGGTTTATTGGTGTGGGTTAATTTTATTTGCAACCATTTTAATTATTAATCCATTTTTAAAAAATTTCAATATGAAAAGCTATAGATTAGAAGACCTCGAAACATTTCAGTTGTCAATGACATTAGCAGATGAAATCTGGGAAATTGTCACGAAGTGGAATTTTCTTGCTGTGGATACAGTAGGGAAACAAATTATTCGCTCATCAGATTCTATTGCCGCTAATATTGCGGAAGGATATGGTCGTTATCATTTTAAAGAGAACAGAAATTTTTGTTTTTATAGCAGGGGTTCTGTACTCGAAACAAAAACATGGTTAATGAAAGCCAGGAACAGAAAACTTATTACAACTCAAAAATTTGAGAAACTGTTTAAATTTAATTTCAAATATTTGCTATTGCACATGCTTCGACTTCGCTCAGCATGACCCCGCGCACGATGTCACCCTGAGCGAAGTCGAAGGGCGCGCTGGCTATAACATTTTCTTGCATAGAAATTTAAACAGTTTCTGATGATCTGATTGAAAAACTGGAATCAGTTCACATAAAACTAAATGCATACATGAAATTCATTGGTAAGAACACTACATCAAAATGATCCGCAATTACTAATGAACCAATGAACGATTGAACTACTGAACTAATAAACCAATGGTGATATCAATAATAGTAGCCGTTTCAGAAAACAATGTCATCGGAAGAAATAATAATCTTCCCTGGCATCTTCCTGCCGACATGAAATATTTCAAAGACAAAACCATGGGTCATTTTGTGGTGATGGGAAGAAAAAACTTTGACAGCATTCCTGATAAATACCGCCCGCTTTCGGGAAGAACAAATGTGGTGGTGACCCGCCAGAATAATTTCAATGCTGCCGGAGTGCAGGTCGTTCATTCAATCAACGAAGCTATTCAACTGGCGAAAGAAAAAAATGAAACAGAATGTTTCATCATTGGTGGCGGAGAAATTTTCAGTCAGTCGATCGAACTTTGCGACCGGATTTATCTCACACGCATTCATCACCGCATTGAGGGAGATGTTTTTTTTCCTGAGCTGAACCAAAAAGAATGGAAAGAAACATCAAGGAAGGAGGTGAAAGCCGATGAAAAAAATAATTACGATTTTTCTTTTCTTGTTTTTGAAAGGTAAAATAAAAAATCCCGACTTCCGCCGGGATTATTCATCATTTATAATTCCTAATTTATAATTTTTTTAAGCCACCTTCAACCTGTTGATATTGGCCTTTCCGAATTTTTCTTTCGCGTAGGTCAACGATATATTAAATTCTTTTTGCGCTTTGGTCGCAGACGGAACTTCATACATGGCATCCAGTAGAATCGCTTCGCAAATAGAACGTAATCCACGCGCTCCCAACTTAAACTCAAATGCTTTGTCTACAATAAAATCGAGTACGTTTTTTTCAACTGTCAATTCAATACCCTCGAGGTGAAATAGTTTTTCATATTGTTTCATAATCGCATTCTTCGGTTCAGTAAGAATGGATCGCAATGCTTCTTTATCGAGTGGTTCCAGGTGAGTGATAACAGGTAAACGCCCGATCAATTCAGGAATTAATCCGAATGCTTTCAGGTCGAGCGGGCTGAGATATTGCAGGTAATTTGTTTTATCAACAGCATCGCTGTCTTTGCCTGCTTTAAAACCAATCGCATTTGTCTGAAGACGTTTTGAAATCTTCTTTTCAATACCATCAAACGCACCGCCACAAATGAAAAGAATATTCTGAGTGTCGATCGCAATCATTTTCTGTTCCGGATGTTTTCTGCCGCCTTGTGGAGGAACATTTACCACCGAACCTTCGAGCAGTTTCAGCAATGCCTGCTGAACACCTTCACCGCTTACATCGCGGGTGATGCTGGGGTTGTCGCTCTTTCGTGCAATCTTATCAATCTCATCAATGTAAACAATGCCACGTTCAGCAGCGGAGACATCATAGTCTGCAGACTGAAGCAATCGAGTAAGTATACTTTCAACATCTTCTCCCACATAACCGGCTTCTGTCAATACCGTTGCATCAGCAATACAAAACGGAACATTAAGCATCTTGGCAATCGTGCGGGCAAGCAGCGTCTTTCCTGTACCGGTTTCTCCGACCAGGATAATGTTTGATTTTTCAATCTCAACATCTTCGCCTTTCTTCGCCTTATGAGCAATTCTTTTGTAGTGATTGTAAACCGCAACAGCCAATACCTTCTTGGCATCGTCTTGCCCGATTACATATTGTTCAAGAAACTTCTTAATTTCAACGGGTTTCAATAAAGTAAGGTGACCGGTAAGAGACGTTTTTAGGCGATTGTTCATTTCATCGCTTAAAATGTTCTGTGCCTGCTGGATACACTGATCACAAATATGACCTGTAATTCCTGCGATCAGCACATACGTTTCGCTTTTATCCCTGCCGCAAAACGAGCATTTTATTTCTTTGGGGTTCTTCATAAAAAGAAAGAAGGTTGGAAATCAAACGCAAGCTAAGAAATTTAGTTATTGCAAGTCAAATAAATTCCACTTATACCTTACGGTATCCCATAATAATGAAAAGAAACGCGGAAATTATTTCTTACGGGTAAGAATTTCGTCTATCATCCCGTATTCTTTTGCCTCTTCAGCAGTCATCCAGTGATCCCTGTCAGAATCAGCCCAGACTTTTTCATACGTCTGTCCGCTGTGAGAGGCGATGATTTCATACAATTCTTTCTTCAACTTTTGAATTTCACGAGCTGTTATTTCAATGTCGGAAGCTTGTCCTTCTGCTCCGCCCATTGGCTGGTGAATCATGACACGTGCATGTTTTAATGCAGCACGTTTGCCTTTATCACCTGCACACATTAACACAGCACCCATAGAAGCTGCCATGCCAGTACAAATGGTTGCAATGCTCGGCTGAACAAACTGCATAGTATCATAAATACCAAGGCCGGCATACACCGATCCGCCCGGACTATTCAGGTAAATCTGTATGTCTTTTTTCGCATCCACCGATTCAAGAAAAAGTAATTGTGCCTGGATGATATTGGACACATAATCGTTGATACCGACACCCAGGAAGATGATGCGATCCATCATAAGACGTGAAAACACATCCATGGTAGCCACATTCAACTGGCGCTCTTCGATAATAGTTGGAGAAATATAATCGGCTCTTACTGAGGAAACAAACGTGTCGACTGTTAAGCCATTGATGCCTTTGTGTTTCACCGCGTATTTGCGGAATTCATCTGCGTAATTCATAGGAAGTTTTAAGTTTAGATTTGGTATACGATTAATAGGACGAACAGGTTATTAAAATATTTTCGTCATAAAAAGATCGGACTCAAAAGTAATTTGAGTGGAAGAAAAGTAGAGCCGATAAAAAAATAGTTTTCAACATTGAAAGGTCGATAGTCCATAGTCAACAGTCGACCGTGGATGAGTTTTCTTTTCTCGGACAGTAGACTGTTGACCGTCGACTGTGGACATTTTTAATCAATGATGTTCCAGTTCGTGTTCCGTCTTCTCCGTCAGCTTCTTCACAAGATCTTCGTAAGGAAGTTCGGTGACATCCAGTTTGAGATGCGGCTTTACGAAATCGAAA
>JAYVZS010000003.1:0-44224 GCA_043783155.1 Bacteroidota bacterium | reverse complement strand
AACACAGAAACGCTGAGATTAACAATCAACCATAGTTCAACATCAGGTTCATCGGCTACAGCATGTGATTCTTATACATGGGCAGCGAACGGAGTGACGTATACTGCATCAGGATCGTATACCAATACCACGCTGAACGCATCTGGTTGTGTGAACACAGAAACGCTGAGCTTAATAATCAACCACAGTTCAACGTCAGGTTCATTGGCTACATCATGTGACTCTTATACATGGGCTGCAAACGGAGTTACTTATACTGCAAGTGGATCATATACCAATACCACACTGAATGTGTCGGGTTGTGTGAACACAGAAACACTGAGATTAACAATCAACCACAGTTCAACATCAGGTTCATCGGCTACATCATGTGATAGTTATACATGGGCAGCGAATGGTCAGATCTACACAGCAAGTGGTACTTACACTGCAACTTCGCAGAACGCTGCAGGTTGTACTCATACAACAACTCTTACGTTGATTATTAACACCAATCCAAGTTCAACAGAGTCGGCAAATGCATGTGATGCATATATCTGGTCAGCAAATGGTCAAACCTATACTTCAAGTGGAACCTATATTGCAACAACGCTCAGTGCATCTGGTTGTACTCAAACAATTACGTTAATCTTGACAGTAAATCATCACCCAAGCTCAACTGAATCAGCAACTGCATGCGATAGTTATACATGGGCTGCAAATGGTCAGACCTATACTGTATCGGGAACATATACTTCAACATCACAGAGTGCAACGGGTTGTATCCAAACAACAATGCTGACGCTTACAATTAATAGTAGTGCAGGTTCAAGTGAATCAGCAACAGCATGTGATTCTTATACATGGGCAGCGAATGGTCAGTCGTACACATCAAGTGGTACTTACACTTACACTTCACTGAACGCAGCTGGATGTACTCATTCCACAACGTTGACACTTACTATTAATAATAGTACAAGTTCGAATCAAACTATAACAGCATGTGATTCTTACACATGGGGTGAGAATGGTCCGACTTACACTGTATCTGGAACCTATACTGCAACATCATTGAACGCAGCAGGCTGTACACATACCAAAACACTGAATTTAACGATCAACAGTGGTACAAGTTCAACTGAGACAGCGACAGCGTGTGACAGTTATACATGGTCAACAAACAGTCAGTCGTATACTGTAAGTAGTACTTACACTTCGACTTCATTGAACGCATCAGGTTGTATAAATACAGTCACCTTGAACCTGACAATCAACCACAGTTCGACGTCAACTCAGTCGACAACTGCTTGTAATAGTTATACATGGTCAACAAATGGCCAGACGTATACAGCAAGTGGAACGTATACTGCAACTTCGTTGAATGCATCAGGTTGTGTAAATACGGCCACCCTGAACCTGACGATCAACAACAGTTCAACATCAACTCAGTCAGCAACTGTTTGTAACAGTTATACCTGGTCAGCAAATGGCCAGACATATACAGCAAGTGGAACGTATACTGCGACTTCATTGAAGGCGTCAGGTTGTATAAATACAGTCACCTTGAATCTGACGATCAACAACAGTTCAACATCAACTCAGTCAGCAACTGCTTGTAACAGTTATACCTGGTCAACAAATGGCCAGACGTATACAGCAAGTGGAACGTATACAGCAACTTCGCTGAATGCATCAGGTTGTGTAAACACGGCCACCCTGAACCTGACGATCAACAACAGTTCAACATCAACTCAGTCAGCAACTGCTTGTAACAGTTATACGTGGTCAACAAATGGTCAGACATATACTGTATCAGGAACGTATACTTCAACTTCTCTGAATGCATCAGGTTGTACCAATACAGCGATCATGATTTTGACAATCAAGCGCAGCTCAAACAGCTCTGTTTCTCTGCAAATTTGTTCTGGCGGAAGTTACATGCCACCGGGTGGAAATATAATGACAGCAACCGGAGTGCAGACTTCTCATATTCTGAATGCAGCCGGTTGTGATAGCTCAATTACTACTAACCTGACTGTATCTGCTCCAATTGTTGTAACGGCTTCACCAGGAGTTATCGTTTGTAACGGCGGAACAACTACTGTAACAGTTGCTGCAACAGGCGGGACCGGCCCTTATTCAGGAACCGGTGCGATCACTCTCCAAACGGGAGGAAGTCATACTTACACTGTAACGGATTCGAAGGGGTGCACAGGTTCAGTAACAATCACAATCGCTCAGCCTGCTGTGTTGACTGCAACAGCTACCGGCAGCATTTCGTGCAATGGTGGAATTGCAGCTGTAACAGTAACAGCATCAGGAGGAACAGTGCCTTATACTGGAACAGGTTCGTTTAATTCACAGTCGGCCGGTGCTCATTCTTATACAGTAACAGATGCGCATGGTTGTACCGCAATTGCAACAATCACATTGGTTAATCCTACACCAATTGTAGTAACTGCTACCGCAGGACCAATCGCTTGCTTCGGTGGAACCGGTTGTGCTACAGTATCAGCAACAGGCGGTACAGTTCCTTATACAGGCACAGGAAATATCTGCGGTTATACAGCCGGAACTTATACAATCACCGTGATGGATGTTAAAGGTTGTACCAATACCGCAACTGTAACATTCACAGAGCCAACCAAAGTTACAGGATCAGTTACAACAACTGCTGCAACATGTTCATCGAATAATGGAACGGCAACAGTAACTACAAGTGGCGGAACCGGTGCTTATACATATTTGTGGAATACAGTTCCTGCTCAGACGCCGCAAACTGCTACCGGCCTTGCTGGCGGAGCGTATACAGTAACAATTACAGATGCTAACGGTTGTACGGGTATAACTTCAGGTACTGTAACAATTACAGGTGGCGGACCTCCTCCGGTTCCCATATTTACAAGTGGATCAGCAGGTGTTTGTCTGAATACAACGGCCACCTATTGTGTTAATGCAATTCCGGGTGCAACCTCTTATTCCTGGACAACACCTAATAAAACAAAAGTTGGTATTGTCAATGGCCCGGCTACGATTACCACAAGTTCTAACTGTATTACAATTTTGTTTAATGGTGATTATAATGGCGGCTTTATTTGTGTAAAGGCAACTAATCCTTGCGGAACAGGCCCTCAGGTTTGTATCAACACTCCGGTGCTCAGTCATAAACCGGCTAAACCTGGTAATATTACAGGTCCGGTTTCGATATGTACACGTCCGACTACTATTACTTATTCAATTGCCCCAGTTGCCAATGCTACCAGTTATAGTTGGGTTGTCAGCGGAACCGGTTTTACATTGGCTACAGGACAAGGTACTACTTCTGTTACTGTAAATGTTGATGGTGGATTTACCAGCGGAACAGTAAAAGTAAGAGCGGGTAACTGTGTTGGCAACAGTGATTATCGTACACTTAATATATATGGTGGAGTTCCGACTACACCGGCTTGGTACCAGGAAGCTGCGGATGATAATCAAATAGTGGGAGTGTGCGGCGGAAGTACTCATGATTACGAAGTTTTTGTAATCCCCGGTGTAACTTCTTATACCTTTACTGCGCCATCGGGTGCTGTCATTAACGATAACAACGGACATACAGGTAATCCGCTTACTACATCAGCCGCTGGATTCCTTGCTGACCCTGAGGTTTCCGTTACATTCCCTTCCGGATTTGTTTCCGGAAATATAACGGCCTATGCAACCAATACATGTGGTAACAGTTCTCCAGTGACACTTGCTGTTCGTTCAGCTCCGACGGCACCAGTATCAATTACCGGTTCGTCTTCAGTTTGTAAGAGTTATACTTCCGTTACTTATTCAATAGCTGCAGTTGCGGGAGCTACAAACTATACATGGGTCATTACCGGTGGAGCGAGATTCAATGGTAACAATTCTGCGTCTTACACAACAACAGCTGCAAGTGTAACTGTGAAATTTACCGGGGCAACTTCCGGTTCTGCAACCCTAACAGTAGTGGCAAACAATGGCTGTGGTTCCTCTGCAAATTCATCGAAGAGCATTGGGGTTAACCTTGGCTGCCGCAGTACGAACGACAATATTGCGAGCACTGTTGAACCGGTAATTTCCAATATGAAAGCTTATCCGAACCCTACTCAGGGGAAACTGAATCTCGAATTTAACATTGCTTCGGGCGAAAATTATTCTCTCAAAGTAATGGATATGACAGGTCGACTGGTTCAGACGATGAATGGAAGAGCCAGCATTGGAGAAAACCTCATCGAACTTGATATGAGTGGCTTTGCAAAAGGGCTCTACCAGTTATCAATTGATAACGGCGAAGAAATACAGGTGGTGAGAGTATCTGTCGAGTAATTAATTCTTAGGTAAGTAAAAAAATGCCTTCCTTATTTGGAAGGCATTTTTTTTAATATATAGTCCGTGAACTTATATTCATCAGACCATATTGTTTAGCCGCTATAAAGAATTAATTTTTCAGAGGTAGGAATCCGTATTCTCTTCCGTATTCCAAGTGCTGCTGAATAAAATCTTTTGGGTATTCAATTTTTACATCTGTGATATTGTCTCCACTCATCACAGGAACCAGTTTGGCCTGGATAAAACCAAAGTATGGAGGCACATTTAGTTTCTCGTAACGCTGTAATACTTCCTTGTGAAGCGCAAAGTTTATCTTTACTCCGTAATTCTCAACTAAATTTTTTCCCGCATTATAATCACCTTCCGATTTGATGCGTTGAATTTCACGCAACAGTTGGCCGAACAGTTCACGCACTTTGTTATAGTCATTAATAACGATATATGTCTTTCCGTCCCGTACCACCTTTTCAACACATTTGTCTTTCATACCATGTTCAAGAACCCATGCGGAATTCATCTGGCGGTTGCGCATGTGAGCTTCTTCCAGTTTATCGCCGGGCTTGATTCGGTTGAGTTGCGTCATCAATCCATTCATCAGGTAATTGTCGTAACCTGCTTTACCGACTTCAAGTGAAGGCATCACACCGATGTCAACTAATTTCGGATCCATCACATAATATAATGCGACAAGGTCGGCACGCGCTTCTTCCAGCACACCTGCATACGTTTTCAGCGTTTGGTCAGTGGGAAGAACTCCGTCATTAATTTTTCCGGAAGCGTGACCGATTACTTCATGCATATCCGTATGAAGATCGGCAGCGAGTGCTCCGAATTTTCTCATTCGATCGGCGACTTCTTTGCTTGATCCGAACTCATCGACAATGGGGCTCTTCGCTTTTGCAAAATTGTATGCTGCTACAATGTTTCCAAGCGAAACGGACTTTGATCCGTGTTCCGGACTTTCACGAATCCATTCATTGTTTGGAAGGTTGATGCCGATCGGTGTTGCAGGCGCGGCATCCCCAACTTCTCCTATGATGGTAATTACTTTTGCGGAAATTCCTTTCACGCTTTTCTTTTTATGTTGATCCATAATCGGTGAATGATCTTCAAACCATTGCGCCTGGTTACCGATTGCGGCAATGAGTTTTGTCGCCTCCATGTCTTTCATCGAGACAATACCTTCAAAGGCGCCTCTTTTTTGCAGCGCATCCTCATACACTTCAATGAAACCGTTCACGACATCAACACGGGAAGAAGTATCCTTGATCCATGCAATCGAGTAATCATCAAAATCTTTCGGATCGCCGCTTCTATAAAATTTAATTAACTTTTCAATGGTTTCTTTTTGGAGATCACTTTCCGCGACGGTTGCCGCTTTCTCGAGCCATGAAACAATTTTTTCAATTGCCGCTGTGTACATGCCGCCGATCATCCATCGTCTCTCAAAAATTTTTCCGTTTTCTTTTATCAGTTGTGAGTTGATGCCGAGCGATGACTTGTCATCGGGATTTGCTTTCTTCATTGCTGAATAAAAATCTCCCACTTCTTTTTCCGTCACCCCGTCATAGAAATTATTAGACGAGGCTTTTACGTGATCAACTCCTGCACTCAGATCCACTGTTTTTTTATCAACATTCGGATCAAACATAATGGGTTGCATCATCTTCAGGAAATCATCAACTGATTTTCCTTCCAGTGGAAGCCGACCCGGGTCGCTGTTTTTCGCGAGTCCTGAGAAATAGTCAAACGAGCATTCAGGAATCATTTTATCGGAAGAATAATGATGATGATTCCCATTCGCGAAAAAAAATCGTTTGCAATACGTCAGAAACTTGTTGTAGTCGTCAGCATTCTTATCGCTTTTACAGGTTTCAAGAATACACTCAAGCGTTTTACGGATGCGCAGATTGTGTTTGTATTTCTGATCGTAGAAAATATCCCGGCCGCACAATCCCGCCTGGTAAAGGTAGTAAGCAAGTTGTTTCTGTTTAAGAGGTAACTGATCAAATCCGTTTACTTCATAACGCAACACCTGTACGTCAGCGAAACGATCGGCCATATAATCGAAAGCGGCGGTCGAATCTCTTGAAGATGTTTCCTGTTTTTGCCGGTTTGAATTGCAGGAAAAAATAAGAGGCATCATGGCCGCCAATAAAATAATCCGTGTAGATTTTTTCATGTTGATGAAGTTTATTTATAGAATGAATGAAACACACTCCTTCCATGGGTGTGTAGAGTTTGAGCAAATTTATTTCAAGCCGTATTTCTCTTTGTATTTTACATACAGTTGTTTCTGCATGTTGTCGAGATTGATTTCTTTTCCGCTGATGTAGGCAGCGATCACATCTTGTGTTCTCATGTCGAGCGCATCACCGGCAGAAATAAATAAAGTGGCGTCTTTTCCGACTTCCAGTGTTCCTGTGGTGGCATCAATGCCAAGAATTTTTGCAGGCGCTGATGTGATGCTCATCAATGCTTCTTCTTTTGTAAGTCCGTATGCCGCGCTGGTGCCGCAATTGAATCCCAGATTGCGAACTCCCCATGAACCATCCATACTGAGTGCATAGGTAACACCTGCCTGCTTCAGTAAAAATGGTAACCGGTAAGGCAGATCCACGTCATCATCAATGCGGTTAGGAAGCGCGTGAACGCGGCCGAGTATAACAGGGACATTGTTTTCCTTTAATAAGTCACTGGCCATCCACGCATCATCACCGTCGACCAACACCATTTTAATTCCGTATTTTTTGCAGAAGTTCACGGCCGCTTCAATCTCTTTTATATACCCGCAATGCACATATAACTTTTTACTTCCATCGAACAAACCGTTCATGGCTTCGAACCGGAGATTTTTTTCTACCGGAGTTGAAAGAGAATATGCTTTCGCGTCTTTGAAAAACACGTCGATGTTATTCATCGACTTGTTCATGTTTTCACGCTGCTTGTCTTCCGGTTGCGATCCTTCTCCTTTATATAGATACATGCGCGGCCAGTTGAGGTGAATTCCTTCATCCGTTTTATAAGCCGCATCTTCCCAGTTCCACGCGTCTAATTGCACGACCGATGATTGCCCGGAGATTGTTCCGCCTTGCGGAATAATCTGCGCCAGCAACACACCATTCGAACGCACGGTAGGAATAATTTTAGAATCGGTGTTATAGGCGATGATGCTTCTTACATTCGGGTTTAGGTCACCTGTTTCATAGTTATCGCGGGTGGAACGAACGGCGTCGAGTTCAACGAGGCCGAGAGTTGAGCAGCAATTTATGAAACCAGGATATACATGTTTGCCTGTTCCGTCAATTACTTTTTTATATGCTGATTTATCCACCCGAACGGTTGTTGCATTGCCGACCAATGTGAGTTTGCCTTTGTCAAAACCAATCACGGCGTTTTGAATTATCTGTCCGTTACCGAGATGAGCAGTTGCATTCATGATGAGAATAGTCTCGCTCTGAGGTTTTGCCGGAGCAGGATTTTGGGCGTTTGATAAATTAGCGACTGCAAGAAGCAGCACGTATATATATTTCTTCATACAATTTTTTTATTTTTTGTGCCTTCGTGTCTTGGTGGTGATTTTTTATGTCGAAGATATTAAGTTAAGTTCAATACGATGAGATTAACAGGGCGCTTATTTCATCAACAAATATTCGTCTTCATCGCAGTGATGAATGACCAGCGCTTTCATCACCGGTTTTTGTGTTGACTCACCTTTGTTTTTTGCATCCGTCATTTTCTGCATGAGCCGCGCACGTTCTTTGCGGATTTCATCTCTCAGTTGTTTGTCGGTGTCGACGTCATAATATTTAATTCCGTCAACATAGGTTTGCAACGGCTTTGCATATATACTGAGCGGGTTGTCGTTCCACAAAACAAGATCGGCATCTTTTCCAACCTTAACAGATCCCACGCGATCATCAACGTGAAGCATCTTTGCCGGGTTCAACGTCACAAATTTCCATGCTTCTTCTTCACTCACTCCTCCGTACTTCACCGCTTTGGCGGCTTCCTGGTTCAGTCGTCTCGCCATTTCAGGACTGTCGGAATTATACGCGACCGTTAAACCGATATCATGCATAATCGCGCCGTTGTAAGGAATGGCTTCATACACTTCAAACTTGTATGCCCACCAGTCGGCAAACGTGGATACGCCAAGTACTCCATGACGTTTCATTTTATCAGCTACTTTATATCCTTCAAGAATATGTGTGAATGTATTTATTTTGAAGTCGAATGATTCGGCAACTTTCATCAGCATGTTGATTTCGCTTTGCTCATAACTATGACAGGTGATAAAGCGTTTGGAGTCGAGTATTTCAACCAGTGCATCGAGTTTTAAATTTCTTCTCGGAGCAATGTCTTTGCTTTTCAATTTCGCATCAAGGGCATTGTATTTTTTGAATTCATTTTCATATTCACGGGCGCGCGTAAAAAAATCTCTGTATACCTGTTCAACCCCCATCCGCGATTGAGGAAAACGAACTGTCTGGCGGTCGCCCCAGTTCGATTGTTTTACATTTTCACCAAGCGCAAATTTGATGAAGCCCGGCCATCCCTGGAATTTTAATTTCTCGGCAGAAAGCCCCCAGCGCTCTTTGATCAGTTGTGTTTGTCCGCCAATCGCATTCGCACTACCGTGAAGTATCTGAGAAGAGGTAACGCCTCCTGCAAGTTGCCGGTATATTTCGATGTCGTCAGGATCAAGAATATCAGCAATGCGAACTTCGGCTGATGCAGATTCAGTTCCTTCATTCACACCACCACTTGCAGCGATGTGAGAGTGTTCATCAATAACTCCGGAGCTCAGATGTTTCCCTGTTCCATCAACTGTTTCTGCTCCCGTTGCGGAAATATTTTTTCCAATCTGCTTAATTTTCCCATCAGCGATCAGAACGTCTGTGTTCTGAAGAATTCCATCTTTTTCATTTGTCCACACTGTTGCATTTTTAATCAACACGGTTTTCGCTTTCGGAATCTCTTTCCATCCGTAAGCGGTAAAAGGGTAGGTAACGGAACCAAGTTTCAGAACATCTTTTTTCGTTGTATCTTTTTTTACATCGGGTATATATACTGAATCTAAATTCACCGACCACTTTGTCCATTCGCCATTTGGCAGCTGCGCGTTGCCTTTCCACTGGTTCGTATTATCATCATTCACATACCCGCTCAGGCGGTAGATGCCTTCCTCGCTTTTTTTCTTCAACTCAAACTGCATGGATAACAGGGTACCTTGTCGGGTATAACTAACACTGATTCGGGATGAGTCTTCCGCGATTTTCATTTCAGAATTTGAAACATCGCCGGTTACTCTTAATTTCATCGGCAGAATGCTGCCAACCTGCAGAGTATATATTCCGCGGATATCCTTCTGGTCGTAGTTGTTGATTTTATAACGCACTCCTTTCACCCAGTTGTCATAGATAATATTTTCTTTATCAAAAATACTTTTAGAGGTAATGATAAAATTGGCCATCATTCCTTTCTTCAGACTTCCTATTGCGTCTGACGCGCGAAGCATTTCGGCGGGAGTCTGTGTAAGCGCTTTCAAAGCGGTTTGTTCGCTCAGTCCGTATTCAATTGCCTTGCGAAGGTTTTTCAGGAAATTATTTTTTTCTTTCATTTCAGATGCAGTGAGCGCAAATTCAATCTGTGCTTTCTCAATGGCCGAAGGATTCGTTGGCGCAAGCTCCCAATGTTTCATCGCCGAAAGTGTAATGCTCAATGCATCGTACGGATCACTCACATCGTATGCTTCCGGAAAGTTCAAAGGAACAATCAACGCATCAGTCATTGCTTTGATTTCATCAATACGCTGGTATTCATCGCCCGATCCTTTGATGATATACTTTACATTGAATTCATCTCCGATTTTAGCGGCACGTAATTCACTTTGCTTATCGCCGGCATCAAAAATCTGTGGAAGGTTTTGAGTTTTATTCCAGGCATCAAGAGAAATGTTGTATTCTTTTTTGTTTCCGCCGTTCGCATACCACTGCGCATCATAAGAAGTTTGACGGAGCAAAGCAATCACACCCATCAGAGATTCAGGATAGTCCTGTGTAGAGGTTCCTTTGCTGAACGAATAAGAAGCCGAAGAACGGTCTTTAATCACGATGTCATTTTCTCTGCCTTCTCCGAGTGTAGCCAGAACAGATGTTCCGCGCGCAATGCCATCTTTGTTCACGACGTTCACAACGCCGAAACCGAGTTTACGTAACTCCTCCGCTTTCTTATTGTCTGCTGAAAAAACTTTATAGGCATCGTACTCTGGTCGTATGGCCTGGTTCCAGTTGTAAGCTCCTTTCGTGTTGGAAATAAATTGCGGCAGACCATCATTGTCCGGTGCTTTCTTAACTTCTGTTAAACCGTAGTCGGAAAAAATATCGATGAATGACGGGTAGATGGTTTTTCCCTTTAAGTCGTACACCACAGCATCAGCAGGGGTTTTCAGGGCTCTACCTTCGTCAGCAATAATTCCGTCTTTAACAATTAGCGTCGCAGAATCAATGACAGTCTTGTAGTCAACGAAAATTTTTGCGTTCGTAAATGCGTATATGATGTGTCTCGGGTCGGTTGTTCCGTTCACGGGAAATGTTACCTGCGATTGACTTTTTTGCGGGATGAAAATGCCTGCGAATGCAGCCAGTAAAAAACAGTTCTTCATGAGGATTCTTTTGAGAGTGACGAATGTAAAGAAACTTTGAGAATAAAAAAGTTAAGCGAACCTTAACGTTGAAAAATCGACCTAACCGTTGTCGGCTTTTTTACCTCAATTTTTTCAAAGAGCGTAAAGAAAGAATTCTTTACTTTTGGTCGCATAAACTCATTGTTCATGAATTCAGCCGTACTTGCCACCATTCACATTGTTGTAGTCAATCTTTTTCTGCTGATCTATCTCATCAAAACCATTTTGTTGTTTTCGAATGTTTCAGCGCTTGAAAAATTCACGAAAGCAACAAAGGTGATTGAGATGATCATCAGTACCCTGTTTCTCGTTACCGGCATCTGGTTATTTGTGATCCTCGGGGCGATTAAAATGCTGCATATTGTAAAACTTGTTGGTGTTCTGGTGGTGATTCCGTTGTCTGTTATCGGGTTTAAGAAAAAGAACAAAGCATTAGCATTGCTTTCATTTGTCATCCTGGTTGGAGTATACGGATTGGCTGAGGCTTCAAAGAACAAACCATTTATTCCAAACAATGTTGTCGTACACGGTATTGCTGTTGATGCTCCCTCTTTAGGTATTAAAACGTTTGTCGCAAACTGTGCGATGTGTCATGGTTTGGATGGAAAGAAAAAATATCGTGATGCTGCAGATCTTTCGTCATCTTCGCTTTCATCTTCGCTGATTTCTCAATTAGTGAAAGAAGGAAGCAAAAGCAAGATGCCGGCTTTCATAGGTGCTTTAAGTGATGAAGAAATAAATGCTGTCGCTGCGTATGTTGTTACATTAAGAGGAAAATCAAATTGATTCGCGGATTTGTTTTGTATGTTGATTAATTTTTACTGTGATTAAAATTCTTCTCATTCATCATTTATAATTCACCATTTATAATTTCTTTCAGTGCCTCATACTCCTTCTCCCACCGATAAAAAAAATGAAACAGCTGTATTGATCGGCCTCATTCACCGTTCGCAAAACGAAAATCAATTGCGTGAATTCATGGATGAGCTGGCGTTTCTTGCGGAAACTGCGGGAGCGGCAACAGTGAAAAGATTTGTTCAACGGCTCGATCATCCCGATTCAAAAACATTTATCGGAAGCGGTAAGCTGAATGAGATCAAAGAATTTATCAAAGCGAATAAAACAGACATCGCGATTTTTGATGATGAACTGAGCGGTTCCCAAATTCGTAATATTGAAAAAGTGCTCGAGTGCCGCGTACTTGACCGCAACAATCTCATTCTCGACATATTTGCGAAACGCGCACGCTCAGCGCAATCGAAAGCACAGGTTGAGTTGGCACAATACAAATATCTGCTTCCCCGCCTAACCCGCATGTGGACTCACCTGGAGAAACAACGAGGAGGAATCGGAATGCGCGGTCCGGGTGAAAGTGAAATTGAAACGGACAGACGTGCAATCAACGACAAGATATCAAAACTGAAAGAGAAACTTCTCACCATTGATAAACAAAGCGCGACACAGCGTAAGCAGCGCGGAGAAATGATTCGTGTCGCATTGGTTGGTTATACGAATGTGGGCAAATCAACATTGATGAACCTGTTGAGTAAGAGTGATGTGTTTGCCGAAAATAAATTGTTCGCCACGCTTGATACCACTGTGAGAAAGATTGTGTACGAGAATATTCCGTTTTTATTATCCGATACTGTCGGCTTTATAAGGAAGTTGCCGCACGATCTGATTGAATCATTCAAATCAACACTCGATGAAGTTCGCGAAGCCGACATTCTTGTTCACGTCGTGGATATTTCTCATCCGAATTTTGAAGATCAGATCAACATCGTAAATCAAACGCTGGTGGATATTAAAGCAACCGATAAACCGACTTTGATTGTCTTCAACAAAATAGATGCCTACCATCACATTCCAAAAGAGGAAGATGATCTTACTCCGGTAAAAAAAGAAAACATGTCACTGGAAGATTTGAAGAAATCCTGGATTTCAAAAATGGAAGGAACATGTGTTTTTATTTCTGCGACAAACAGAGTTAACATAGAGGAACTCCGGGCAAAACTTATCACCAAAGTAAAAGAACTTCACTTCAAGCGTTACCCGAATTATTTTTTCAAAGAGGGTGATGCTTCGGGGTTGGAAAATCAGCAGGATTGATTTTTTAGTTGTGTTCGTATTCCGGGAAAGTAACGAAGTGATTAAGTGACGAAGTTTTTGGCACGATCGGTTTATACCATCAACTATTTGTTCACTGTAAATTTCCCAATACTAAGTTTGGTTCCAAGTTCATCAAGAAGATGGTAGAAATAATTTCCGTTGGTTAATCCGCTGATGTCAATTTTTTCGTCCGTTGATTTCATATCATGAACCAATATTCTTTTTCCGCTTACATCCAGAATTTCAAAGGAGGAATGAATGTTATGTTTTAGATCGACCTGAACATTTAATTCATTGATGGCCGGAATCGGAAACACACGAATGGCATTCACGATGTTGTAAATTTCGTGCGTGCCTACAACGCCACTGAAGGAGAGATCATCAATAAGAAGTGTTGTGCCGATATGTGACGTTGCAAGTACGCGCGATCCTGCGTAAAGAATGATCAACATGGAATCAGGAACAGCAGGCGAGTAATAGTTAATGTTCACGGAAAATGAAGTGTAAGCAGTCGTAGAAGTGGTGTCTTTAAATTCGCCCGCGCCTACCAGGTCTCTTGATGTGCCGTTCCATTTATACATCGCGATAGAAACAATAACTGAATCACCGCCGGTAGGAGAAAATTTATACCAGCCATCCAGAGTTGCATGTCGAACGGTATCAGGCGATCCGCCAATTACCTGGTAGGTGGAAGCATTGATTGCACCGTTGGAGGCGGCGCCCGGAATGGCAAATGAAAAGTATGTAAACGGATTTAGTTTTAACGCGAAGGATCCTCCGTGTATATCCGTTAGTTCTTTTGACGCACTATGCTGCAATCCCTGTCCAGTAGAAATACTGTCGGTGGTCTTCCATGAATCCGGCATTTCGTATAATCCGAAACCAGTCCAGTTTTCAAAACCGGCGTTAGGAAGAATTTGAGAAAATGAAATCGAATGGAATATCACGACTAAACCAAGCAACACGATTATTTTTTTCATGGATATTTTTTTCTGTTTGGATTTCAAAAGTATAAAAATTCTGCCAGTTGAAGATGTCTTTAAAATGAAAAAGCACCCCGCCGTTAGTTGGGATGCTTTCAAAATGAGATAATGGATGGAATCAACTCCCGACCAACACTTTCAATTTTGTTCCTGGTTTAAGATCATTTGAAACTAACCGGTTAATGGATTTTAGTTCCTCAACAGTTACACCTTCGTATCGGTTCGCGATATTCCATAATGTATCTCCCGGTTGAACAATGTGATAAACAAACTTACCATGCTTTGCATTGTCTTTTGAATTTGCGTGCGAGGGAACGTTGTTGTTTACGTCAGAAGAAACAGAGGTATCAGAATGATCAGATGCTTTTGAAGCGGTTAAACTGCTATCGGCTTTCTTTGTGTTCGAAGGCCCGTTTGACTCCTTGTTTTGCGCAGTGCTTAAGGGTTCAGCAGTTTTTGCAGACGCTTTCAATTCGTTCTTTTGTTTGCTTGCTACAAATACGAGGAGTTTTTGTCCGGAGTGAAGTTTAAGACTTCTCAATTTGTTCCATCTCTTCAAATCCTGAGTTGAGCAATTGTAACGATTGGCAATAGAGGCAAGATGCTCTCCTTTTTTTACGGTGTGATATTTCTTTACCACTTTGCTGACGTATGTAGTCGGATCGAGCGGAGAACCGTCATCCTGTGTAGTCATCGCTTCAGCATCAGGTTCTGTCGGTTTGAAAATATTTTCGAGATTCACTAAGTACGCATTGATTTTGTTGGAAGGCAATCTCAACACATACGATTCATCGCCGTCAGGAATAATACCTTTTTTATAAATAGGATTCAGATAGCTTAACAGTTCAACCGGCAAACCGGTCGCATCAGCAATTTCATGCAACGAAATCTTCTGATCCACCATTACCGTATCCGCTTCAAAGTAACTGATCACAGGAGGAACAGACGTGAGGTTGTGTTCAGCAGGATAATTCATCAGGTAGGTAACAGCAATGAATGCCGGAACATACCCTCGTGTTTCTTTCGGAAGATAAGGACTGATTTCCCAAAATGTTGTTTTGCCACCTGAACGTGCAATTGCTTTGTTCACATTTCCTGCCCCGCAATTGTATGCTGCAATCACAAGCAACCAGTCGTGGTATATCGCATACATGTTTTTGAAATATTCACAAGCAGCATACGTTGCTTTTACCGGATCTCTTCGTTCGTCGATAAAAGAATTTACTTTGAGGTTGTACATCTTTCCGGTGTTGAGCATAAACTGCCACAAGCCGGTTGCTCCAACACGTGAAACAGCCATCGGATTTAACGCAGATTCTACAATCGACAAATATTTGAATTCAAGCGGCAAACCCTGCTGATCAAGAATTTGTTCATACAATGGAAAATACAAATTGGATAAACCCATTACACGTTCAGTTAATGCACGTTTTCTCACCGCATACATGTCGATGTATTCTTTGATCTGCATATTGTAGGTGAGCGGAATTGGCGTCTGAATTTTCTGAATGCGTTTTCTGTAAATGTCATCCGCATAAGTAGGAACTTCATACGGCTGGAAATTATTATTCTGTTGCGTTCCTGCCGAAGCAAAATTCAACCGTTGAATATAATTGAGGTTCACAAGACTGTCGAGCATAGCAGCAATCGGATCATAATTCGCCGGGGCAACCGTTTGCGGAACGTCATTGTCCTGCTGCGCGCCCGCTTTTCCAAATAGCAAACACAACATTGTCAAAACCAATGAGGCACTCTTTATAAATGTCGGCAATTTCTTCATTTCTCTTTCGGCGATTTTTCAAATTTCTATACAGTCCGAAACAACACTGTAACGGCAAAAATAGAATAATAGTCTAATGTTTTATAATATAACGAAAAAGGGATGGTGAAGTTAAATGAAAACCTCAAAATCCTTACAAAAACGAATAAAAATGATTTTTCTGACTCATTTAATTTAACATTTCACGGGTTACGGGTATAGTATCAGAACTGGTTTTCAGAAATTTCATTTACTTGGTAGATAGCTATTCTTGTTTGGAGGAAGGGATGCTTCAATTGGTAAAGAAGATATTCCATTTGAATTTTGAGGCGGATTTGCTTCGTTTGCCCAATCACACAGGCTGTTCATAAGGAGTATTCAGCATTTTGCCGAAATTGTTAGACAAAATTGTCTTATACGATTATAATTGTAATGTCTTTATACACTTATTAGACGCTGCTGAATCTACCACGAACAGCAGATTTTACCCACCCTCTCACCACACCACGTACGAACTACTCTTGCTTAAAGCATTTCGCTTTATGGAATTGAATTGTCTGAATCGAACTGGAATGGAAACAGCATTGTTTAAATCGAACTTCACAGATGTCATCTCAAAACTAAGAGAAATTCTGATTAAAAAGCGATTTCTGATTAAAAATTTTGATGAACAAAACAGACTTCTGATGGTATTCAGAAGCGGTAATTGGTACCGTACTCCCAAACACATTTTATTTGAATTATCAAGTATTGATAAAAGTCTCACACGCATCGACATTACTGCTCACATTGAAGGAAAAAAGAGGAGCAGGGAAGCCGAAGAAGTGATGGAAGAAAAGATTGTTTCAATTATTTATCACAATTTCTAACAGACACGAAATGAAATTCGAGGAAATTTTACCACACCTGAATAAAATCGCCACACTCTATCTTGTCAACAACAAAAGAAAGGTAGGTTGGTTGTTTGTTGATGTTGACGACGAATCGTCTTTGCAGTCGGTGCAGGTAAAAGATGTATATTTTGTCTGCGTTCAAAAAGGAAGAAAACTCACGGAAGCATTGGAGAACAAGGATATAAAAGCGATATCAGAATCGCAACATCATGAAAAAATACCCCTGAAGGAAATTGTTCGCGTACGGTCTACAAAATAAAAATTTAAAGAAAGCTATTTCTTCTCTTCTTCCTTATGCTCATCAGTTCCGTCTTTTGCATCTTTAAATTCTTTGATGCCCTTTCCAAGTCCCTTCATCAATTCAGGAATTTTTTTGCCGCCAAACATTAAGAGTACAAGTATGGCAATGATAAGTACTTCCTGTCCGCCAAGAATGCCGAGAAGAATGCTGATAGTCATGTTGTTTTATTTATTCAGTCCTTAATGGACTTACAGGTGCAAATGTAATAAATAGTTGGGAGAAAGGAATTCCTGTAGCGAATGACGAATTGAGTACGAATTTACGAATCAGGTTTTGAAGAGTGTTCTTTGGTCTTGGGTCTTAGTGGGTTCTTGGCTCTATCTCTTTGCCATGATCCAGTTTTCCGGATCCATTTTATTGCTGCCTTTCCATATTTCCAGGTGAACTTCTGTTTTCCCCTCATCATCATCGGTTTGAACAAGACCAAGGGTTTGTTTCGTAATCACTCTTTCCCCTGCTTTCACATACACATCTCTTAGGTTTGAATAGAGCGTGAAGTATTCACCATGTTGAACAAGTACAGCATATTTATCAACGATCATGATGACACGAATAACTTTCCCATCGAAAATGGCCCGCGCCTTTGCTCCTTTTTGTGAATTGATGTCAACGCCGTTGTTATTAACGATTACATCTTTCCATATCGGGTGAGAATGCCTGCCGAACGTGCTGGTGATAAATCCCTGGTCAACCGGCCACGGCAGTTTTCCTTTGTTGCTTGCGAAATCGTTGCTCAGCTTCATCGCTTCAGGTGTAGAGGTAAGCGCGATCGACGAAGTGATTGTCTCCGGTTTTTTACTTACACTCGCTGTTAATGTGGAAGAAGATTTTTTCCGGGCAGCAAGTTTAGCCGATTCAATTTCTTTCCGGATGATGTCTTCAATTGCATGGCTAAGTTTTTCTTCCTGTTTTTGTTTCTCTTTCAGGTCGGTACGAAGTTTTTTCTCGCGTGAGGTCAGGTTGTTTAAAACGGAAACCTGTTCTTTTTTTTCAACGTCAAGATTTTTTTTCTCCTTCTCTTGTGATGTCAACAAATGTGTCTTGTCGGTTCTTACTCCCAGTAAATCATTTTTTCGTACAACGAGCGAATCCTGTGTCTGTTCAATGAGATTACGCTGCTCAACCCGGTAGGCGCTAAGTTGCTGAAGGTATTTCAAACGTTTATAGGCCTGGTTAAAATCGCTCGCTGAAAAAATAAATGAAAGTCGTGAATAAGAAGTTTGGTTTTTATAGGCGAAGTAGAGCATGCCTGCATACTGTTTCTTTAAAATTGCCATGCGGTTTTCCAGCGAATCTACATGCCGGTTGATGCCGCCGATGGAATTGTCAAGTCCGTTAATTTCATAACTGATCGTATTGATCAGTTCACTCCTGTACGAAATTTTTTTATTGAGGGTGATGAGCTGGCTTAGCGATGTTGATTTATTTTTCTTCGTCTGGCTCAGCATCTGGTTTGTATAGTCAATGTCTTTACGAAGCTGTTCCTTTTTCCTTTCAAGTTCTTTTTTATTGTCGGAAAAAACGGGATTCGACAACAGGAAAAACAGAGGCAGCATCAAAAGTTTAAAGCGATGCAGATAGAAAAAAGTACAAACCGGACGGATAGTCATCTGTATATAAAAACGAATCTGAAAACGAATTATTGGAGCGGTGAAATTCTGAACGAAGACGGATGTTTTACAGAACATCCGTCAGAAGTTTTTAACAGAAAAAAAGAGATAAGGTTTCGGTTTAGCAATACATGCGTTGCTCACCTGCGCTCATATTTCTCCGGTACAGTAAACGGAATGCTTACCGGTTCATTAATGGTAATCTTTGAATATTCTACTTTGATAGAAGTAGGATGAGAGGTCGCGATGGTGACGAAAATTTTATTCGGAACGAGGTTTGATCCGGCTTCGGTGAAATCAGAATAAATAGCTTCCAGAGAACGATTCAGCTTGTCATCTTCCATGCGCGATTTTGTGATGCGGTAGCTTGAGTTGATCCAAAAATCCTGAACAATCGGTTTGTTCGGGTCTTTGTCTTCCATCGCTCTTCTCAACTTTCGCTTATTGAGCGTACTTAAAATGGTACACGAATCTTCCTCGTACACTGATTTTAGCTTTTCATTTTTCAGGTATGGGAAATAATTTCCAATTAATACAGCCTGTATGATTTCATAATTGAGCCGTGTCTTAAGTAAATCATCGAGGTATTCAAAATCATGAACCGTATAGGTTTTATGAACCCGATCAAGAATCTGCATGTTTTCGTGTGTCACAAATACACGCGCAGCTTCAATGCCTAACAACGGAGTAATGGAAATCCAGAGCGCGCTGTCTTTTCTCATCCGGATATTTACATCAAACGATTCGGTTTCGTTCTGACTGGTGTAGTCGACCGACGCTTTCATGGTTAGCCATTCAAAAGAAAATTCATGCGACTGCACAGAATCGAAGACCTGGATTACATCGGCGCCTCTTAACTTAAGCGGCGCAGCCACCACAATCTTTTTAGATGTCTTACAGGATGAAGCAAGAAACAAAAGGACAACCAGGAAAGAGACGGGTAGAAATTTCCCGCGAAACAAATTCAGGCAGGGTACCATTTAATCGGGTAATTTTCTTTCAAGGATCTTTTTGTCGAGAAATTCAGAACCTCCCTCACCTGCATTTTTTGCTTTTTGCCAGTACTCCAATGCTTTCTGGATGTCGCCGGTTTTATAAAGCGCATCACCGTAATGTTCAAGTACCGTTGCACTTTTTTCACTGCTGTGTCCGAGCGATTTTTCTATCCAGATTTTCGCATCCGCATATTTGCCTTGTTTGAAAAGGATCCATCCGTAGGTATCTTCAGCAGGTCCCCTGTTAGATTCCGGTTCGCTTGAAAGTAGTTCGTTTGAAAGTCTCGACATAGTTTCCGCTTTGTCTAATTTCTCTCCACGTACAGACAGGTAATACGCATAGTTGTTTAACGAACTCTGATCTTTGGGATTAATCGCCAATGCTTTTTCAAAACTCTCATCCGACTTAATAAAATCTTTTAAATCATTGTAAGCTTCGCCTAAGCTTGAGTAAAATTGTCCTTCAAGAGATTTATCATCAACAACCATTTTTACCCCGGTGCTCAGCGATTTTATCGCCTCCGAATAATTTTTCTTCTGACTATAAGCGAGGCCGTTTAATAAATATATATATGGTTGATCAGGAAAGGTTGTTATTGCTTCGTTGCCTTCAATGAGCAGGGTGTCCCAGCTTTGCAACTGGGCGTCTAGTCGAAGTATCTGTTTGATCACCTCGTATTCGTTAGCGCCTAATTTTTTTGCTTCCCTGTATTCATCCCGGGCTTTTCCAAATTGCTTATCAACGGCAAGAAAATCTCCATGAATGGTGTGTGCGCGCGATTCGTCGGGATGCGCTTCCAGCAACAAGTTGCTTAACTCGAGTGCCTGATCTTTCAATTCCGGATGCAAAACAATCAATGAAAGATAAGATGAGAGAATGCTGATCTTTGTATCAACATCAAGTTCTTTGTTATTGAAGGCAAGCTTCAGTTCATTGATTGACTTTTCTTTTTCACCGTTACTCCGGTAGTAATCAGCAAGGGAAAGATGAATGTATGGATTGTTCGGATCCACTGCCAGCACCTTATTGTAGGTGTCGAGCGCTTTTTGTTTGTCGCCCATGTTCTGATACACTTCAGCGAGCATTCCGTATGCCTGCGCGTCTTTCGGATTGCCATCAATGTATTTTTGTAATTCAGCAATGGCTTTTTCGTTTTTTCCCAGGCGCTGATACAACCTTGACTTTCGTATTGTAACTTCCCTTGAAACGCCGGCTCTTTCTTCCAGCTTATCATACACTTTTATTGCTTCGGCTGATTTATCAGCAAGGATAAGAGCGGTAGCCCATTCAAAATAAAAATTATCACGTTCAGGATAATTTTTTACAAGCTGTTCAAGTACCTCTGAAGCTTCTGTGAATTTTTTATTCTTCTGATAAATTTCAGAAAGCGATAATGCATACCAAAGATTTTTCGGATCCAGTTTGTAAGCGCTCTTACTGAAGAACAACGCGTCACTGTATTTTTTTTGGTCAGCGTAAATATTGGCAAGCTCATACATGGCTGCATGGTTCCCCGGGTCTTTCCTGATTACTTCTGAAAAAAGATCAATTGCGTTGTTGAAGTTGCCGAGAATTTTTTCTTTGTTGGCATTGTAAAAAAGATTCAGTACTTCATCCTGTTCGAGTCCCGACAGCTGTTTCTTGTTCGAATTTCCTCCTGCCGTTGTCTGCGAACTCTTGCAGGCGACAAAAAGAGAAGAACAAAAAATAAGTACGAGGAATTTATTTTTCATGGTGTTGAATTATGAGTGAGTAGAGTAATCGCCGAGACTCAGTTGCTCGGGTGTATTTTTATAAGTTACGAAATTTCCGATCATCGAGTTTTCAATAACGGCATTTGAAACGGTTGTATTTGTTTGAAAGATGCAGTTAGAAACGACTGAGTTTTCAATTTTTGAATTTGCACCAATGGAAGCATGTGGTCCCACGATTGAATTTTTCAGCGATACGTTTTCTCCGATGAAACAAGGTTGAATGATCACTGAGTTTTCGTTCTTCACATCACGGGCAATCATCTTTTCGTCTTTGTGCAATTCGAGTACGCGTTTGTTGGTGTACACCGTTGCATCTTTATTCCCGCAGTCGAGCCATTCAACTACTTTTCCGGGAACGAATTTTGTTCCTTTCTTTTTCATGTTTTCGAGCGCATTCGTTAATTGGTATTCGCCTTTTTCCATGATATTATTGTCAAGGAGGTATTGCATTTCCTTCCGCAGGTATTCTCCGTCTTTGAAATAATAAATTCCGATGATGGCAAGGTCGGAAACAAATGTCTGTGGTTTTTCCACGAAATCGGTAATCACATTTTCATCGTTCACTTTTACCACACCAAACATTTTCGGATCATCAATTTTATTGACCCAGATAATGCCGTCTTTTTCTTCGTTCATGGTAAAGTCGGCGCGAAACAGGGTGTCGGCAAATGCCACAATCACTTTTCCCTTCAACGTATCTTCAGCGCACAATATTGCATGCGCGGTTCCCAGCGGTTCGTCCTGATAATAGATATGTCCTTTCGCTCCGAGATTTTCAGCGATTGATAATAAGTTCTTTTCCGCTTCAACTCCGAAATCACCGATGACGAATGCAATGTCCGTAACTTTTTCTTTACACACTTTGATAATGTCTTCTACCAGCCATTGCACGATTGGTTTTCCTGCAACCGGAATTAATGGTTTTGGAACAGTCAGCGTATGAGGTCTCATGCGTTTGCCCGCTCCTGCCATTGGGATAATAATTCTCATTCTTTTTTTTAATTACCAGTATACTTATTTCAAATGGATTACTTCAATTTCAGAAGTAAGCAGTGGCATACGGCAGTTTGCAGTTAAGACAACTACCAACTGCAATTGCTTACTGCTACTTATTTCCGGTTGATCCGAATCCGCCCGCTCCTCTAACTGTTTCAAGCAACTCTTCCGCAAGAGTCCATTCAACTCGTTCGTGTGAGGCAACAATCATCTGAGCAATGCGTTCACCATTCTCAACCGTAAAATTTTCATTCGATAAATTGACAAGAATTACTTTTATCTCTCCACGATAATCCGCATCAACGGTGCCGGGTGAATTTAATACGGTGATTCCTTCCTTTACAGCAAGTCCGCTACGTGGGCGGATCTGTGCTTCGTATCCTTCCGGTAATTCAATGAATAACCCGGTTGGAATCATGGCACGTTCAAGTGGTTTTAAAATAACCGGCTGATCCAGACTCGCGCGTATGTCCATTCCCGCAGAAGCATTGGATTCATAACCGGGTAACGGATGATTTGATTGATTGATGATTCTTACTTTCATTAATGCGATTACTTTTTTGATTACACCGATTAATAAAAATGATTATATCGATGCTATTTTTATTTTCTTGACTCTTGACTCTTGACTCTTGACTCTTGACTCTTGACTCACATCTCACATCTCTTTAAGAAGGCATGCGAAGGTAAGAATTTTTGCCTCTTTCGAAGATGAAAGCCATCAGCAAAAACAACATGAGAATAACAGAATTGATAGCGAGCATCCATTTCTCTCCAACTTCAAATTGGCTCCTGATGTATACGCTCAAAAAATACAACAGCAACGCTGAGAAAACATACGTCACGAATGATTTAATGTTGTAATGGACGTAGTAATATTTTTGTCCGCCCACGTATGAGATCACCATCATAGAAGCGTAACAGATTAAGGTAGTCCATGCCGCACCCATGTAACCCAAAATTGGAATCAGCCAAAAGTTAAAAATAAGTGTGAGGACGGCTCCTGCAATTGCAATCCATGCACCCCACTTTGTTTGCCCGGTGAGTTTGTACCAGATGGAAAGATTGTAGTAAACACCGAGGCAAAGATTGGCCATCAGCAGAATGGGTACAACTTTGATCCCTTCTCTGAAATCTTTGCCGATAAAATATTTCACAACGTCGATGTACATCATCACGACGAGGAAAATGAATGCGCATGCAAGAACGAAATAGTGCATCACTTTAGCGTACATTTCTTTCGCGTTTTCTTTAGATGCATGCGAAAAGAAAAACGGTTCGGCTGCATACCGGAAAGTCTGAATAAATAAAGTCATCACGATGGAAAGTTTGTAACAGGCGCCGTAAATTCCGTTTTGCGCCAATGCTGTTGCTTTATCTACGACCAGGCGCGGCAATAGAATCCGGTCGAATGTTTCATTGATCATTCCTGCAAAACCGCCCACCATGATCGGAAGCGAATAGATGAGAATGGTTTTCCAAAGTTTGATATCAAACTCAAATGGAATGTCGATCATTTCCGGAAGCAGCAGCAACAATGTTACAGCGCTAGCCACAAGATTCGAAATAAAAACATAACCAATACCGATAGATGGATCGTAAATACTGCTGATAAAATTATGTAACGATCCGTTCATCAGCTTCGGACAGAGAACAAGAAAAAATAAATTCAAACCGACGTTGATGAATATCCAGAGGAGTTTCAGAAAGGCAAAACGTTTTGCTTTGTTCTCCTGTCTCAGCCGTGCGAACGGAATATTAGAAACAGCATCAAATGCAAGTACGGCGGCAAACCAGCAGAGATATTGCGGACGTATGGCATTCGGATGTTCCGATGTATTCAGTTTATCGGCAATGCCCGCGGATAAAAGTATAATGAGCAAGGCAAGCAAAAAAGAACTTACAAGAATCGAAATCAGTGTGGTGGAATACACCTTCGGATTTCCTTTCTCCGACTGAAAGAAACGGAAGTAAGCTGTTTCTAATCCGTAGGTAAAAACAATGTTGAAAAATGAAACATACGCAAACATCTCCGTAACAACTCCATATTCTCCCGCATGAAATACTCGCGTGTAAAGCGGAACAAGCAGGTAGTTAAGCAGGCGGCCCAATATGGTGCTTACTCCGTAGGTAGCAGTTTGTCCTGCAAGTTTTTTAAGGATGCTCAATTCGGAATTGAAATTTTAATGAAAGCTCTTTCGCTAAGGGGCAAAGAAACAACATGAATTTTTTTCATCTTGCTTTTCATGTTACCTTCTGATTTCAAAAGAAGTAAAATTTTTCAATGAAGATTCAGTCACTTCTACTTTATTAACAACAGCACGTTCGGGTCCTTGGTGACACCAGTTTATAAACGCATCAAGTGTTTCGGAAGGTGCTTCGGCATCTATTTCAACAGTTCCGTCATCAGCATTGCGCGCGTAACCTTTAACGCCAAGTTCATTCGCTTTCTTTTGTGTGAACTTCCGGAAGAAAACTCCCTGTACAATACCATGAACTTTGATGTGAACGGATTTCATTATTGATTATTGAATCAAGTCGAAAGAATGTGAAAAGATATTAGAATTGATTCTTAAATCTTCAATTCGAATGATTCAATGTTATAAATAGCTCATTCTAAAGTCGAGCTTGTTAATCAGCTTGCGATAATTTTTCTTCAGGTCGCGCTCAACAGCGCCCATGTCTTTATACTCCTGGAATTTTTGAAGCAACAACATATCGAATACAGAGCTTTCAACAAAATCAATGTCGGTCTTGAAACCACAAACACAAAGTGCATGTGTAGTTTCTAGAAAAGTGCGGATTCCCTTTGCATCGGTATCGAGTGTGTTGCAACTTCCGAAGTGAATGATTTTATCCACGCACGATCCGTTCAGTATTTCTGCGAGCTCAACAAGATTTAAATACTCATTGCCGACTTGTATTTTTTCCGGCTTACCGTGAAAAGCCAGATAACAGATTGTATAATCCCTGTATCTTCTTTGTTTCCAAAGTGAGAGATAGTATTTCAGGTTTTCTTTTGTTCCGCAGTTTTTATGAATGTATCGGATACCGCAATTCGCCTGCAAGAAATCGAGTGCTGCGCCTATACTTGATTTGTTTCTCAGATCCTGCTCCCAGTCACCTTCGAGACAGAAAACATGTTTGGCTAAATGTTTTGAAATTCTCATTTTTCTTCCTCTTCTTTCTCCTGATACTTAAATATTTTTTTCAATGAATTGAAAATAATGGTGATACTCTTTCTTCGTTCATCATCAAAATACCTTCTCAGAAATTATTTTTGTTATTGATTACTTACTAAAATTTGTTTTTCTTTTTTCTAAAAATGCTGAGGTTCCTTCTTTGAAATCATCGCTCGTAAAACACTTTCCGAATTCATTGATTTCGGTTTGAAACCCATCGACGCCATCGGTGAAGTATGCATCTACACAACGTATAACACCTGCAATTGCTTTTGGTGATTGGATTTTTATTTTTCCAATCAGCTCTTCGCATTTTGGAATGAGTTGATCTTGAGTTGTAATGTAATTCACAAGTCCCATTTGCAGGGCCTGTTGGGCATCAATCATATCGGCAGTCATGAGCAATTCAAACGCTTTGCTTTTCCCGATTAACTGGATAAGTCGCTGTGTTCCGCCATATCCGGGAATTACACCAAGCTTTACTTCCGGCTGACCGAATTTTGAATTTTCGCTTCCGATTCGCAGGTGACAACTCATGGCCAGTTCGCATCCTCCGCCCAGTGCAAAACCGTTGACAGCGGCGATTACCGGCTTACTGCACAACTCAATTGATTTGAATATTGTATGTCCGGCAGCGCTCAATTCTTTTCCTTCTTCAGCCGAATAGTTAACAAACTCAGCAATGTCGGCTCCGGCCACAAATGCTTTTGTTCCTGTACCGGTGATGATAATTCCTGCAATCGATTTATCCGCTTCTCCATTCTTTATTGCATCGCCGATTTCCTCAATCGTTTTTTTATTCAGCGCATTGAGCTTGTCCGGGCGATTGATCGTGATGGTGAGAATTTCGTTGTGAACTGAGATTAATATGTTGTGATAGGTCATCATTTTTTATCGCGAATTAATTTGAAATTTAAAATTCTAAACCCGCAATTGTTTTAGAACTTTCTTTTTGCTTTTACTTCTTCTTTAATGTATTCAACAATTGTTTTTGTGTCTGTCGCCGGTGGAAACAATTTCCCAACGCCAATCTGATTTAATTTTTTCATGTCTTCATCCGGAATGATTCCTCCTCCTGTGAGAAGCACATCATCCATTTTTTTCGCCTTCATCATCTCGATGATTTTCGGGAACACCGTCATGTGAGCACCGGAAAGAATACTGACGCCAATTACATCCACGTCCTCCTGCATCGCTGCGTTTACTACCATCTCAGGAGTTTGTCTTAGTCCGGTATAAATTACTTCCATTCCCGCATCGCGAAGAAATGATGCAATCACTTTCGCGCCTCGATCATGTCCGTCTAAACCGACTTTTGCAATTAACACACGAACTGGGCGATTCATAAAAATGTTTATTGATAGTTGAAATTAAAACCAACGAGTGAATAGATAATCATACATGATCATCGTGTTAAATGATCATCGAAATAATTTTTCAATCTGGACTTGGGATAGGCAAAGTTAGCAAACGGGGTGTGTCGGGAAAGGATTTAAGGGTTATTTAACGAATTATTATCTCCTTGGAAATGCGAGAGTTTAATCGCCTTGCTTGATTCTATTCTAAAAAAGATAGTTTATAAATTGAAACATCAGAATAAGCGATGATTATTTTAAAAACGAATTATTGATATTATAAACAATGATTTTATAGTATCAATAATTAAGTTGTAAAGTCAATTTAATCCTTTCGGTTATTTCTGATAAGCCGGCAATGTAACAAAGAAGGTGGTTCCTTCTCCTTCCTGTGTCTCAAACCGGATGGTGCCGCCCGAACCTTCAACGATACTTTTAACGATTGATAATCCTAAACCCATGCCGGAAGATTTTGTTGTGAAACTTGGAGTGAAAATCCTTTCGATTTGATTTGCAGGAATACCTGCGCCATTATCGTGAACAGAAATAATATAGTTGTTATTTTCCGTCACCACAGCTACTTCAATAATTCCATTTTTGTCGGATTGGATCGCCTGTGTTGCATTCTTCAAAAGGTTTGAGAACATACGGCTGAGTTGGTCTTTGTCGGCAAACACAATTTTTTCTTTTTGATCGCCGGAAAAAGTAACTGAGATGTCAGGGAGTTCTTTGAAAAGATCGAGCAGCGAACCAATGATTTTATTGAGATCAACAGGTTCTTTTTTCGCCTGTGGCATTTGAGCGAAGGTTGAAAATTCTGTCGCGATGTTTGAAAGGGTATCAATCTGTTCAACCAACGTTTGTGAGATGCGCTGGAAAATTTCTGTCAACTTCGGACTTTTTTCTTCCCATGCTTTTTGCAGGTGTTGCACAGAAAGTTTCATCGGTGTTAGTGGATTTTTTATTTCATGTGCCACCTGTTTTGCCATTTCGCGCCAGGCGCTTTCACGTTCGCTGCGTGAGAGTTTCTCGGCACTGGCAGCAAGTTCTTCAATCATTCGGTTGTATTCGTTTACCAGTTCACCGATTTCATCTTTGCGGCGGTATTCGATCGGTTCGTTCTTTCTTCCGAGACGAATATTACTTAGTTTCTCCTGTATCAAAAGCAAGGGCTGAGTGATGCGCGATGAAATGATGAGGGTAATAATCACAGCAAGGGCGAGCAACAGGATGTAAATATTGATCAACGCGGAAAGAAAATTTGAAATCTCGTTGTTCAGTTCATTCTGCTTTTCAAAATAAGGAAGGTGGAGATAACCGATCATTTTTCCTTGTCTGTTACGCAACGGTTCGTAAGCGGAAATGTAATTCAGTTTGCCGATGCTTTCAGGATGCACGAACTGCGTTTTTCCTTTTTCACTCATCTCAAACAACACTTCGGGATTCATTTTTTGTGAAATGATTCCCTGCTCAAAAATTTTCGGCTGAGAAGAATAGCATAGATTTCCGTCAAGCGTAAATAAATTGAAATCCGCATCCAGCATTCCTGATAATTTGATGAGCGATGCCTGGCTTTCGTCACTCAGGCGGGTGTTAAGTCTTGGAGAATCACCCATTTCTTTTTCGATAACAGCAAGCAGGGAGTTGATTTTATCACGGATGCTTTCATCTTTGTTGAGGTCATATTTTTTTGTGATGTAATACACCGTGCCACTGCCGATCAGTATAAACGAGAGAATGACAAGCAACATGACAGATGTCTGAATCCGTTGTGTAAGATTTAACTGGTAGCGGAGTTCGCGGTTGATCATTCTCCACAAGAGGTAAAACGTGAGTAGCAGCAGGCTGAAGAAACTGAACAGGTAAGAGAACAGGGTAAACAACAGCAGCTGACTTTCTTTGCTCTTGCTTACAATGATGAATGAAGAATCATTGAGGCGATGAATAAGATGGTTGTAATTGTCAAGATCCACAAATGAATATTCTTCCGATGACGGATGGAAAATTTTTGACGAGAAATAATAAGCAAAGGCGCCGCTTTGATTCAGGAGAGAATCATTCCTGTAACGCGCATACGAGTATTTAGCCAGCTCCTTATTGAATGCTACCTTCCTGCTCACAAACAGTTCGGGGAATCCTTCGTCACTCTGAAAAAGTTTAGGCGTGAGTAATACGACGATGGAACCGATCACGGTTTCGGATTTTTTACTCTCTCTTACAGGAATGATTGAAATATATTCCTGCTGTTCAGATGCATTACTCAGGAAATACAAGCGGGGAGATTCATTTTTATTTTCCTCTTCGGGGATTTTCCTCTCCAGTAAATCAAGAGAGAATTTTGTTCGAACCGTGTCGAAGGGCATGCCGGTGCGGTCAAAACATAAAATGTTGATGTTGAATTTTCCCCAGTAACCTGAGAAATAAAATTGCATCAGGCGTTTGCTCACTTGTTCGCGTACATGCAGCGTATCTTTGAAATGTTGCTGGATGGTGCCATCATTGCTGATTTTTTTTCCAATGTCCTCGAACAGGTATTCAGCAAGCTGGCCCTGGCCGGTTTCGATTTTTTGCGCCACCAGTTTTCTGTTTTCTTTTTCTCTTTTGTCGTTTAATGTCCAGATCATGAAAGAAGAGTAAACGGAAAAAAGCAACGTGAAGTACAGCAGGAAGTTAAAATTAATTTTTTTTTCGCCGGATCTTGCTCTCGTGAAAAGAGCGACCAGCATGGTCGTAGCCAGCAGGATCGTAACCGGGCTGAATAACTGGAACCATTCCGAATGTCTTGCCGAAAAATAAACCAGGACGAATGCTGATACAGAAACCAGCATTAGCATGGAAAAATAATTGATGCCGGTGTTCCGGAAATATCTTCTCAGCAAGGCAAAGGCGACGAGGACATAAGACCAGAGTAAAACGGCAATGACAAAGAAACCAAGTAAACTGTTTTCATTCATCGTGAAAATATTGCTGATGTCGAAGGATATTTTTGAGTTTACAATCAGTCCGCTGACAAGGTTGTTAAGCGGCACCGACAAAAGCAAAAGAAAGAGGATTGCGGCTGCACGTATTAAATAGGATGTTCGTTTGTTTTGATCTGCGAAGTTTTTGTTTTGAAACATCGCATAGAAACTCCCTGACAGGCAGAACAGGAGCATCGAGTTGATGAACAAATCTCCGAGTGAATTGAAGTAAAAGGAGCTGGCATAAAACTGAGGACTGAATAAAGGGGTCGAATAAAATTCATCCGGAATACGCAGGTGAATCATCCATGCGCGCGTGGCTACAATGAACACCATAAATGCGAATGCAAGAGCAGAGGAAATCCCGGAGAAAATTTTTATCAGCAGAAAAACTGCAAGCAGAAAAACCAGGAAAGAAAGAATGTAGAGATGGCTTTTAATGTCGAAGTTGAGCGAATCACCGGTGGCATTCAAAAACCGGATTTTAAACAACGTCTTGTTGTCAAGCGAACGGACATGAAAAGAAATCTCTTCTCCATCCTGCGCCAGCACAGCGTGTTCGGGTAATCCGAATTGTGGATTGAAACTGTTTACGAGATATTGATTCTCATACGCATACTCTTTTGCAATCAGCAGCAACCCGATGATTTTCTTGTTGGCTTTTTTCCGGATAAAAATTTCGTACCAGCCATTGTTCAGATGAATGAGCGTGTTGCTTTTGCAGGTATCAGCCATTTTGCTGCTGATGTCAGTTTCATTATCCGACCACTTGGTAATCGTTTCGTTCTCCGCATAAAAAAAACTGAGACCGATTTCCTGGAATCCCTGGTGAATAAAATAATTGTGGAAAGCTGAATCTGCGGAAATGCCCTCTACTTCATCCAGGGAGTGCGACATTTTTTGTTCGAGCCGATGCAGGTTTTTTTCTGCCTTCTCAACAGAAATTTCCGGCTTCAACAACGCATTCGATTGAAGGATTTCAGCGAGTATGATCAGCATTGCCGAAAACCCAATCAGCAAAACCGGGGCGAGGAAAGATATTTTCAGCGTTTTTTTAAAACTCACTTTTCTTAAGAGGCTGTCCAAAATTGATTAAACATAGTATTACTTGCAAAAATCGGAGACTCCCTTCGAGATCTTGGTGCTTCCTTTGGGAACTTTGTGTTAAAAAAAATTTAAACACGAAGTCAAAGATAAAACACAAAGTTTACAAAGAATTATCCGCATAAGGAATTCTTCAAGCCGTTTTTTAGACAGCTTCAAAGCGATCAAAGATACTGCAACTCGTAAAGCTTAATCATTCTTCATGACCTTTTCAATCACCACTGGAAAATACGTGTATTCGAGTGCATGGATTTTTGTTGACAGCGAATCAACCGTATCGTCTTTGCTGACGTGACAGGCGGCCTGGAAAATAATTTCTCCTTCGTCAAATTTTTCATTCACATAATGGATGGTGATGCCTGAAATGATTTTTCCTCCTTCAAGCACTGCACGGTGAACACGTTCTCCATAATATCCTTTACCACCAATGCCCGGCAGCAAAGCGGGATGAATGTTGATGATCTTTTTTTCAAATCCATGAATCAGGTTTTGGGGAACAAGCCAGAGAAATCCCGCGAGAATGAGCAGATCAATTTTGTGTTCCCGCAACAGGTTTAGTATTGCCTCGGATTCAAAAAAATCCTTCCTGTTAAAGACGATACTCGGCACCTCCAGTTTTTTTGCACGCGCGATTACACCTGCAGTCGCATTGTTGGTTAGAATCAATTCTACTCTTGCCTTCTCGGAATGAGAGAAATAGTGACAAATATTTTCAGCATTCGTTCCCGAACCTGAGGCAAACACGGCAATCTTTCTGAGAGAGTTTTTCACGGTTCAAAAATACATGAATCAACCACGCATCGAAGTTTTCAACAGGATATTTTTGCACGATTAAATTTTGCTACTTTGCCATCCTTAACAATAAATTTACACGACACTGTATGTCAGCGAACTCCATTTTTCAATACTTTGTTCCGAAAGACCGCAAATTCTATCCGCTCTTCGAACAGGCTTCTGCCAATCTGGTTGCGATTTCAAAAATATTGTATGAAGCCCTCACGACTCCTTCACCGGAGAAGCGCAGCATCCTTATCCGTGAAATTGAAAAGCTGGAACATGTAGGCGATGAAATCACGCACGAGATTTTTAAGGAAGTCGCCACGACATTCATCACTCCTTTTGACCGGGAAGATATTCAGCAGCTTGCTTCTGTACTCGATGATGTACTTGATTACATTCATGGATCAGCAAAAAGAATTGAGCTTTACAAGGTGGATCCTATTCATCCTTCCATGATCAAACTTGCTGAACTGATCATGCAGTGTTCGGCTGAATTAAATACAGCGATCTGCGGTTTGAGAAGCATGAAAAATACGATGAAAATACGTGAGGCGCTGGTTCGCATTAACAGCATCGAGAATCATGCGGATGATATTTTCGACAATGCCGTTGCGCGTTTATTTGAAGATGAAAAAAATGCCATTGAGATCATCAAGATAAAAGAGGTGTTGTCTGCTTTGGAAACAGCCACTGACAAATGCGAGGATGCCGCGAATGTAATTGAGTCTGTCATCATTAAACAAGCCTGATCGTTGAATCTCTTTAATTGAATTTTATGGAATTGCTTTACCTCGTTATTGTTCTCGCTATCATTTTCGATTTTATCAATGGCTTTCATGATGCAGCCAATTCGATTGCTACTGTTGTATCCACCAAAGTGCTTTCCCCGCTTTCTGCTGTGATCTGGGCAGCTGCTTTCAACTTCCTCGCATATTGGTTTTTTCAACTTCACGTAGCTGATACCATTGCTAAATTGGTGAAGCCAGAGGGCATCAACCTCATTGTTGTGCTTTCAGGTTTATCCGCGGCAATTATCTGGAACCTGGTTACCTGGTGGTACGGAATACCATCCAGCTCGTCTCATACATTAATCGGTGGGTTTGTAGGAGCCGCCATTGCATTTGCAGGAGTTGATGTTGTTAAACTTGATAAAGTAATTCCCCCGATTTGCTTCATCGTGCTGGCTCCCGTCATTGGCATGACCATCTCCTATTTAGTGTCGCTTCTTACCTTGCATATTTGTAAAAGATCGCATCCGTATAAAGTTGATAAAGTATTCAGGCGAATGCAACTGTTCTCTGCGGCTGCATATAGTCTCGGTCACGGAGGCAACGATGCGCAGAAGGTAATGGGTATCATCGGTGCCGCACTCATCGCTTCCAATGTTATTCCTGACATGAAACATCTCCCCGCGTGGGTTCCATTCACATGCTATTCTGCGATTGCATTAGGTACTGTTTTCGGAGGATGGAGAATCGTGAAAACAATGGGGCAACGGATCACTAAACTTAATCCGTTTGAAGGGTTCTCGGCTGAAACAGCCGGAGCCATAACGCTTTTCACAACAGGTGCACTCGGAATTCCTGTCAGCACAACACATACCATTACCGGTGCTATCATCGGGGTCGGCGTTTCAAAACGCGTAAGCGCAGTGAGGTGGGGTGTAACGGTTGAATTAATCTGGGCATGGATTCTTACGATTCCCATTACGGCATTACTAGCGATGGGGATTTTTGAAATCATCAATATTTTTCAACGGTAAAATGATTCATTCATTTCAGATACATTCTTGTTCTCGAAAATCAGTATACAATATCATCGCTTTTAAATAGTGAATGGGAAAGCCGAAACCCAAAAAGAGTAGGCGAAAGTTAAAAACAAATGAAAATGAAAAAACTAATTATTGGGTTAATTGTACTGACTGGGATAGCAATTAAACCTTCGGCAACGTTTGCACAGGCACAAGCAAACGCGAACCAGCAAACGACAGATGAAATTATTAACATCGTGAAAGCTCAGTGGGCAGCCGAAATGGCGGATCCAACCAATGTAGCTGAGCAGTTTAAAAACATTTCAGATGATTACACAGAATTCAATTCAGACTATTCTACCCGATTGGAAGGGAAAGCAATTTCAATGAGATTAACAGAAGCCACCAGCAAAGATCCGGGGCGTAACGTGGCTGCCGAAATGTTAAATCCGAAGGTGCAGGTGTACGGTGATGTTGCTATTCTTTCGTACAATTATGCTGGTGTTGCAAAAAACAAAGACGGAGTGATGAAACCCATCCGTGCTAAATCATCACGCGTATATGTAAAACAAAGCGGCAAATGGAAATTAGTTCATGCTAATTTTGCTTCTGACCCAATGCCGAAAGATTGAAAATAAAATTACTCTTTTAACAATTCATCGAATTAGAAGGGCGGCAAAAGCTGCCCTTTTTTTTACTGAGAAATTCGGTTTCCGATACCGGTAGAAGTAAAAGAAGTGGTATGAAATTTAATTCGAATACACCGGATGAAAAGATGAATCAGATATTACTTTTCTTTACACTGCTGTCTGACAAAAAGAGATTCTTATCCGGAAACATTTATCGATAGCAAGGACTAGCCACTCTCCGGGCATGTCCCGACGAATGGAGGGAGAGAGGGGTTGGCATCGCTTTCGGAAAGCTTATGGCGACCGAAGGGGTGAAGCCATAAAACAGAAACCAATATTGACGGCACATTCAACGCGACAAAAAATAGTACCCGAAGAATAGTGTTTTCTTTACATGTTTTTTTGCACAGATAATTTTTATGAAAAACATTTTTGAAAAAATTACGGAAGCACAGAAGAAAAACCTGGATGTCGCGCTGTGTGTTGTTGTCAATACAAAAGGATCTACTCCGCGTGAGACCGGCGCGAAAATGCTGGTGTTCTCGGATGGAACTATTTTCGGAACCATCGGAGGCGGTGATCTTGAAAAAAAAGTAATTGCACATGCCCTGGATATTTTGAAAACAAGAGAACCTGCGATCTTCAAACATGATCTGTTGCATCAGCACAACATGTGTTGCGGAGGCAGCGTTGACATTTATATTGAACCCATTATGAAAAAAAACAAACTATATATTTTCGGCGGCGGGCACACAGGTCATGCACTCGCAACGTATGCGCGTGACTTTGATTTTGACGTGGTAATCATCGATGACAGGAAAGAATACCTCGATGAAATCAAACTTGAGCGTGTGAGCAAACTGAATCTGCATCACGGCCATGCCTTACCTATTTTACCTTTTGATGAAAATACATTCATCACCATTATGACATACAGCCATCCGTATGACCGGGATATTCTCGCGTATTGCCTGAAGAAACCACATGCGTATCTTGGAATGATCGGCAGCCAGCGGAAAGTAGAGATGACAAAAAAGATGTTCGAAGAAGGAATGATCGCATCTCATGATGAGTTGAAACATGTTGATATGCCGATGGGCATTGATATCGGTGCAAAAGATCCGGAAGAAATTGCAGTCAGTATTTTGTCGAAACTAATTGCCGTTAAAAATAAGGTTGCGTTAAACGCCTGACTATTCTTCTTTCATTTCAATGCTGCTTTTTTGGATGCCGATTGGCAGTAGAGTTTCTTTGAAACAAAGCGACAATTTTTTTAAAATAAATTTTTCAGGAGATTGAGTAAATGGAAAAAATGCCGGCCAGAAGTATGAACCAACGCGTTCTGGCCCCAATCAATCTCAACCTAAACATTACAGTTTCCATACTGGAGAGACCGATTGCGCCCTTTTGAAACGTTTGTCTGAAACCACAAATACTCATCAGCGTAACAGGACCACACACACTGTTTTCAGAGCGTTTTTGCAACGCAGGAGTACTATTACAGAGTAAAATTTACATGAAACAAAAAGGGCAACTTCAAAATGGAGTTGTCTTTTTTTTGGCTACAGGTGTCCCCAAACCGTGAATCACATAGTCAGCCGGGCTCTTGCCGGTTCTATACTTAATCGCTATTTTTGTTAACTCAAACAAATTCATACAATGAAAAAAATCCTACTCCCGTTTTTCTTTTTATTTTCTGTCTCCTCGTTTTCACAAACGTTCACTACATCAACGGTTGTTCAGATTCCTGATAATGGTCCTGAAGTATTTGATTCATTGGTTGTTTCCGGGCTACCCGCTTCCATTGATTCGGCGTTCGGTTTATCCGGATTGTGTTTCGCTATTACTCATACGTATGTCGGTGATCTTGAGATCCGCCTTAAATCTCCTAACGGGAACACTATTTTTATTGCGAACAGGATTGGTGGAAACGGTCATAATTTTACAGGAACATGTTTAGCGGAAAACGGTGCGAATGGTTTTCTTGCGAACGGCAGCGCCCCTTTTACCGGTAGTTGGATTCCTTTGGAATCGCTGAACCAATTAAATAACGGTCAGAATCCAAATGGCGTCTGGAAATTTATGGTACAGGACCAGGCAAATGTGGATACCGGAAACGTTCATGTTTTTTCACTTACGTTTGGAACCAATCCTCCTGCAGATCCCGGACCTCCTCCCATTCTTTGTTCATTCTGCGATTGTCCGAATGGTCTCCCTCCTCCGTGCGACTTACTTCCTGATATGACGTCGTCAGCAAGAAGTATCAGCAAAGACATTGATACAGTTACGCATTATTCAACCAAAGAAACTCCGGGCAACCTAAATTTTGATAATGCAACACCCAACATCGGCTGGGGACCGCTCGAAATTATTGGAGTTGACAGTTGCTATTGCGGAACAACGCTTGTTCCCTGCTCTACTGCTAATTGTCCCGGAAACGTTCCTGTAAAACAAATTGTGAATCAGGTCGTGTATCATAAACCGAATGTCTCTGATACGTTAACAAGCTATACACGAAAAGCGGGATACATGAGTTACCATTCTGGTCACGGTCATATACATGTCGACAATTGGGCGGCGTTTAGTTTGCGTACACCAACAGCTAACACGGATGCGACTACCTGGCCGATTGTCGGGACAGGCACAAAAACAAGTTTTTGTTTAGTCAATCTCGGTGATTGTGATGCTGAACCCGGATATTGCGTGGATACGGCGGGTACAGCACTTTCGCAGGCCGACATTCACAACGCGGGTTTTGGATTTTATACGGGGTGCACACTTCACCAGGGAATTTATGTAGGCAAGCTGGATATATATGTAGCCGGACTCAATACCGGAATCGATCTTACAGGAGTTTGTAACGGTGATTATTATATTGTTTCTATTACAGATCCCGACAGCAACATGCTTGAAACAAATGAATCGAATAACTGGGCAGCGGTTCCGGTCTCTCTTCATTTGCAAAATCCGACAGCAGATTTTAACAGTGTGATAAACGGAATTCAGACAACGGTGCTTGCAACCAATCTGGTGAATGCGACATCTTATACATGGGACTTCGGTGACGGAACCGGAACGGTTTCAGATAGCAGCCCGGTGACACATAATTATGCAACAACAGGAAACTATATAATTACACTCACGGTGAACAGTCCTTGCGGTGCGGGAATTTTTTCACATACTGATTCGATAAATTTAACAACGGTTGGAATTAACCAGGTATCTTCTGCCGATGTATCCATGAACCCGGTGCCGAATCCCTCGAAAGATATGATGGACATCAATTATTATCTTTCAAAATCGGATCATATTCAAATTGAGTTGTTCGACATCGTCGGTAAAAAGATTGAAACGATTGTGAGCAAAGATGAAATCCTGGGATCGCATGTAATAAAACTCAATCCGAGGGAAAAAGGAATTAATGCAGGTACATATTTCCTGAAACTTTCGACGAAGGGAAATAGTCTCACAAAAATAATTGAGATTATTAATTAGGGAGAGTGATTCGCTATAAAATATAAAGGGCAGCGTCATTTTGATGGTGCTCTTTTTTTCGTCATTAGGTAACCGGATTATTTTAAAACTATTTTTAGACGGCTCTGAGTTATGCGTCATGCTGGAAGAATATATTTCACTCAAAACTGTATTTTTCAAAACCAGCATGCCTTATTTATGGCTACTGCTTTTTGCTAAAAAGTTTCATGCGGAATGATGTTTAATAAATTGTCTGATTTACTCATGCAAGCATTCTCTAAGAACTTCCCGGAATAGGATTAGAAAAAATCGGACGAAAAAACCAAAGAATCTCTTTCGGGTTTTACATCTTTGTATGAAAAAAAATTCTCGCAAATGCACGAAGGTCATTAAGAAAAATAATTACGATCAAAATGAGTCGCGTACTTTTTTATGGTATTGAAGTTGCAAAACAGGAAGCATGAAAAAGAACATTTCGATAGTACCCGACCCGACACTTACCGGCGATACGTATGGGTGTCTTATTAACGGTGAATTGCATGTCGCTCCTTTGTTGTATAAACGTATTTATGACGACGATGATGTCGATCATGATATGCTGATGGAATTGGTTGTCATTGACGTGGATGAACTGGTATATACGGAACGGTTGAATGACATACTGGTCTTTGCAGGCCAGCAGGTGAAAGTTTATAATGATGATGTGTATCTTGGAGACGGAACCGTGACATGTTATCCATACAATATGCATTTTGAACATGCTGAAGTCATGATGCATTTTCCTCTTAAAGGTGAGGTGATGGTATATGAGATTACCTCATTGGTTCCTGTTATGAGAAACTAGATTCGTCTCTTTTAGCTGAATAATTATAACTCACAGGATTGTTCAATGGGAATATAATTCAGCATCTTGAGAAAAGTGTTACCCGGTGAGTCTATACATCCGATTTGGAATGATTTGCTTTTCAAAAAAAATGCGGCAAGCGGAAAGATGTTTTTAAAATATGTGTAGTGGGAATGAATCTTGAAAACAGATTCATTGCAAATATAAAAACCGACAGAGATGAAAACACTTAGAAAATTAGTGATCGTATTCATTGCAGCAATTGCAATTTCCATTTCGTTGAAAGCTCAGGATTACAAAACTGAATTTGGATTCCGTGCCGGAGGCCTGACCAGCGGACTCACCGTAAAGCACTTTATTAATTCGGATGGAGCCCTTGAAGGCATTATGAGTTTTGGATACAGAAGCACTGTCATTACCGGGCTCTATGAAAAGCATGAGAACATTCCGTCAGCGCAAGGTCTGAAATGGTTTTACGGAGGAGGTGCTCACATTGGCTTTTTCAGCTACGGTGGTTATTACTATACCGTACACGGTCATGGGAATATTTATTATGTGGAAAGAGAAGGGGAGAGCGCTTCTGTAGGCGGGCTCGATTTTATCATAGGTCTTGACTATAAATTCAACAAAGCTCCTGTTAATGTAAGTCTCGATATAAAACCCTTCGTTGATTTCTTTAACGGCACTTCAGGTTATTTTGACGGTGCTTTAAGTTTCAGGTTTGTGTTCTGATCCATTCAACAGAAACTTGTTTCATCAAAACACTTAGCCAATTCTCAGCTAAGTGTTTTGATGAATTGGTACTGCGTTTCAGATTAACAGAGCGGAATTAGATTGGTCATTATTTCTTTCAACTGAAAGACTCAAAATTTAATTTACTTTTTGAACAATCATGCACCTGTTTGTTACGGTACCAGTATTTGCCTGAACTCTCCACCTGATGTCTATTGCCTGGCCGGCTCCTAATCCGGTGACGTATGCATTCATTGCAATTTGATTCTTGTCATTCCCCTGACCTTGATACGTCATTTCAGTGTATGGAAGTTGAGTTCCGTTACTATAAATAGACATAATTACTGCTTTGTCAGTGTTTGAGTTAGAAACATTACCAGTAAAAGTTACGAGGTAATCTCCGGCACCGGGTGTAACCGACATAGGAGTTGGTAAAGCAACATCGGTTATGCTGGTTGTTGTTAAGGTTGAAGTTCCATTCACCATGGTAATATTGTTTGCTAAGTTATTGGTAATTGTAACTGAGCCATTACCATTTGTAATGGTAATTCCCGTTCCCGCAGTTAAAGTTGCTTTAGTGATTGTATTTCCAACAGAGTTTCCAATCATTAATTCTCCATCAATAAAAGATGTTTGGCCTGTACCGCCATTTGCAACAGGTAAGGTTCCTGATACATGTGTTGCTAATCCAATCTTACCCCACGAAGGTGATATACCAACACCGCCACTGATTAAGCTATTGCCAGTTGCTACATCGGCAATTCGTGCAAACGTGTTAGCTGAATTGGCAAAGAGCATATCTCCCGTTGCTCCGCCTGATGATAAATCCGTGTTGGTTCCTCCGTATGCCAGACCAATCTTGGTTGCATTCCACGCACCGGTTGTAACAGTTCCGATGCTTGCTAAAGAGGATAAGGTTGTCACCGCCGAATTCACAAGGGTTCCTGAAGTCGGTAGTGTTACGCTGGTAGCGCCCGTAGTGGTTAATGTCAATGCATTGGCACCGGAAGTTGTTAAACTTCCACCAAGTGTAATGGTGCTTGCTCCGTTGTTAACGCCGGTTCCTCCATTTGCAGAAGGTAAGACACCGGCAACATCTGTAGTCAGCGTCAATGCGCTAAATGACGGAGTTGTTCCACCATGCAAAACCTGTACACCAGTTCCGGCTGCTGCCTGCGAAATAAATCCGCTGGCATTGGTGTAAAGTGGTCCACCATTGCTTGAGTAAGAAGAAAGGGTGAGACCGGCAAAAGTAGGTATCGCAGCTGTGTGAATATTCTGTGGCGTTGATAAAGTAATGGTACCTGAACCATTGGTAACAATTACCTGGTTAGCAGTACCGGTTATACCTGCAACTGCATAGTTGGTTCCGTTTCCGATTAACAGGTTTCCATTTGCTGGTGTCGTACCAACCCCCGTTCCGCCGTAACCAACTCCGATTGTGTTTGCATTCCAGGTTCCTGTTGTGATTGTACCAACGCTTGCCAAAGATGATAAAGTTGTTACTGCTGAATTAACAAGTGTTCCTGAAGTAGGCAGCGTTACATTGGTTGCACCCGTTGTGGTAAACGTCAACGCATTGGCTCCGGAAGTTGCTAAATTTCCTCCAAGTGTAATGGTGCTTCCTCCATTGTTAACTCCTGTTCCTCCATTAGTTGATGGTAATATACCGGTTGCATCGGTTGTCAGACTCAATGCGCTGAATGATGGATTTACTCCGCCGTGCAATACCTGTATCGCAGTTCCGGCTGTTGCCTGAGCAAGTATTCCACTGGCATTGGTATAGAGCGGGCCACCATTCATTGCAAAAGAAGATAAGGTGAGACCAGAAAATGTAGGTGTCGCTGCCGTGTGGATATTCTGTGGTGTCGACAACGTAATGGTGCCGGCTCCATTGGTAACAGTCACCTGGTTGGCAGTTCCGGTCAGTCCGGCCAGCATGAAGTCAGTTCCGTCTCCGATGAGGAGGTTTCCATTCGATGGCGGAGTGCTAAGGCCTGTTCCTCCATTGGCGACATCTAATATTCCTGTGATGTGAGTGCTCAGCGATATTTTTCCCCAGGAAGGCGCAACACCGATCCCGCCGCTGATTAGACAATTTCCTGTTGCCACATCAGCCAGTCGCGCAAAAGACGAAGCCGCATTTGCAAAGAGCATATCTCCGACAGCAGCTCCTCCAGATAAATCTGTATTGGTTCCTCCGTATGCAAGACCAATCTTTGTTGCATTCCATGTTCCTGTTGTAATCGTTCCGACAGTTGATAAGGATGATAAAGTTGTTTCAGATGAATTAATAAGGGTTCCGGAAGTTGGCAACGTTACATTAGTGGCACCCGTGGTTGTAAATGTCAACGGATTGGCACCTGAAGTTATTAGATTTCCTCCAAGCGTAATTGTGCTGCTTCCGTTGTTTACACCTGTTCCTCCGTTAGCAGATGGTAATACACCCGTTACATCAGTGGTGAGAGTAATTGCACTGAACGATGGATTGGTTCCACCATGTAACACCTGTGTTACAGTTCCGGCTGCTGTCTGGGTAAGTACACCACTGGTGTTCGTATAGAGTGGACCACCATTGCTTGCAAAAGAAGAAAGTGTGAGGCCTAAAAACGTAGGTGTCGCCCCCGTGTGAATATTCTGTGGAGTCGAAAATATAACAGCACCAGCACCGGGATTAACGCTAACATTTACTTGATTATTTGTTCCAAATAAAGTAATGGGTCCCGTTAATCCATTCAGTGAAGTCAGTCCATCTAAACCTGGATTTCCTTGAGGCCCTGTTGCACCTACTAAACCAATTGGACCTTGCGGACCTGTAATACCCTGTGGACCATTAGGGCCATCAGCCCCCGTCGCACCAGTTAAACCAATCGGACCTTGTGCACCTGCAATACCTTGTGCACCTGTAGCTCCCGTTGGACCCGTCGCACCGGTAGCGCCTGTTAAACCAATCGGACCTTGAGGACCCGTAATACCCTGCGGACCATTTGGACCGTTGGCACCCGTTGCACCCGTTAAACCAATGGGACCTTGCGGCCCAGCTATTCCTTGCGGCCCAGCTACACCGATTGGACCTTGAGAACCTACAGATCCTTGCGGACCGGCAACACCTTGCGGACCATTTGGACCATCGGCACCCGTTGCACCAGTAAGACCAATAGGACCTTGTGCACCGGCAACTCCTTGCGGACCGTTTGGCCCGTCAGCACCCGTTGCACCCGTTAAACCAATGGGACCTTGCGGACCTGCAATACCTTGAGAACCTGTTAGACCGGTAGGACCGTCAGCACCCGTTGCACCCGTTAAACCAATTGGCCCTTGCGGACCTGCGATACCTTGAGAACCTGTTAGACCGTTTGGCCCATCAGCACCCGTTGCACCAGTTAAGCCAATGGGCCCTTGAGCACCAGCAACACCTTGCGGGCCATTTGGCCCGTCGGCACCGGTTGCACCTGTCAAACCAATTGGACCTTGCGGTCCGGCAATGCCCTGTGAACCGGTTAGTCCGGTCGGTCCATCAGAGCCTGTAGCACCAGTTAAGCCAATCGGGCCTTGTGGCCCGGCAACACCTTGCGGACCAGGAGCACCGTTTTGTCCGTCAATCCCATTTGTTCCGTCAACACCGGCAGGCCCCAAAGGACCAGGAGGGCCCATTGGACCTGCAATTGTGCTGCCTGAGTTTTCTGCATATAATGCAAATGGCACGCTTAGCAATTGCTGAGTTCCGGAAATGGAATAATTATTTCCTCCATGAGGATCAGTTTCTGTTTTAATGAAATAAGGACCCTGCGACCAGTCAATGTTTTGAAATGCTCCAAAATCAGGAATACCACTTCCGATTTCAATGCTTACTAGTCCATTTTCATTTGTGGAGGCCGATTGACTTTCTATAAATACCGGACTCCCGGTAGGCAGATATTGAAGAACACTGATTCTGATTCCCACATTTGAATTGGCGACAAGATTGTTTTCGCTATCCCTGATGACAGCCTGAAAACTTATTTTCTTTGGTGCCTGCGCAAATACGCAAGATGCCAATAAAAATAACAAAGCAAAAAGTAATGATTTTTTTTTCATTTCTATTAATTTATATATAAGCGGACTGATTTGTTCTCTATTGTTTATTATTTATAATTTTGAAAGACTTCACTTTATGATTATTATTAAAAACTCTTATAATATAAATGGCATAACTTTTTTTAAGCAATGAAATATTGGTTTCCCGAGCCGCTATTATTTGACGAGTCATTTCTTTTCCTTGTTCATCATAGACCGCATACTCTAAATTTTCCAATGGGCCAGCTTCAATTTTCAGTGTCACAAAACCGTTTGCAGGATTGGGATATGCTGATACCACTAATTGAATTCCCTTTTGAGTTTCTCCTTCTTCAACAAAAATTTCATAGGGCTGTTGTACACCCTGTGTAATTTTTCCATTGCTGTTTTTGCTGTTTATATAATTTACCTGTCCAATGGAATAACTCACATTTCCTCCTGTTCCCGTTGCGCGGCCACCAGCTGCAACAACATCACTCTGAGCATAGAGGACAGTTATTCCCGAGGTGAAAAAATATAAAATGGTAAAATATGTTTTGTATAATTTCATCGAATCGTTTTTATTCTTTTTGATGGCGACAAACAATTTCAAACAGATGTGTCATTAAAATCAATTGGATCTTACGATAATTGGTCAGATTGTTTTTACGAAAACAACCGATTGCTTACACCTTTTCTGTTTGGAAGGAATTATGAATAAAAAGCAGGTGATTTCTTATCGCTATTAAAAAATCAAATCATTGTCTGCCAAAAAATTAAAGAGAAAACAAAAAAGTAATGACAGGAAATAATTGTGGAGATTTGAGTCGATTAGTAATTTACAGTCCGGCGGGTAAAAAAACAATGTCAGATATTCTTCGTTTGGGAGAGCAAAAAAATCTGAAGAAACGGAACAAGAGGAAAAACAAAAAACGCATGAAAGAATATCCTTCAAGCGTTTAAAGAAACTGTACCC
>JAYVZS010000002.1:0-18621 GCA_043783155.1 Bacteroidota bacterium | reverse complement strand
TCGGGATCTGATGGGAATTATTCCCCGCCCCTTGGGGCGATCGGAAAGAATTCCCATCAAATACTCCGCTGCTCTGCGGCGGAGATGTTTATTTTTTTCCCTCATCTGCCATCTCTGTTTTGAATTGTATCTTACATTCATAAATCGAATTACTACGCCATGAAAAAAATTATCTTACTTTCTGTCATTTTGTTTTTGCATCTTTCGTTGCAGGCACAAGTGCCGAATACCAATCTCTCTAATGGAAATGCATTTGACGGTGAACCTTTTCTTGCCGTCAACCCCACCAATCCTCAGAATGTAGTTGTAGCATGGATGGGTTTTTCATTTTCCGGAATTATTCGCGTTTCCATTAAAACGAAAGCGAGCTTTGACGGTGGTTCTTCCTGGAGCAGCGTGCATGTTCAACAGCATGGAGGAGCAACTTTTCATTCCGCTGATGTTTCGATGTGTTTCAGAAGCGACGGAACATTGTATATCTGTTTTATTGACTATCGCCAGAATCCTGACTCCGGTGGAATTTATGTTTCCAAATCACCAGACGGTGGCCTGTCATGGTCGACTCCTGTTAAAGCATGCGATCTTTCAGAAGATACCATCAAGAAACCAATTGATCGGCCATGGCTCATAAGCGACAATTCATCGGGGAGCAACAAAGGAATGTTATACATGACAACGAAACCGCCATCGTGGGTTCCGGCACCCAATCGTCCATATTTTAAAACATCCTCAGACAGTGGACAAACATGGAGTAGCTATCGCTTTGTTGATACTACAGGATTCCTGGTCGGCAATTCCATTCAAGCGCCCATGGCTGCACTCACGACTACGTCAGCCGGAGTTTTATGTATGGCTTATCCGAGTTACGTGGTCGCTCAATCTATTTATCCAAAAATGTACCTCGCGAAGTCGACCAATCGGGGAGCGAGTTTTCAATATTCAACATTGCTTAATATTCCCGTTGGTGTTCAGGACACAAATCTCAAAAACGGTTATTGTCTTATCGCAGATCCGGGCGACCCCAACAAACTTACTTTCGCAAGTGTGAACGGACAACATGGCGATGCCGATATTTTTGTTTCCACGACCAATAACGGTGGTGCGACATGGAGTAACCTTGTTCGTGTAAATGATGACAGTATTAGTAACGGAAAAGATCAGGACCTTGTCTGGGCAAGTTATAATAACACTGGTAATCTCGCCGTAACATGGCGCGACAGGAGGAACGGAACCGGAACCGGTTTCTATCAGCCATGTGATATATATGCTGCAGTGTCGCACGACAATGGTGCAACTTTTCTTCCGAACGTTCTTATGAGTTCTTTGACTGTTCCATTCGACAGTGTTCTAACACACGACGGCAATGATTTCATGGGCAGTTGCCTGGTTGGCGATACCATTTATGCTGCATGGAGTGATGTTCGCAGCGGCAAGCTGAATATTTATTTTGCAAAGGCATCCGATTCAACGGGAACGTCAACAGGAATTGTTAAAATTTCAACGGAGGATATCACACTCATCAATGTGTTTCCGGATCCTGCAGTAAATTCTTTCACTGTTACTTTATCATCGGGAGGTGCTGACGGTAAACTGGAAATCTATGATGCAGCAGGACGAAAAATTTTTCAGAAGAAAAATCCCGAAATAACGGAAGTGGTCGACTGCAGGAAATTCTCAAATGGAATTTACCAGGTAGTATTCTCTTCGGAAGAATATACTGCGGAGAAAAAAATAATGGTGGTAAGATGATAAATTATTTGAAGAAGACAAAGAATAGTAATGCAGATAAAATCTGAGCTTCTTTTTGTGCGTAGTGTTTCTCTGAGTTTTTTGTGGTTATATTTTTTACCTCGGAGACACTAAGAACACTAAGAATTATTTCCAGTTAGGGGTTACTAAGTGAATTTTTTAAAGACGTTAAAGAAATGGAGGTCGGGCCTTAGTTTCCTAAGTCATCAAAACTTACATCCGAATACGATGAGCTTTGTTCAGGCGGAGTTTCACTTTCCTCAGTTGCTTCCGGCGAATCAGCTTTCAATTCGCGAATCTTGGCAACCGCTTCCGTAAATCCATCCAGAAATTTATCAAAGTCTTCACGGTACAAAAAGATTTTATGCTTTTCGTAAAAAGGATTTCCATCATCACCGATACGCTTCTTACTTTCTGTAATGGTAAGATAATAGTCGTTCGACTTGGTTGCTTTTACATCAAAGAAATAAGTTCTCTTTCCTGCTCGTACTGATTTTGAAAAGACTTCTTCTCTTGGCTGGTTCGTGCGCTCACTCATGCTATGCTTGTATTTGATGGAAGCAAAAATAGAAAATTATTTAAATGTGCAAATATTTATGAAAAATAGTCGGTTGGAATGGGGTTAGAAGTGAATCAAGAAGTTAGAGGCAAGAAGCAAGACAGAGTTGAAAACCTGCCGGCATCCCGAACAGGAATTAAAAACTAACAACTAAGAACTACCATCGGTTTTCAACTCTTCTATCTCTTCATCCAACAACTGTTTTTCATACAACTCAAAATAAACTCCTTTCTTTTCCATCAACGAAGTATGGTCGCCGCGTTCCACAACAAATCCCTGGTCGAGAACGATGATCTGGTCGGCGTTTTTAACGGACGATACACGATGACTGATAATAATCGAAGTTCTGCCTTTCATAATTCCTTTCAGGTTGTTCAGAATCGCCTCTTCAGTTTTGGTATCAACTGCGGAAAGACAATCGTCAAACAACAATATTTTTGGTTTGCGTACAATGGCCCGGGCAATGCTGACGCGTTGCTTTTGTCCGCCTGACAAAGTAATTCCCCGTTCGCCTATCATCGTTTCAAATCCTTTTGGAAACTCTATAATGTTATCATAGATAACCGCTTGCCGGGCCGCTTCTTGAGCAAGCACCTTTCTCTCTCCAGGACTGATGTCATAGGTTAACCCGAATTCTATATTGTTTTCAATCGTATCTGAAAAAAGAAAAATATCCTGTGGCACATAACCGATTTGCTGACGCAATGAAGAAAGAGAAACCTGTTCGATGTGCTGATCGTCAATGGTAATTTTTCCTCCTGTTGCATCATACATCCTGAGTAATAAATTTGCAAGTGTCGATTTACCTGATCCTGTTTTTCCCAATACCGCCAAGGATTTTCCTTCTTCAAGATCAAATGAAACATGTTGAAGAGCATGGGTGCCCGAATCAGGATATACAAAACTGACATCGTCAAATTTTATCTTTCCGTTGATGACAAAAGGTTCTTCCGTTACAGAAACAATTTCCGGTTCAATATCGAGAAATTCATTGATGCGGGTTTGTGATGCCGCGGCCCGTTGAACAATCGATGTTACCCATCCGAGGGCAGCAACAGGCCAGGTAAGCATGTTAACGTAAATGATAAACTCTGCAATGTTTCCTATACTAATTTTTCCGGCTATTACTTCATGGCCACCGATGTAAACGGTTAACAGCGTACTAAGCCCAACCAGTAATAACATCAACGGAAAAAAAAGGGCATTCACTCTCGTGAGTTCAAGTGATTTATTTTTGTAATATTCGCTCTCTTTTGTAAAATCGCTCTCAGACTGTTCCTCTTTTACAAATGATTTCAGCACACGAATTCCGGAAAACGCTTCCTGAACAAACGTGCTGAGTTTACTTTGCTGTCCCTGCACTTCTTCGCCTTTCCTGTTCATGATATCACTCACCCAATAAATAGAAAGCGAAAGCAGCGGGAGAGGAGCGAGCACATACAAAGTCATCTTAGCGTCTACGCTGAGCATACTGATGATGATCAGCACAAACAGGATCACGAGGTTAATCGTGTACATCACTGCCGGTCCGATGTACATGCGCACACGGCTCACATCTTCGCTGATTCTGTTCATCAGGTCACCTGTATTGTTGCGTCTGTAAAAAGCCAGACTCAATCGCTGGTATTGATGATAAATTTCATTCTTCAGGTCAAACTCAATCAATCTCGACATTACAATAATGGTTTGCCGCATCGAAAACATAATAATACCACGCACAATACTGACTGCTACAACTTCTAACAGAATAATCAGTATGCTATATGCGATTGTCTGAATCTCTGAATCATTGGATGGACCCGCAGAATTTTTCAGCGTAACGATTTGGTAAATCATATCAATCGCTTTTCCTACCAGCTTCGCCGGGATGATCGCGAAAAAATTCTGGGCGATCACGAAAACAACGCCCAGCAGCAACCGCACCCTGTATTTGTAAAAGTATTTATTTAAGTGCTTTAAAGACCTCATTGTCAGCGATGATTTATGTGGTTTGGCGCGTTAAAAAATAAACCTACCTTTGATCCTTTCATTCCAGAAATCGGTCATAAAAGTACATAAAAGTAAAACTGTTTGTCACTTATGTTAGAAGTAAAAGATGTAAAGGATGCAGTAGCGGCAGGAGATTTAGTGTGGGGAAATGATTCATTTTCCGACCATGAAAAAGTTGTTTTCTGCTACGACAAAGTCACGCGACTCAAAGCGATTATCGCCATTCACAATACTACCCTCGGTCCTTCTTTGGGAGGTACCCGCATGTGGATGTACAAATCGGAAGTGGAAGCATTGAATGATGTGTTGCGCCTTTCACGCGGCATGACTTATAAAGCTGCTATCAGCGGACTGAAACTCGGCGGTGGAAAAGCGGTCATCATCGGTGACTCCAAAAAAGATAAAAGTGAAGCATTGTTTCGCAAGTACGGTGAGTTCATTAATTCATTAGGCGGAATGTACATCACGGCAGAAGATGTGGGAACCAGTACATCCGATATGGTGTATGTGCGCGAGACAACAAAATTTGTAACGGGTCTGCCTGAAACAATGGGTGGTGGCGGAGATCCGTCACCTGTTACGGCCTACGGAGTCTATATGGGAATGAAAGCATCCGCGCATGAAGTGTGGGGAAGTGATAAACTTTCCGACAGAAAAGTTGTAATTCAAGGTGTCGGACATGTTGGAGAATACCTGGTGAAACTGCTGACAAGAGAAGGAGCACAGGTCTGTATTTCTGACATCAACCAGGATCAGCTTCACATCGTTGCAAAAGAATACAAAGCCGAAATTATTCCTGCTGATAAAGTGTATGACATTGACATGGACATTTACGCGCCATGTGCATTGGGTGCTACCTTGAATACAGATACCATCAATCGTTTGAAGTGCTCTATTGTGGCAGGTTCTGCAAACAATCAGTTGGCTGATGAGGTGCTGCATGGTAACATGCTCACTGAAAAAGGAATTCTCTACGCTCCTGATTTTTTAATCAATGCAGGCGGATTGATCAATGTATTTTCAGAATTGCACGGCTACAACCGTCAGAAGGCATTGGACCAGGCGAAACATATTTATAACACCACGCTGGAGATTTTCAAAAAAGCGAAAGCTGAAAACATTACCACTGTTGCCGCGGCGAATAAAATAGCGGAAGAACGGATTATGGCAGCCCAAAAGTAGTTCATTCGTTCATTGGTTTAATAGTTTATTGGTGTTTCCGATTTGCAAAGACTTTCTCGACTAATGAACCATTGAACGAATCAACCAATTAACTATCAAATAATGTTAAGCAGACGCCAACTTCGCATCAAAGTATTACAGTCACTTTACTCGTTTTACCAATCTGAGAAAAGCGATCTTGCTTCGGCTGAGCGTGAATTATACCGTAGCATCGACAAGGTATATGAACTGTATCTTTTTCTTTTGTTATTATTGAATGAATTGGGTGAAGCAGATTTACAGGATGCGGAAGATCTGCACCAGAAACATTTTCCAAAAGAAGATGAGCTGAAGGCGAAGAACCGTTTTCACCAGTTGAGTTTCCTTCAGAAATTATCTTCAGATGAAAATTTTCAAAAGGAATTGAAGAACCACAAACTCACCTGGCAGAAAGAACACGAACTCGTTAAAAAGATTTTCCTTGAAATAAAAAAAACAACGGAGTACCGCAATTTCCTGATGAATAAAGCAGAGGTAACCGAAAAAGATTTTCTCACAGCGATTGTTAAAAACTGCATCGAACAGTCGGAGTCACTTAAAAATTATATTGAAGAAAATAATATTTACTGGATCGAAGATTTTTCATTCATCTGCCACATCGTAATCAAATCGATGAAAGATTTTTACCAGACGAAAAAGTTGGAACTCATTCCTGTTTACAAAGATGAAGACGATAAAAAGTATGTACGCGATCTGTTTACAAAAACAATTTTAAACGACAAGGAATACGAAGAAGCGATTGCGTCCAAAACACAAAACTGGGAAGTGGAACGCATTGCTTTGATCGATATGATACTTCTGAAAATGGCCATGGCTGAGTTGATTGCTTTCCCGGGAATCCCTGTGAAGGTGACCATCAACGAATACATCGACATCTCCAAAGATTACAGCACACCGAAGAGCCGGCAGTTCATTAATGGAATCATCGATAAACTGGCTGATGAATATAAAAAAGCAGGGAAGATTGTAAAGACCGGTCGCGGATTGATGGAGTAAAATTGCAATCTCAATAGTCAGTATTTTCAATTCTAATTTTTAAATTTGCTAACAAATTACGTCTATGAAATCAGTTCACCTAAAACATTCTTTGCTCGGAGCGAGTATTTGTCTGCTTGCAGCCTGTACGTCGGGAGAGAAGAAAAATTCGCAGCTTCCCGACAATGCCATTTCCACTGACGTGGTGAGAAACACGGCAACAGCTTCTTCGGATAGTTCTAAAGTAAAAGACAACACACCTGTTTTTCAATTCGCTGATGAATCGCACGATTTCGGAACCATTGTTCAGGGAGAAAAAATTTCTTATGCATTCCGTTTTAAAAATGTCGGTTCCGGAGACCTGGTGATTCGTGCCGCGAACGGAAGTTGTGGTTGCACAGTTCCCGAATATCCGAAAGAACCGGTTGCTCCCGGCAAAGACGGAATTATTAATGTTACCTTTAACAGCGAAGGAAAAGATGGCGAGCAGAACAAAACGGTTACTTTAATTGCCAACACGATTCCAAATACAAAAGTATTAACGATTACAGGTACTGTTGTGAAAACAAAATAATCATTCAGTAAAATTCTAACCATTTACTTTAAACCAAACACATACATGAATTTATTAAATATCATTCTTCAGGCGGGGCAAAACTCAACGCAATTTTTTATCATGATGGCTCTCGTCATTGTTGTCTTTTATTTTTTTATGATTCGTCCGCAAACGAAAAAAGCAAAACAGGAACGCGAGTTCCGCGATTCACTCCAAAAAGGAGGCAAGGTGGTTACCATTGGTGGTATTCACGGAAGAATTCTTGAAGTGAATGACAAAACATTCATGATTGAAATAGACAGCAATGTAAAAGTGCGTGTTGAAAAAAGCGCGATTGCCGCTGAAGCTACCAAAGCACTTGATTCGAATAAAGAAAAGGAAACGAAATAACGTTTCTTCCGCTGTACGTCACCAGAGAATAATTGACTTCGTTTGAAAGAGCAATTCCTCAACATTTTCAATGCGTCAACGCCTGCACAGAAACTCAAATTCAACAGGCGGGTATCAGTCATTATTGTGTGCTTTTTTATCGCTGCTGTTTTCTGGTTGCTGATCGCGCTTTCAAAAGAGTATTCAGCATTGATCCGGTTCCCCGTTGATTTCAAAAATATTCCCGGACAAAAAGTAGTCGTGAACGATCTTCCCGGAAGCATTACGATGAATGTAAAAACATCCGGGTTCAAAATATTGTCCTTCCGTTTTAAGAAAGAAAAAATTCCTGTTGAAATTGACGTTGCTTCCAAGTTAGCCGGTTCTATGGATCCATCCGCTGATGTGCTCGTGATTCCGTCGAAAACGTTTTCAGAAGATTTTAATAATCAGCTCGGAGGTGATATTACCATCGTAAACTTTCTTCCCGACTCGGTCGTTTTTAACTTCAGTAATAAAATTACCAAACGCGTTCCCGTGAAGCTCGATATGACCATTGGTTTCGAGAAACAATTCGATTCGATCGGAATGCTTACCACTCATCCCGACAGTGTTGATGTATCGGGCCCTGGATCAGTAGTGAACAAAACGGATTTTATTTCCACCGAACATATTAATCTTGTGAAGATAAAAGATCCTGTTTCAAAAAAGATAAAACTGCTTTCCGACAAGCTTCTCCTATTAAGTGATACATTGGTTAAAGTAACGATTCCCGTTGAAAAATTTACAGAAGAAAGTATGGAAGTTCCTGTGAAAGCAATTGATATTCCGAAAGGATATGTGTTAAAAACTTTTCCTGACAAGATCACCGTTCGTTACCAGGTTTCACTTAGCAGGTACAATTCTGTTACTTCTGCATCATTCAACGCCATGGTAGATGGAGCGAAGGCAGGTGACATGAAAGGAAATAAGATGAATGTGAAATTGGTCTCGGCTCCTTCCTTTATTAAATCTGTAACGATAGAACCGGAACGCGTTGACTATATTCTTCGGAAGCAATGATGAACATTGGTATTACCGGCGGAATCGGCAGTGGCAAGTCAGTTGTCTGTAATATTTTCAGGCAACTTGGTATCCCTGTTTACGAAGCAGATTCAGAAGCAAAAAAATTATATGATACCGAATCTGAAATTATCGAGAGAATAAAAAAAGAAATTTCTGAAGAAGTCTTTGACAAAAAAGGAAAGGTTGACAAACAGAAATTATCGGCCCTTGTTTTCGGTGACGACGCGTCTTTGAAAAAGCTAAACAAAATTGTTCATCCGTATGTGATCAGGCATTTTGAGGAATGGTTGAAACTTCATAACATGGCTCCGTATATTTTAAAAGAGGCCGCCATCCTTTTTGAAAGCGGTACCGATAAAGGATGCGACAAAATTATAACCGTTACTGCTCCTGTTGAATTGCGTATTCAGCGCACGATGCAACGCGACAAACGTTCGAAGGAGGAAGTTGAGCAGATCGTGGAAAAACAATGGAGCGACGATGAGAAAATAAAACGATCTGATTTCGTTATTGTCAATGACGAACAACAGATGGTCATTCCGCAGGTACTGGAGATTCATGCGAAGCTTCTTTCACTGACTAAATAAATTTCCTGCTAATTTATGATTTTCAATTTATAATTTTCCAAGTGTCTTCTGTCAACAATTTCCTTTCGTACTCATCTATCGGTCTTTATTGTGAAGCCGGTGATTTTCACATTGATCCGAAACGTCCGGTCCCTAAAGCGTTGATTTCTCATGCACACGGTGATCATGCAACGCCAAATAGCGGGAGCATTTATACAACTGTTCCTACCCGGCAAATCATGAACAGGCGTTTTAAAAATTCAATGCGTTCTCTTTTCCATGAAGTCAGGTTTCGTGAACCGTTTTATATGAATGAAGTGGTTGTCACATTCTTTCCTGCTGGTCACATGCTTGGAAGCGCGCAGGTATTGATGGAATACAAAAAAGAAAAATATCTTTTCACCGGCGATTTTAAATTGCAGAAGGATGACAGCTGCGAAGCCCTGGAGTTTGTGAAGACAGATTACCTGATTACGGAAACAACGTTTGCTCATCCTCAATATACTCATCCTGATCCCATCGAAGAAATACAAAAGTTGAATGAACTCGGCAGTCAGAATATTTTATTGGGCGCCTATGCCGTCGGGAAAGCGCAGCGACTCACACAATTGGTTTCTAAATATTGCAGCGGAAAAAAACTTCTGGTGCACAATGAAATTGTAAAGTTTCACGAAGTATATGAACAGGCGGGAATTGAACTTGGGGAATGGGAACGATATACGCGTCGGGGATTTAAACAGGAAACCAATTGCATTTATATTCTTCCGCCGAATTGGTTCAACCGACACCGGGAAAATGAATCGTACAAAGTGTTTGCAACGGGCTGGAAGAATCCTTTTTTGAAATGCGATTCCGTTTTACGCATCAGCGATCACGCCGACTGGAATGATTTGCTGATCTTGATTGACAAAACAAAACCGAAAATTATTTTTACCTTACATGGTGACGGCTCCCATCTCAAAGAATATTTTAAAGATACGATAGATGTACTGCTGCTGAATTAGTGATTGATTAACATTCATTGTTAAATCTCTTGAAAAAACATTTTAACAATGAAAAAGAATAATCTATTTCTCCTTTAGGTGAGAGTTTTCGAAAAAATCGAAGTGGTTCGCGGATTCAAAGTGAGTACGGACTTAGAATCTGCCCTCAGGGAAAGAAAACCCATGGGTTTAAAGTGAAAAGATAGAAGCGAGGTTGCTCAATTGATTCGTACATTTGATTTTACATTCAAGCGACTATCATTCTATGAAAATTCTTTCTGCATCCGAAATAAGACAAGCAGATGCGTACACGACAGAGCACGAGCCCATGGCTTCCATAGATCTGATGGAACGCGCTGCTGCTGCTTGTTTCGAATGGATCAAAAAACGGTTTGACAAATTTCATCTCTTTAAAATTGTTTGCGGAACAGGAAACAATGGGGGAGATGGTCTTGCTGTCGCCCGCATGATGCTTGAGTCAGATTACAATGTAATGGTGTATGTAATCCGGCACAGTGAAAAATATTCCGGTGATTTTAAAATTAATGAGCAACGGTTGCTTAAAATTAATTCTGATTGTTTAACCAACGTGTATGATGAAAAAGATTTTCCGGCGATTCATGAGAACGATGTTGTAATCGACGCGATTTTTGGAACCGGTCTTTCAAAACCCATTGAAGGTTTGGTTGCTTTATTTATTCAGCAGATTAATAAAAGTCCGGCAGCTGTAATCTCTATAGATATTCCATCCGGACTTTTTGCAGATTCGGAAGTTGATCATGGAAATACAATTATTCATTCAAAACATACGCTTACTTTTGAAGCACCGAAACTTACTTTCATGTTTTCAGAAAACGATCAATATGTCGGCGAATGGAGTGTACTCGACATTGGTCTTGATAGGAATTTTATAGAACAACTTCCTTCCAATACTTTTTTAATTGAAGAGCAAACTGTAAAGAAAATTTTTAAGCCGCGTCCTAAATTTTCTCACAAGGGAATGTACGGTCATGCATTGTTGATTGCCGGAAGTCACGGCAAAATGGGCGCAGCTGTTTTAGCAGCACGTGCCTGTCTAAGAAGTGGAATCGGATTATTGACTGTTCATGTTCCGAAATGCGGGTATGAGATCATCCAGATTTCTGTTCCTGAAGCGATGACTGAAACAGACGCCGATGAAAATGTTTTTACTTCAAAGGGATCAACAGAGAATTTTAATGCTGTTGGAATTGGTTGCGGAATCGGAACAGATGATCAAACACTGAACGCATTCATTTACTTTTTATCATTTTGCAAAGTTCCGCTTGTTATTGATGCCGATGCAATCAACATGCTTGGTCAGAATAAAGATTTGCTGAAATGTCTTCCGGAAAATTCAATCCTTACACCTCATCCAAAAGAATTTGAACGCATCACGGAGAAAACTAAAAATGATTTTCACAGACACGAATTGCAAATCATTTTTGCTGAAAAATACAAAGTATTTGTTGTCCTGAAGGGCGCGCATACTTGTATTGCATGTCCTGATGGAACAGTTTTCTTCAACAACACTGGCAACCCGGGAATGTCGAAAGGTGGCAGCGGGGATGCTCTTACAGGGATCATTCTTTCATTTCTTGGGCAAGGTTATTCTTCAAAACAAGCATGTGTCCTTGGTGTTTATCTTCATGGTGCAGCCGGAGATTGCGCTGCAAAAAAAATGGGCATGGAATCAATACTGACTTCTGATCTTATTGAAAATATCGGGGATGCGTTTAAGAATTTGGGTTGAAAAAAGGACATTAAAAAATCCCGGGGATTCCGGGACTCATTTTTCGGATAATAAAATTTCCTGCCTGCGGTTGGCAGGTTTATGCTGCACGTTGAACGTTCACTGCATTTAAACCTCTTTTACCCTGAGCAACTTCGAAAGTGACAGCGTCACCATCGCGAATTTCTTCTTTCAGACCAGTTGCATGGACGAATATGTCCTCGCCTGTTTCATCATCACAAATAAACCCAAATCCCTTTGAGTAATTGTAAAATTTAACTTTACCTTTTTTCATTACTTCTTGTGTTTTTTAATTTAATTAATAGAGGCAAAGTTAAATGAAAAATCATCAAACGCAAGGTTTAAAGGAAATTTAAGGGAAAGCAGGAAGTCCTTTAACAGAAGCCGCCCACTGGAAATTGAAGGAATAGAATGTTGTTGTTTCTAATGTTTTCTATTCATCTTTAAGTACCCTATATTTGCTGAATAGAGGTTTCAAATTTTGACAATTGCTTAAAATAAACAGGACATTCTTTTTTATCGGGCTTATTTTAGTTTGCTCCGTTGCTTCCTTTGCGCAATGTATGCTTACACTTAATACCTATCCTTATAACGAGAGTTTTGAAACAGGCCAGGGGAATTGGGTTTCAGGAGGAACAGGAAATGACTGGGCGTGGGGAACTCCTTCAAAACCTACCATTAACTCCGCCGGCAGCGGAACCAAATGCTGGATTGTAGGTGGACTAACCACTTCTTTCTATAACAACGGAGAACGGTCGTGGGTAAAAAGTCCGTGTTTTGATTTTTCAGGACTTGCACACCCATATATCACATTCAAAATATTTTGGGAAACAGAACATCAATATGATGGCGCTACTTTTCAATATTCGCTCGATGGGGGAATTACCTGGTCGAATGTAGGTTCTAATACTGATCCTGTAAATTGTTTCAATGCAAACTGGTTTAACTTTTCTTCTATCACGAACCTCGCAACTCTTTCTAACGCGCACCAGGGATGGACAGGTACAACGCAACCTACTTCAGGAAGTTGCCAGGGCGGCTCCGGAAGCGGGGGATGGGTACTTTCCAAACATTGTATGCCTTACCTTGCCGGAGAACAAAGTGTGATGTTCCGTTTTGCTTTCGGTGCGGGAACAACCTGTAACGATTTTGACGGGTTCGCTTTTGATGACGTCACAATCAAAGAAGCTCCCGTTACTACTCCTGATTTTTCTTTCTCTTGCCAGTCTTCAAACACTGTAAGTTTTACCGACTTATCGGGTACATGCCCGAATGGATGGAGTTGGAATTTTGATGATCCCGGTTCAGGAAGTAACAATCTGTCAGCTGCTCACAATCCTTCTCATACATTCAGCGGATCCGGCACTTACAATGTTACTTTAACAACTTCCAATACGTGCAGCGCCGTTTCATCCGTAATGCACACAGTAAATATTGTCAGAGCGAATGCTGTTGCTGCTAACGTAAGTTGTTTCGGTGGAAATAATGGTTCGGCCGTTATCAACGTGACTGGTGGCTCAGGTTCTTTTACTTATTTATGGAATACGACTCCTGTTCAGACAACGGCTACAGCATCGGGATTGTCGCAAGGAACTTATACATACATCGTAACCGGTACCAATAGTTGTCCTGATACAAATAGAATTACAATCAATCAACCGGCACAAATCAATCATAACATTGCCGTAGTTGATGCACATTGTGGTTTTGCGAATGGTGCAGCTTCGGAAGCAGTAAACGGTGGAACGCCGCCTTACGTATACAATTGGTCATCGGGTGGGGGGAATGTTACCTCCGTCAGCGGCCTTGCATTTGGAAATTATTCTGTCACTGTTACAGATTCTCAAGGGTGTGGTATTACAGATAATTTTATCATCCATCAACAACCATTGTTATCAGTAACGCTGAATACAACGGATGCTGCCTGCGGTCAGACAAATGGTTCTGTGCTGGCTTTAACTACCGGGGGAACCGCGCCGTATTCCTATTCTTGGTCACCGAATGTGAGCACAACAAATTCAGCGAATAATTTAGGAGGAGGAAATTACATGGTTACAACAACAGATGCATCCGGTTGTGTTGAACAGGATACAGCCACCATTCTTCAGCAACCTGGATTGTCTATTGCTGTAACATCAATTCCTGATACATGCACCAGGCATATCGGTTCAGCAGCGGTAAATGTTTTTAACGGAACAGCCCCTTATACATATTTGTGGGATCCAGGTAATTTTAATTCGCAGGTGGTGACTAACATCGGTAGCGGCGGTTATTCAATAACGGTTACTGATTCGAATGGTTGTTTTAAAAATCAGACCATTCAGGTCGGTGATTTCGGAAGTTTTAGTTTTAGTTTGGGTGATGATGCAACCATTTGTACCGGCAATGAAATGTTATTGTCTGCAGGAAACTACCTGAGTTATCAATGGCAGGATAGCTCACAACTTGCAACGCTTACGATCAATAATCCGGGAACATATTCGGTAACGGTAACAAATAGTTTGGGGTGTTCTGCTTCCGATACAATTCTTGTAAAAGAAGAATGTCTTGATGATGTAATTGCTCCGAATGCCTTTTCACCGAATGGTGACGGGAAGAACGATTTCTTTTTTGCATCCGGTTTGAATGTGACTTCATTTAATTTGCAAATATTTAATCGATGGGGAGAACGGATTTTTGAAAGCAATAACATCGGTCTTCCATGGGATGGAGTTTATCACGGAAGAAAACAGGAAGGCGATGTGTATGTGTGGGTGATGGATTTCAGTATTAACAACAAAGACTCTCAACGGAAAGTAGGGAGCGTATTGCTGATCCGATAAAAAATCGAATTGTTCTTTTTTTTTGGGAGCTCAAATAAATTTAATACTCCGCCACTTTTCCTTTTCCTTCACGAATTACAACAGGAGCTTCTCCTGTGCAGTCAATCACCGTTGAAGGAAGAATGTCGCTGTAACCACCGTCAATTACCAAATCAACCTGGTCAGTAAAGTGAGATTCAATTTCCGAAGGATCGGATGTGTATTCAATAATTGAATCATCATCATGAACAGAACTTACCATGAGCGGATGGCCGAGTTCCTTCACAATGGTTCGTGCGATGTTGTTGTCAGGAACACGGATACCAATGGTTTTCTTATTTGATTTAAAAATATGCGGAACATTGCTGTTGGCGTTCAGGATAAAAGTAAACGGACCAGGCAACGATTGTTTCATCAATCGAAAAATTTCTGTACTGAATGGTTTGGTGAAATCAGAAATATGACTGAGGTCGTAACACAAAAAAGAAAAGTTTGCTTTTTCAAGCTTAACATTTTTCAGTTTACAAATTTTTTCAATCGCCTTGTTATTTTGAATGCTGCAAGCAAGAGCGTAAACAGTATCGGTAGGAATAATAATCACTTCACCGTTCTTCAATGCATCAACAGCTTTCTTTATATGAAGCTGGTTGGGATTGTCGGGGAAGATTTGAAGCATATATGTGGATGTGAAAATTAGCAGATGCGCAAATGTGTTCACAATTTAACAGGTCACAAGCTAATTCTGAAAATTTTCACATCTGCACATTTACAAATTTTCAAATTGATTTTTTACTTTTTAGCATCTGCCAGAAATCTCGCGAGCCCGCTGTCAGTAAGAGGATGTTTCAGCAAATCGAGAATCGCACTAAGCGGGCAGGTTGCCACATCAGCGCCTGCTTCCGCGCAACGAATGATGTGCATCGAATGCCGGATGGAAGCTGCAAGCACTTGTGTTTTGTAATCGTACACACGGTAAATATGAACAATCTGGTTGATCAGTTCAACGCCATCGTAACTGATATCATCTAATCGCCCGATGAACGGTGAAACGTATGTTGCTCCCGCTTTCGCGGCCAGCAATGCCTGCCCGGCAGAAAACACAAGTGTGCAATTTGTTTTGATTCCTTTTGAGGAAAAATATTTCAATGCTTTCACTCCGTCTTTGATCATCGGAACTTTTACAACAATCTGTTTATGAAGAGAGGCGAGGAGTTCACCTTCTTTTACCATACCGGCAAAGTCGGTCGAAATTACCTCAGCGCTTACATCACCGGAAACAATGTTGCAGATGTCTACATAATGTTTCAGGATATTTGCTTCGCCTTTGATTCCTTCTTTCGCCATAAGAGAAGGGTTGGTGGTAACACCGTCGAGTACGCCAAGGTCCTGCGCTTCTTTTATCTGATCGAGATTGGCTGTGTCAATAAAAAATTTCATGGTTTTAGTTTAGACTTTCGCGTTTTTGATGTATCAGGCGAAAGTAGAAAAAGAGAACCGTTTTATCTGAAAAAGAAATTAACAATCGGGGAATTCAGATCACGATCAGGATAGATATTTCAGGATCACAACCAATAAAAAATAGCCGCCAGCGTACACATGCTAAATCTGACCAACGGTAATTTTAACTTATTTCAGCCAGGTTCTACAGGTGACAGAACGGGGAATTATTATCCCATACTGTGTATTTTTTCATACAAGGATGAATATATCTTACTTAAGTCAGTAGCTGCCATGTCGATTAATTTTCCATAATATTTACGGTCGGCTTTTGTTTTAAGCCGCATATTTCTGTCGAGTATAGTGATCACATACTTTACATTCGACATGTTTGACGCCGGGTAATGATCGTTCATAAACTTCTGTTCAAGCAATTCCACGGCTGATTTCAGATATACAATGGAAAGTTTCAATTCGTCTTTCTCCAGGTTTTTTATTATCTGGTGTAGACTCTCAATACTCTTCTTGTCTGTAATGGTCATGTTAGTAGGGTTAATTTGTTTGAGTACTTAAATAGAAGATGCACCCAACATTTCAAAAACCCTTCCAACTTGCCATTCGGACAAAGTTTGCTTACTTGCAGCGAGAACAATACATCCTGACATCGAATGTATTCTCCTGTTATTTTTCTTTGGTTAACAAAACATTAAATGAAAGCTGCTTCACTCAACGAACTTCATAAAGAATTAGCAACGCATCCTCCAAAACGGATTCTTGAAATATGTGTGCGTCTCGCGAAACACAAAAAGGAAAACAAAGAATTGCTGACGTACCTTTTGTTTGAAGCTCATGATGAGGAAACCTACATAAAAAATATAAAGGAAGAAACAGAAACGGAATTCCGTGAGATGAACAAAAGCAATATCTATCTCGCAAAAAAGAGTCTTCGCAAAATTCTCCGCACCATAAATAAATTCATTCGTTATTCCGGATCCAAACAAACGGAGGCGGAATTAAGAATCCATTATTGCAAGCAACTTAAAAATTCCGGCATTGCCATGCACACAAGCCAGGTGCTTTTAAATCTGTACAACGGTCAGCTAAAAAAAATAGAGATCGTGCTTTCCGGTCTGCATGAAGATTTACAATATGATTATTTGAGAGAATTAAAGGAGTTAGAGTAACAATTATCAGATGGTTTTCGTAAAGCAATCCTCTTAACAAAACGAGTATCGGCTTTTTGATTTTTCGGGCTCGTCAAATAAATGACAACTGATAATTATAAAACAATGAGGGGAAAAGTTCTTAAGGGCATTTTGTTATTTGCAATTACAGGTTCAATGTTCTACAGTTGTAAGAAGAGCGATGATAATTCGTCACCTCCGGCACCTGCTGTGGTAATGAGCGCCCGTGATTTAGCTGTGCAGGATTACAATACAAATTTCCTCGGAAGCAATGTCACCAATCCGGGCTGGACCGGAAGCACATTTTCCTGTGATGCAGGAACTGCTCCTCAGTCAACTCACAATGCCGTGATTAAAAGAATTAATTATTTCAGGCGTTTGGTCGGACTGAACGATAATTGTACGCTCGACACGTCGAGGTTTGCGGAAGAACAACAGACTGCCTTAATGATGCATGCGAATAATCAACTCAGTCATTCACCTCCAAACACATGGTCTTGCTGGACATCTTTGGGTTCATCAGGCGCTGGCAGCAGCAACTTGGCGCTTGGTTCTCATTCATCAAATGCAGTCACACTCTTTATCAACGACTATGGTTCAGGGAATACAGCTGTTGGTCATCGGAGGTGGTTGCTTCATTCTCTCAAAACAGCTTTCAGCTACGGCACCACAGACAACGCAATGGCAATTTATGTTTTTGGCGCTGGTGGCAATACCCAGATTCCTCCATTCATTGCTTATCCTCCAAAGGGATATATACCCCAACAATTGGTTTACAACCGCTGGTCTTTTTCCATTCCGGGAGCTGAATTTTCTACCGCGAATGTTACCATGACAGGACCTTCAGGAGCCGTTTCTCTTTTAGTTAATACTGTTGTAGACGGCTACGGAGATAATACAATTGTATGGGAACCAACCGGAATAAATACTTCAAGTATAACCGATGTAACGTACACAGTTACAATAACAGGAGTAGGGAATACCTCAAGTTCTACTTATACCTATAATGTTACGTTAATCAAACCCTAAGGTTGTTCTGATGTAAAAAACGAAAAATGGGTAAGCACTCTACATCGCACCGCTCAACCACTTATCCTTGCTGCATTCCTGCCCTGGGGAGGTTCATGGGAGCTGGTCGTATAGGACTTACCCGCGACAAAAGTAATTAAAGAGATTGATTCGAAGGGATTAAATTGATTTTTTTCGTCCTTCTCTAAATCTCAATGTGTTGCAGTTCACAATTCAATTTATGGTCAACATGTTTTTAACAAACTCCTTCAGAATTACCTGATTTTATCTTTGTCAATTTCGGGAATTCATGTAGGTTTGCAACAATCACTTTAAATTAAAAAAAATGGAAAATAAACGATCACAATGGAAAGTCGCTATGTCATAC
>JAYVZS010000001.1:0-7352 GCA_043783155.1 Bacteroidota bacterium | reverse complement strand
CTGTTAGCGGAAAGGATTCCCTGCCTGCGGGAGGCAGGTTCCAGAATCACCAACGGTTTTATGACTAATTCATCTTTTGATAAACTGAAAAAGATATCGCTCTTTTATATGATCGGGTTCCAGAATCTGCTTCTTTCGGGTTATCAGATCAAACCTTACACTTTGTTTATTTTGCATGGAAGCCGATACCTCTTTAGTCTTTGTTAACATCCTGTATTTTTTTTGAAAACCTGATTTTGAAAAAAAAAATCTTGGACTTCCGTCAATTCCTTTCATCTGTAATTTCCATTCCATAACCGTCAATTATGGTTCCTTTTTTGTCCGTACAATTCAGCAAAACTAAAAACATGAAAAACGAACCAGTCGTAACGTACAATCACATGGAAGACGAAAGTCCGTCCGGTGGTTCACAAGGGCTTTCTACTGCTCATGAAAAGAGTTCACATCCCATCAGTCTCTACATGATATTGGTAGTGGATGTCATTCTCATTGCCGGCGTTATTTACGTAGCCGTAAAAACAATCTTCTGAAACAACTTTAACTTCTTTCAGCGAAAAGGGCTTAACCGGTTAATGGTTAAGCTTTTTTTATTTCCATTCCTGTTTCAGATATAAAGGATATTTCTAATTTTGTTCGGACAAAAAAACAGAAACCTTTATCGCCATGAAAAAATTATACTTCGCTTCCCTTTTTATTCTTCTTTTCAGTGTAAAGAGCTATTCGCAACTTTCGCTGGTTACCTTTTCCACTGGTTTTACACAACCAGTTGACATTAAAAATGCAGGTGCAGACGATAGCCGTCTCTTTATTGTGGAACGTCTTGGTTATATCAAGATCATAGACTCCACTGGCGCTCATCGTCCCGGAATCTTTCTTGATATTCATACCAAAGTTGAAACCGCTTACAATGAACGGGGTTTGCTTGGCCTTGCATTTCCTCCCGACTATCACACAACTGGATATTTTTATTGTTACTACACGCAAAAGACAACCGGACGTATTCACGTTTCGAGGTTCAGCGTGAGTGCGTCAAATCCTGATTCAGCAGTATCTTCAAGCGAACAGGTGTTGCTTGACATTTATCACTGGAACCTGAATCACGATGGTGGTGATCTCAATTTTGGTCCTGATGGATATTTATACATCGGAACCGGAGATGGTGGTTCCCAAAATGATCCGGGTAACCGTTCACAGAATCTTGATACATTGATGGGAAAACTGATGCGGATTGATGTGAGCGGTGGAGGTGCATATACAATTCCTTCTACAAATCCATTTGTGGGTGTTCACGGTCGAGATGAAATCTGGGCGTATGGTTTGCGCAATCCATGGCGCTGGAGTTTTGACAGATGGAATGGTGATATCTGGATCGGCGACGTAGGCCAGGATCATTGGGAAGAAGTCGATTATCAGCGTTCATCCAGTCATGGCGGAGAAAATTACGGATGGCATTGCTATGAAGGATTGGTTCAGAATACTGCTGCTTCACCTAATTGTACCATCACAAATAAGGTGGATCCGATCTTAGTGAAAAATCATACTACCGGTATGAAAGCAATTATCGGTGGATATGTTTACCGTGGCGCTAAGTTTTCAGGCCTGTTTGGAAAATATTTTTATACAGATAACATTACTTCTGCAATCGGTATTCGTTCCATCACACATGTTGGGAATAATTTCTATGACAGTGCTGCTGTTTCAGCTAACGGATCTTTTACGTCCATGGGCGAAGACGCTTTTGGCGAATTGTATGTGGCGAATTACGGAGCAGGAACAACAGGAACCGGTACGATCTTAAGATTCCAGGGACAAACCTGTTTACCTGTTGCTTACATTTCTGATCGTGATACACTTTTCGTTTGCGGTGCTTTATCCACAACATTGCATACACCGAACGGAAACGGATTTCATTACGTATGGTCATGGAGTGGCGGACCGGTTGCTGGCGATACCTCTTCTATTTCTATAACTCAGGGTGGCGATTACCATGTAACAGTTATCGATACAAGCGCCTGTTTAAATACTTCTTCAACTGTTCATGTTTCATTCGTGACTGCGCCCGTGGTAAGTTTCAGCGGACTGGATACGCTCTATTGCATTTACAATTCAGCTGTGCCGCTGACTCCAAGCCCGGTTGGCGGAACTTTCAGCGGGCATGGTGTATCAGGAACTAATTTTGATCCTTCTGTTGCCGGTGTAGGAACACATACTATATATTATACTTATTCTGATGGCAACGGATGCACAGAAACTTCCTCTCAAAGTGTTCGTGTGGATATCTGTGCAGGTGTCACAGATCATTCGCTCGTAAACGTTTCGCTTTTCCCGAATCCGAATACCGGAAATTTTATTCTTCGTTTTTATGCCCAGAAAGATGAGGTGATGAGCATGGAGGTAACAGATGTTCTCGGACAACCTGTTTACAAAGAAGATGTTCATATTTCTGAGGGAGCGCACCAGTTGAATTTTTCAGTTCCCGGAATTTCAAATGGTATTTACTCACTGAACATATACGATGGAAAAGGCAGTATTGTGAAAAATTTTGTTGTGAATTAATATCCTGCTGAAAGTTGAAACTGAAGTAATGAAAAGAATTCACCTGCTGATTTTACTTTTTGCATTTATTACTGATGTGTATGCGCAGGAACAATTTTCTGTCAGCATTGTGCCGTCTTCCATTACAGTAATGCCGCCAGTTCATTCAGGCGCTTTTGCTGAGTGGAACGGAAAATGGATCATCATCGGAGGAAGAAGTGAAGGGCTTCATAATTTCCAATCCGGTATTGCCTTCTCTTCAAATGGAAGAAATGATTCTGTCTTTGTGATTGATCCGTCAAATAACCTGCGTTGGTCCGCCGCGGCAGATTCATTGCCGGTAGATTTATTTGAATCAATTTTCTCTACTAACATGGAGTTCTATCGCGACAGCAGTACGCTTTATATGATCGGTGGTTTTGGAAGGCAAGACAGCATTAGTTCATGGATAACTTTTCCAACACTTGCTGCTATAGACCTTAACGGGCTCATGAGTGCCGTTATAAACGGAACCGACATTGCTCCTTATTTTCGCCAGGTCACGGATAGTAATCTTGCTGTTACGGGCGGACACCTGGAAAAAATTGATTCGACGTATTATTTGATTTTTGGGCAGCGCTTCAATGGAATTTATGACAATACCATCGGCTCTATTTTATTTAACCAACATTACACTACAGAGATCAGGAAGTTTAAAATTCATGATAACGGATCATCGCTGAGTATTTCAGATTATTCAACTGTACAAGACACCGATAATTTTCATCGTCGCGATTATAACCTGGTTCCACAGATTTATCCCAATGATGAATACGGATTTACCGCATTCGGAGGCGTGTTTCAGAAGTTTGCCAACCTTCCATACCTGAGCCCGATCGATATAAGAGATACTTCTACGCATGTGAACAGTTCATTCAACCAGAATCTCAATCAATATGAAACTGCCTCGATGCCGGTGTATGATTCGGCGAATAATTTCATGCATACAATTTTCTTTGGAGGTATGAGTTTATATACGTACGACACACTCACACATGCATTGGTGCAAGATACATTGGTTCCGTTTGTGAACACGATCAGCAAAGTTTCGCGCGACAGTCTCGGCAATTTAGCGGAATACAGTTTGCCTGTTCACATGCCTTCACTACTCGGCTCCAACGCAAGGTTCATTGCTGATACTTCTGTTTCGTTGCTGCACCATGGCATCATTGATCTCAACGCGCTTTCGGGGAATACAAAGGTGGGTTACATTGTAAGCGGCATTCAAAGTGATTTGCCGAACGTGGCAGGTCTCGATCCGGCAGGTATGAGCAGGGCCAATAAGGTTGTGTTTGAGATATACATTAACAAGATTCCGGATGCCGTACAGGAACTGATGATTAAAAATGCTGTGAATGATTTATCCGTCTATCCGAATCCGTCGCATGGAATTTTTAACATCGGATTTTCTCTGAATGAAAAAGAAAAAGTGGAAGTGGAGATTGTTACGGTAGCCGGAAAAAAAATTACCACTTTATTTGAAGGAATAGCAGCAACAGGTTTTTCAAAGTTTACCTGGGATGGAAGCCGTACCAAACCAGGAACTTATTTTTGCCGGATCAAAGCGGGAACTTCTGATAAAGCGGTGAAGTTAATTCTGGCTAAGTAAATTCGGTGCTACTTCACTTTAGTGTATTCAACAAAAAATACACTTGAAAATATCAAACAATAAATTCTCATCACAGGTGGGGCTTCAGGTATCGGTTTCGGGCTCACCGAAAGGTTCATTAAAGAAAATAATACGGTCATAATTTGCGGAAGTCGACAGGAGGTTCTGGATGAAGCAAAACGTAAACTTCCATTTGTTATAACAAGGCAATGTGATTTGTTGGAAAGCAATGAAAGGGAAAAATTGTTAGTTGGATTTCGGAAGAACACAATGATCTGAATGTGCTCGTTAACAATGCCGGCATTCAGCAATGGATGTCTGTTTCGGACAAATTAATTGAAAATATTTTTTTATTTGAAGCGATACGTTACCACTTTGATTAACCTTCTGTCCTGCCATTCGCTCCAAGCTCCCACGAAAAGCGGGAGGCTTTCCGCTACTGTCAGGGCTATTGATCAGGATTCGAGTTTCAATCTGGAAACACAAAGACACCCAACAGTTGGTTACGAAACCAATTGAGTACCTGCATTTGGTTCCGCTCATGCGGAAAAAAAATCCTGAAAGAAAACATAAGAATTTAATCAGATTAGGAATTTCATACAGACAAGCCGGGAAGTGGAGTTGAAGGCGAATGGGAGGATAGGCTGTAGCTCAAAATCCTGTTTTGCTTGCCCCGATTATGTTAACAATATTACAGAATCGTAGTTATGAATCCATGCTCGAACACTATTTTAAAGTAGCTCCACAACTTAATGAACCGTCCCGCAGAATTGCTGGATGGTGGGAGAGGCGCATCGTGGGTAATTCTGCTAATGGCCACCTACTCGATTATGTGCGGCCCTGCTGTTCGGTCGAAGCACCAGTGTTTGAGGTTCGCACCACTGGTTGTTAGATGGTCGTTTCATCCAAGTAAAGATATAAGTTCTTCAATAGTCAATGGGGGGGTTTGTTTGTGAAGCATTGAATGGCAGTTTGGGCAAACAGGTCGCAAATCTTTTATTGGGTCAACTTCATAGGTCTTGCCAACTATTGCCACTTGTATTAAGTGATGAACATGAATAAAATTTTTCCCAAGGTGTCCATAATGCTTTTCAAAGTTGAAGTCGCACACCTTACATGAATAACCATAGTGAGTTACACATGCTTTCCTTGCGTATGGATTTCTTTCATATCTCGTCTGTAAAACTTGATTAACTGTTCCCTCTATAAATGTTTTTTTGGAGTTGTCAATTGTAGGAATGAATGGATTGCGCCTTATGTTGTGTGTTCGCAAGAAGTCAAACCAAACTGCCTCAAGTTCGTCAACAATTTCTGGTAGGATTGAAATTCCTGATGCTTGTGGTGTCCACGAATATTGTTTTGCAAGGTTTCCAGTTTTTAAAATGTCCAGTGTAAGAATTGGTTCTTTTTCAGAATTGAGCAAAACATCAAAATCAATGTCTATGTAAAGTGCTTGACGATTTTCGCCTGTCCAATGTTTTTCTTCAAAAGGCGTTGTTGTTGCAAACCCTGCCGCAATAATACCTTTGGGTTCTGTTCCAAGTTTTACAAGAAAAATTCTGTCACCTACTTGAATTGATTTAGTGTTTCCGCAACTCCAACGGTTTTTTGTTTTGCCTGTTAGCTCAACTTGTTCAATATCATCTTCAAGATTTTCCCAATCCCAACGTTTAGGATTCCAAACAAACAAATAAGAGTTGCTTGTGGTTGTCGGTTGTAAACTCTCAATTGCTTTGCGTAAATTCTCAACCATTTCCCAACCATCTTCTGTCCCCCTTATCTTTCCCTGTTCAAAAGCGTTAGGTCCAACAAATAAGAAATATGCAGGTCGTTCCTCTCTTCCATCCCAATAGAGATTGGGTTCAACTCCTAAATGCTTTGCAATTATTTTACCGATTTGCTCTACTTGGCTATTAGTAGCATGGAAGCTTTTAAAACCTAATGCGGATGCTAAATCTTTTGCGGATGCAGTTGAATTCGGAAAGTTGTAAAGCACTTTAAGCAACTCAATCTGATTTTCAGAAAGAGCATTTGTAATAGAGTCTTTGTATTGTTCCACTGTTAGTGTCATGGTGTTCTTTTCTTGCGGTCAGTTTCAAGTTAGCAGTGTCTCCAAGAGTTGCGCATAACCTTGTAGGAATTAAAGAAAGAATTTTTTGAAGGGATTAGAAAGACCACTGCTCACATAAAAAAATTGCAACAATAAATTCTCTAACATTCCTTATTCCTCAGTTGCAATTTTTTCAAGAATCAATCATATTTACTTCCATGCAAGGCACTAACTTTTGCTACCCTTCAAAAAAATATTTTTCTCTTAATGTTATGCGCTCCCCCGACTTCGGAGTTGCACCCTTCTAATTGAGGAAAAATATTTATTCGATTGTTATTTAAGTATCGTCAAGGAATATCCTTTCATTAATTTTTTTGAACCATCTGGTGGAACACTGTAACTATTTTTATTGGAAATTTTGACGAGTTTATTTTTCTCTATAACAAATGCTGTTCTTGAATGAGAATAAATTCCAATTATTGAATCATAACTATTGTTTCTGTTTTCGATATACCATTTTGCATTTCGATACCACATTTTGTCACCGTTAAGAATTATCGAATCTCCCTTGTGCACCCAACTGCCGATAGTAATTGTTCCACAGCTTTGTTCTCTATAACTGGAGTCACCGTTTAAAGTAAGCTCATGACCACCTTCTAAAAATCTGACACCTTTTAAGAAAGCAATGCCTTTTTCCCAAAGATTATAATTCTTTACTTTCCATGTTCCAACAAGTTCGCGTTGAGCGTCTCCGGAACAGGAACAAAAAATAATAATAAATATTAATTGAATAACTTTCATTCAAATAGGAATTAATAGGGCTTGTCAAATCAGTTCTGAAATTTAATTGTGAAGATTTCGTTCGGCTATTTCTTTCGCGTTTTTTTGTAGTGACTAACAAATTGTTGTAACCTTAATGGTGGCGCATAGCATTAGTTATCCGAACAAATCTAATTTTTATTTCCAATAAACGCAATGTAATTGTTCGAAATGAGAATATATTATGCAATGATATTTCACTTTTAAATCAATGAGACTATCGTTTTAGAAACCGCCGCAGGCGGTGCACTGAAACGATTAAGTCGAATTGATCCCGGTAGCGAAGCGTATCGGGATCTG